>NZ_JAVREM010000007.1:0-181789 GCF_031845425.1 Streptomyces millisiae
TGGGCGGTTGCTGGCGCCGTATTTAGGTGAAGGCGTTGATGCGCTGGCGGGTTGAGACCTGTTGGCGTGTTTCGCTTTGCGGCCGTTGGTCGTTAGCGGTGGAGTGTGCCGCTGTCCGTGTGCGGAGGGAACTTGGTTTTCTGGCTCTCGCCCGGACGGTTGGGCGGTTGCTGGCGCCGTATTGAAGTATAGCCGCTTTCATCGACGCAGCGTCGCGTGTCAGTTGTTCCCGATCCATACGAGGGAGGAACGTGAATATACGTGGCGTTTCCCTGGATGACTTCTACGCGGTCACGAATGATGTGTCGCGTCGAGCGTACGAGGGAAATGTGATCGTTGCGCCGGAAGCACGTTGGTCGCGGCGCAGCTCGTTCAATGCGCGGTTGCGCGTGGTGAACAGTCGTGGGCCCGGTGCGCGCACGGCGGCGTCGGGTCGACACGGGCCGTACGCGTGCTGGCACGCGTACCGGGATGTGCTGTGGCAGATGTTCGTCGCGAACCCCGACGCGACCGCGCGGACCGCGCTGGCGACCTACCGGGGTCAGTCGGGATTCGAGCGGGACTACCCCGCCACCCGCTACCGCGTCGTTGGTTCGGTCGCGTATCCGGTTTCCATGGCCGCGCTGTGCGTGGCTGAGGGGTGCGGTGCGGAGGGTCCGCCATTCCTACGGGTGCCGGACGAGTGTGACCCTCGGCCCTTGGCAGCAGAGGGCTCCGATGACGTGCTGGCGCGCATCGAGCGCGAGCTGCGGCAGGCGGAGATCGCGCCCCCAGAACCGATGGTGTTCGAGGGCCCGGTGTCCCTGCTAGACGCGCCGGACCTCGCCTACAGCGGTCGCTGAGCGGCCGCCGCCTGCTCCCTGCCCGGCTTCCGCGCCCCTCCTCGGGTCGGGCAGGGCTCCTGTCCCTGGTCGGCTGGTGCCCCTCCATCGGCTGACCAGGGAAGTTCTCGCTGCACTGTGAACTGCCATGTCGTGCGCCTGAGCGTCGGCGGGGCGTACCCACGGCTGTTCAGAGTGGACAGTCGGATTCCGTGAGGGAGGAATCCCATGTGTGACATGTGCTCGATGGCGGGGGACTTGCTGGACGGCAGCAGCGGGGGGTCGTCGTCGCCCGAGGAGCCGGGCGCCGCCGTTCCCCCGGGGATGGCCATCGTCGAGGCGACTGAGAACCCCGACGGCACCCTCACCGTGACGGTGAGCCCGGAGGAGTTCGAGGCGATCCGCATCCAGCTCGCGATCGCCGCCACGGTGATGGGGGCGATGGGCGGGCCGGGTTCGTTCCCGGTGTGAGATCGCTGCGGCCGGCCTCCGGGCTGTCCCCGGAGGGCCGGCCGCCCGCGGTCCGGGTTGTGGAAGGGAGGACCGATGCAGCCGTTGGAGGTTGCCCGCATTGACGGGCAATGGGTCACCTGGAGCGAACAGTTGGAGGAGTGGCTGCCGCTGCCGCTTGCGCCCGAGGCCACTGAGAACGATGTGCGGCATTTCTACGCCGGGCGCGGCCGGCAGATCACGATCGTCACCGCCGGCGGCCATCAGTGATCTTGTCGGCTCTGCCGCGAGTGCAGGCATGGCGCGGCGGCCGTAGCTCCCACGGCCACTCGGAATGAGCAACCGCCAGGGGCTCGGGTTGGGATCCCGGGCCCCTGGCCATGTCCGACGACCTTGGGAGGGATTGCGGACATGAGCGAGACCAGCAACACCTGGAGGGCCGCACCTCAGGAGGCGCTGTGGTTCGGAGCGATCATCTTCGGTCGCGACGTCGTCGATGGTGACGGTGAGGTGGTCGGCTCGGAGACCGATTACGCCTACGGCTACAGCACCGACCCCCTGCCCGACCCTCGGGAGATGTGCCCGGATAGGGCTGTGGTGCTGGAGGAGAAGCTGACCCATCTCCAGACGAAGGTGACTCTCTCGTCGCAGAACGCGGACCCCAGCGCTCACCAGCGTGAGTTCCGCGTGTGGTGTGAGAACGGCGACCTGGTCGCTGTGAGCGATACCTATGAGGAGGCCGCTGAGGAACTGCGGGCTGCCGTGCAAGGCGACGTCGAGCGCCTCGTCCGCGAGGACGCGGCGTGTGGCGTGTTGTCCACTTACGGCTACAGCATCGACGTCATCGAGGGAGGGCAGGACGTCACACAAGACTTCCTGAGCGATCATCCTGACTGCCCGCTCGATGATGGAGCGATCGTGGAGGCAGGCGAGTGATCACGCACCTGCACGTGAGCAGCAACACTCCCGGATATCTGCCGACCGTCGCCCCAGCGTGCTTCGACGATATCGACCGCGCGCTGGAGCATCTGCGAGCGGAACTGTGCTCCCAGCGGGACGACTTCTCCCAGCAGTGTCAGGGGTGCCGCCCGGACGGGCAGGGTGACCCTTGCCCTTGGTGTGAGGTCGCCGACGACGTTGAAACCGCGCTATCGGACATCGCCGACGGCGATGTCCGGTCCTACCTGCGCCGGGGAGACGTCGGGTGGAATTTCCGCCCACCGGAGGGCCCCGACATCGGCATCTGGTGCGAGCACATCGACTCGGCAGCCGCGACATGTGAGCTCGCCGATCGGCAGTTCGCCTGAGGCTCGGCTGCCGTCATACGCAGTGCGGACGGCTCGACGGTGGCTAAGGTGCGCCTCGGGCCGTCCGATGCGTGCGAGGTGCCGATGTTCGGTTGGGGCCGACCTGCCGGAGTATCCAGCGGCCCATTTCCTCAGGGCCGCTGGTCCTCTTAGAGGACGTCTCGCCGCACATCGAAGGGTGCCGGGCGAGGGATCCCGTACGTCCGCCTCCTTGAGGGCGTTGTCCGGAGTCGCCCGTGCCCCAGCTGCCGAGGACTGGTCTCCCGGGCCGGCGGTGCTGCGGTCACGGTGGCGTGACGCGCCTTCACTAGGGGCTCGTTCCGGTCGTCTCGGGCGCTATCGCCAAGGAGGTTGGTCATGCCCGATTTCCCGACCACGCGGCGTCGGAAGCCGCTGACTGTCGGACAGTTGAAGACAGTGCTGTGTGCCTTGCCGGATGACATGCTCGTCGTCCTATCCAGCGACGGGGAAGGCAACCGATATTCGCCGCTGCTGGACCTCGCGCAGGCGATGTACCTCGACGAAGCCGGCGGCAGAGGCCGGGTCTATCCGACGAGCGAGGAACTGCGGCGGGACACCGGAGCCCGGGACCTGCTCTCCCCCGACGCGATCCCCGCTGACGCTGTCGCTGCCGTGCTCCTGTACCCGATGCGCTGACGCAACCATGCTGAACCGGTGGCGCTGCGCTCGGCAGCGTCCTCCCTCCGGGCCGTCGTGGCGCTGCAGGAGGCGGGTTTCCAGGTTGACTGCGGCTCGGGACTGACACGCGCCCAGCGGCGCGGGGTTGTCGCCAAGACGACGAGGCCCGCACACGGACCCCTGTGCACGGGCGGTTCAACCGCGCCACGACGTCGGGAGCACGTCCCGTCGCCCATTCGGCGCTGCTGAGGCCCACTCGCACCCAGAAGGGTTCAGCGGTCCCCTCCCAGCTCCTCGCCCCGGCTGGGAGGGGATCTTCCCGCTGCCACCGCAGACCAGCTGACGGAGCACCGTGCTGCTGCGGCCGGTCGGTGTGCGGGGACATGCCGGGGCGATGACTGGAACAGGAGGACCTTCTTCATGGCCAATGGGGACCTGCTGCACACGACGCTGCGCCACATCCAGGACGACCGCGAGTCCTGGGACCAAAAGGTGTGGCGTGCGGGAAACCGGGGATGCTTTGCGTTCCACGCGGCTCGACTCGCTGGCGCGGTCCTGGAGGACCCCGAGCCGACCATCACCTGGGGGGACGGCTCGATCGACCCGAACGACGACGTCCGGGTGGTGGTGAATGACGCCGCACGGGCCCTGGGGTACGAGGACGGCGACTTCATCAGCATCAACCTGTTCGCCCGTCGA
Source organism: Streptomyces millisiae (assembly GCF_031845425.1). Taxonomy (NCBI): domain Bacteria; kingdom Bacillati; phylum Actinomycetota; class Actinomycetes; order Kitasatosporales; family Streptomycetaceae; genus Streptomyces; species Streptomyces millisiae. Next base: position 3,917 of record NZ_JAVREM010000007.1, read on the forward strand.
GCCCTGAAGCTGAGCGATGAGCAGGCGGCGCAACTGTTCTGCGGGTGCAACGGCCTGGCGGACCTCGAACGGCTCGTCCAGGAGTACACCGCGCAGGAGGCCGAGGGGGAGTGACCGCGGCCGTGGCCCTCCCTTACACCGAGGAGCGGAGGCGGGCCTGCGGGCGGTAGCTGTGTTTCTCGCAGCGGGCCGGGCGCCAGACGTCGAGCGGCCTGGCGCCCGGCCGGCCCGGAACGCGTGATCGACGGCCCGTGGACGGCAGCTGATCGCGACACGCTCGGGGCCAACGAGCGGCCCGAAAGAAGGAAGGGCGGAGTGATCGTGGAAGCGCGCAACTACAGCCTGTGGAGCACGACGGCCGATCCCGCGTGGACCGGCCATAACGCGGGCGTGCCGGATGTGCTGATCGTCCACGGCTTGACCGAGAGCCAGGCGCGATCGGCCCTGGAGCGCCTGCGCATGCTCTACCAGGACGACGGTCTGGAAATCAGGCTGAACAGCCGAAAGCTCTGACACGGCGGATGATTCCGCAGCCCCGACACGACGGTGCCGCGCTACCGGGCGGCGCCGTCGTGTCGCCCTCGTTGGTGCACGAATGGAAGGAAGGAGCCGATGGACGAGGACGACCTGAAGGCCGTCGCGGTCGAACTGACCGTTACCGAGACGGTGAACTACACCTTTCCCGTCACTGTCGAGATACCAGGCGCCATAGCCGAGAGCCCGGAAGACTTGGCGGGATATCTGGAAGATCACGAGGACCAGTGGCTCGATGAACTACCAATCGACGGAAGCGTGGGATATCTGACGATCACTGAGCGCTCCGTCGACGAAGCCAAACTCCTCCCTGAGCCGTCCGAGAGCTTCACGACAGCGACTGCCCCGTACGGGGACGAGGATGGGGAGGCCGACGAGAAGGACTGCGCCAGGCACGACGAACTCCGCTCCGGGGATCGCGGGGACGCGCTGGCACTCACCGAGGAGCTTGTCGCAGCGGCCCGTGATGACGCATGACCCGGTTGACCGAGCGAGAGCCGGACCACTGGCACACCCCCGGCGGCGGCCATGCCATGCGGGACCCCCGCAGAATCGACGGCTACCCCCCTCAGTCGTGGACCGCCGATGAACGCGCCTACGTCGAACACCTGCTGGCGCATTGGCACGCCCTGCACGATCCCCAGCCCGAGGACGACGACCCCGAGGCGGTGAGGCGGGTCTTCGAGCTGCTGGCCATCCACCAGGACATCGTGGTCCTCCTCAGGGAACTGATCACCTCCCTGCGTCACCAAGCCAGGCGGAACACGGACCCGGGGGCGTCGCCATGAGAACGCGCCCCCCGGAAATCCACCGAGAACTACGCGGGCACGCGTTCTACCCGCCCGAGCAGGACCTGGCCGCGATCCCGCCGCTGTACGGCACGGACCACCAGCCCGCCGAAAATGCGATCGTCCACCTGCGGTACGTCGCCCCCTGGGGCGAGTGGTACATCACCGAGCTTGACCCGGACACCGGAGAAGCCTTCGGATGGGCGGCCCTGGGAGATGACACCACCCAGGGCGAATGGGGCTACATCGACCTGCCAGCCCTGGAATCGTTCGCGTCCGGACCGGACCAGCTTGTACGGCGGGACCTACATCACCAGCCCGTGCCCGCACGCGACTGTCTGCCCCATGGCCGCAGCCGCTGAGCACCATGGCCCGCCGTGAAGGGCCCGCTGCCCATAGGCCGCTGACTCGGCCTGTTCAACGGTGACCGGGCCCGCCCTCGCAAGGACTCCGGCAGCGCCTTTCGTCTGCATTCCACGCTGCCGGACCCGCCCGCACGCCGGGCGGAACGGGCGGCTCCCTCCCAGCCCCGCGCCCCACCCGCAGGAGTGGGGCCGCCCTGTACCGCCAACAGCCCATGACCTGTCTCCGCGGTCGCGGAAACGGGGCTGCCGGGTGAGGCGGACTGCTCTCGGGTGGGGACTCCGGAATGAGAAGGGACACACCTCGCCATGGCCAATGCCGAACTGTTGAACGCCACCCTGCATCACATCCAGGAACACCCGGAAACCTGGCTCCAGCCGTACTACCGCCAGGGCGACAAGGGCTGCTTCGCCTATCACGCCGCCCGGATCGCCGGCGGGCAGCTGATCAGCCCTCAGCACGTCATCAGTCTCCCCGGCAGCGACACAGAGCTCAACAGGAACGCTGGGCTGGCATACAACGACGCCGCGCGCAGCCTCGGCTTCGAGGAGAACGACACGATCGAGATCCGCGAGTTCGCCCGCCGCGCCCTGGCGCTGACCGAGGACGAAGCGGACGACCTGTTCCACTCAGATAACGACCTCGACGACCTGACAACTCTCGTCGCCCAGCACACCGCATAGCGCGGAAGCGTCGAGTGCCTGGGACGGTTGGTTGGCCTGCCTCTTAGCCTCGATTCACCGGGTGACGGCTGGTCCAGTGTCTGGACATGAAAGTGGAGATGCGCTCTGACCTGGGAGAATAGGAGTTCTCTAGGCTTCTACTCGACCAGTTCGGAGGTGCATCTCCGGGATGCATTCTTCCATGCCGTCATGTGCGGTGTCCGCGGTGTTCGATGACCCGAACCTGGTCGCGGACGCCGGTCTGGTCCCGGTGATGCGTCTTGCCGCGCGGGGGCGGCTGTCGGAGCTGGTCCGCGAGACCGTGCGCATCGACGGGGCGGTCAATGGTGGCGGGGCGAACCCGGCGGCGAAGGTGACGTCGCTGATCGCGGCGATGTGCGCGGGGGCGGACAGTATCGAGGACGCCGACCGGCTGCGGCACGGGGCGATGCCGGCGCTGTTCGGTGGGATACGGGCCCCGTCGACGCTGGGGACGTTCCTGCGTTCCTTCACCCACGGCCATGGTCTGCAACTGCACGCCGTTCACCGCCGGTTCCTCGCGGAGCTGGCCGCCCGGACTCCGCTGCTGCCCGGCGCGGACGCGGTGGCGTTCGTCGATGTCGACTCCACGCACAAGCGGGTGTTCGGACCCGCCAAGCAGGGCGCCCAGGTCGGCCGGTTCAAGGGCATCCGCACCCTGCATCCGCTGCTGGCCACCATCTGCACGCCGATCTCCCGGCCGGTGATCGCCGCGGTGCGACTACGTCAGGGCAAGGCGGCCGACTCCCGCGGCGCGGAGCGGTTCGTCACCGAAGCACTGGCGGGCGCGATCGAGGCCGGCTGCACCGGGATCCGCATTCTGCGCGCGGACAGCCAGTTCTACAACGCCGACGTGGTGGCCGCCTGCCGCCGCAACGGCACCCACTTCTCGATCACGACGGGAATGAACCCGTCGATCAAGCGGGCCATCGCCGCCATGCCCGAGGACGCGTGGACGCCGATCCGCTATCCGAGGGCGGTCATCGATCCCGACACCGGCGAGCTGATCTCAGACGCCGAAGTCGCCCAGATCCCCTCCTACACCGCCTTCACCGGCCGGAAGAAGACCGAACAGGTCACCGCCCGGCTGATCGTGCGCCGGGTCCGTGACTTGGCCAAACCCGCCACCGTCGGCGAGCAGGGCGAGCTGTTCCCCGTCTGGCGCCACCACCCGTTCTTCACCGACAGCCCCTTCGAAACCCTCCAGGCCGAACGGCACCACCGCCACCACGCCGTGATCGAGCAGGTCATCGCCGACGGCAAAGCCGGACCTCTCGCCCACCTGCCCTCGGGGAAGTTCAACGCCAACGCGGCCTGGCTGAGCTTGTGGGCGATGTCCTACAACCTGCTGAGAGCGGCAGGAGCCCTGGCCGGAGCGTTCCACGCCAAGGCCACCACCGCCACTATCCGCACTCACCTGGTCCACGTCCCCGCCCGGATCGCCCGCTCCGCCCGACGCCTCACACTGCACCTGCCCCGCCGATGGCCCTGGCACGAGGCGTTCTCCGAGTTGTTCCACACCGCCCACGCACCACCGGCCCTCTGACCAACCCACCCACCCGCCCACCAGGGCCCAACCGGAACCGACGTGGAAAAGCTGGGCAGACCAGCGAGTACGACATGCCCTCCAACCGGCCACCACACCGAGAACGCAGAAACGCTCACCTCGGAATCCGATCGGTGAATCGAGGCTTAGCGGGAGACCGGCCGTCCCAGGCCTGCACAGCACCACGCGTCAGCTCATCTTGACGAAGCAGACCACTAATCAAATCAGTGCGAAATGACTCGCCATGCTGGCCGGGAAACTCCCGAATCTGATCGCCCCCTGCGGACGTTCCGGGAAATTCCACAGCCGTATTGTAATGAGGAGCAATAGCTCCGACAGTAAGAGGCAAGCACGGGCGCTATGAATCCTCCTCCGAAGTGGAGGACCGGGGCGGGAAAGACTTCGCCAGCCCTTACAGCGGCTCTGATGCCCTACCCTCGTGCTGGCAGTCAAGAAACGGATTGGGGCCAACGTGCGTCGACTTCCCGATGGTGCACGGTGACGAGCAGAACTGTCCTGTGCGCACCGACTTAGTCAGCACGGGCAGAAGTTGCCGTCGGAAACTCAGCGAATTTGAGAGCCGACCTGGGAACGTCTGGCGTCCGGACGGTGATGCATCCCTGCAGCAGTACCGAAGAACGCCTCCACGGGGAAAGACACCGAGAGAGGTGGCATCAATGGTCGTTGATTTCCCGCCCAGTGCTGTCAAGAAGATCGCCCGCCCCACGAAATCAGGAGCTACTGAATATGGCCAAGCGGGACAAGCCGGCGATGTACGGTCACTACGCCATTGTGGAGCGCTATCAGGTGCCGGGTGAGAGTGTGGAGTTCGTGCTGGCCCACGGGTCGGAAGAGGTACAGCCCTGGGCCGTGGGCGGTGGCGTGAGGCAGGGAGACTACTTCCATTCGGAGAAGGCGGCCCGCGTGGAGTTTGCGCGGCGAGTGGCCAAATCCCTCGACCTGATCGTGGCGCCGGACGGGGCGGTGGCGGTACTGCCCCAGGAACGAAAAGAGCTCACGGACCTGGCCCGCTCCTACCAGGAGGCAGCGGCCGCCTTTGAGGGGTCCGAGCACGACTGCGACGAGAACGACATGGCAGTGCACATGCGCGCCGCTGCTGACGCAGTGACCATACGCCTTCAAGAACTCGGCATCATCGCCGGTGTCTACGAGACGTGGGAGATGAACACCGCGCCACGCGCACGGTGAAAGAGAAGAGTCGACTCCCATCGCAGGACTTGCTGATATAAACGGCGCAGAGGTGGCGGAGAGCCGGAATTCTGCGTGTTTGACCAAGGGCTGCATGACGCAACGAAAGGGAGGAAGCGGTGCCTGATAAGAAGGTGGGAGAATCCGGTTGGTTCTTCCTTGAATGCGGCTGCGTCGTCTTCGTGGCCAAGTACTGGCGTTTGCATACCCTGGGACCCGGCACGAAAGAGTGTCCGGAGTCTCAGCGGCTGCACGCCGCGTTTGCGGAAGTTGCCGTGGACGGAACCGTTCACGATACGCTGCCTCAGCGACGGGCGATCAACGAGCATTACGGGGTTCCGGAAAAGATCACGGCCGCTTTCGAATCCCGCTACGCCGACATGCCGCTCACGGAGCGTCCCGAACGGGTTCTCGTGGACGGCATCGGCGAGGTGACGGGCTGGTATTACCTCCGGTGCGGATGCCGGATCTTCGTGAAGTATCCGGGCTGCTACGTGCACGTGGTCGATGAGCCCAATGTCTGCGACACCATGCGGGGTCTGAACTGCGCCTACAGGCAAAAGCTGCGGAACTCGACCCCCGACGCCCCGGATGCTCTTGACGACTACATCGCCATGCTCCGGCACGTCGGCACGCCAGATTCCAAGATATCTGAACTGGAAAGCCGAAGGAACGCTCTCGCGGCGCTGGGCAAAGGAAGGTGACCAGGCCGGGGACAAAGACCTCTGTGGCGTCCAGCGGCACAGCCTTCGTCCGGCTCGGTGCGCCTGACATACGCAGGTTCCCTGGGACCGGTCGACAAGGCGCGGCTTGTCCGAGACTCAACGGCTGCCCACGCAATACGCTCGGCTGGGAAAGCCCGGCTGACCGTATCGCTGAGTGCATGGCCTCTGGTGTCAGGGCGGCCTCACCGGTCGTGGCCGGTAGCGAGGCTGGGGTCAGGCGATCGTGTAGGGCCGCGGTTAGCCCAGGTGCTCGTAGTGCGCGGCGTCGTCGTCGAGCTGCTTCAAGGCGTGAGCACTGCCATACGCTTCCAGCAGCATGACCGCGGTACAGATCGCGATGGTGTGGATACGGTCCAGCGGCGCTAAGTCCTCCAGGGCTTGGGTGAGCGTCGACTCCTTCGCGGCGACCCGGCGTATCGCCGTCGTCGTCGCGAACTCATGCTCCAACGGCGCCAAGGCCGCCAGCCCGTTGATCTGGCGCACCGCCATGGATGGTCCCCCCAGGGTGTCGAAGAGCTCGTCGTGGTCGAGGACGAGCCAGGCGAGAACGCGCTCCAACCTGCCGGCGTCCAGCCCTGTGAGGCAGGTTGCTATCAGAGAGCGGTTCTGGGCGAGGTACGCACGGGTCAGATCGGTCGCCCGCCACATAGCGTCCACCAGCCACCGGTCGTCAGTTGTCATCTCCCCCTTCTAGCGGATGGGCGGGGATAACGCGGCGATTCCCCCTGATTCACCACTTCGGGTGGCAGCCGCGCGTATCAACCCAGACGCGATCACCTTGTTGGTCACCACGGAGTGCCGACCGCTGCACGTCTTCCTCGTCGATGCCGGATCGTTCGATCCAGCGGACCTCGTCGAGAGCCTCCGCCGCCAGCGCGATGAAGACCACAGCAGCTTCCCACTGCCGGACTACCTCAGATGCCGGGACAGATAGGTCCGGCGCCCCGTCACGAGTTGCCTTGCGGCGAGAGGTCGTCAAGACGCTGCCCGCGCCCGTGTTCAGTGCGGCACGCCTGCACGCCAGTGCCCGGGGTTCCCCTCCCTCCCCTGGGGCCTTGGCGTGCGGGTCTGCGGCATTGCACACCCATCTCCGCACACCACCGATTCGCGAAAGGAGAACCACCGATCATGGCCAACGCCCACCTGCTGCACGCCACACTTCGGCGAATACAGGTCTGCCCGGAGCGCTGGAACCAGATGACTTATCGACGCCGGGACCAGGGCTGCTTTGCCTACCACGCTGCTCTGCTGGCCGGCGCCCAACTGGCCAGACCCAATCCCGTCATCGCAGGGACCGACGGCAGCGTCATCGGCTCAAACCACTCCACCGAGCTGGTGTTCAACGAGGCCGCCCGCGCTCTGGGCTTTGCTGAGGGGGACACCATAAGCATCCCGGCATTCGCTCGGAAGGCCCTGCGGCTGAGGGTGCAGGAGGCAGCCGAACTGTTCGACGCGCTGAACACCCTCGCTGATCTCGAACGGTTCGTCCGCCGCTACGCCCGGACGGATGAGTGCGCATGAGTAACCGCGAGTACTTCCAGTTCCTGGCCTACCGATGGGATGTCACGCGGGCTCAGGAGATCGCCGCTGACCTGCCCGTCTATCGCATGGCCGTTGAACCGTGGTTCGGATGGCTTCCCGCAGTCAGGATCGATGAGGACTACATAGACCGTGTCGACCTGGGCCGCCCGCTCATTATGGTGAAGATCAAGGAAGCCGACGGCGCCTTGCTGATCATTGACGGATGGCACCGGATCGCCCGCGCACAGCGTGACAGCGTCTCCCACCTGCCGGTGACTGTTCTGAACGAAGAGCAGGAGCGGGAGGTCCGGATCTTCGGCGGATCGAAGAAGCCGCGGTCTCGCAGCGGGCAGCGATCGTCTGCGGCGAGGCGGCCCCGCGTGACCGGGGCGCAAGGCCCTCGTCGCGCGGCACCTCCGACAAGGCGGGGAAGACGAAGGGGAAAACGATGACTACGGACTCCTACGTCTTCGAGGAGTCACCCGACGGCGAGGACCGTGAATTCTGGGCCCAGACGGCAGGCTCGATATGCCACACCCTCGAAATTCGCGACACGGGTGAGGCAGTCAGCCTCGACCTGTGGTCGGAGGCCATCGACCTGGATGCTCCCGAATGGAGCGGCAGAGTGGAAATGCATATCACCTATAGTGATGTCCGTAAGATGATCGCTCGTCTGACGCGGATCTGCGAGCGCCATGAAATGGACCTGGGTTAGCTTTCTGTGCCGCGTCAGCCCGGCGTAGACATTCATCTGCGTCTGCTGCATGGCCTCGACTCCGATCGCGCCATCCGCAACCCGGATGGCGACGATGGCCGGTGAAATACCTACCAGCGCCTGCGTGACTTTCGTGGAGGTCAAGCACGTCCTGGTCCTGATCAAACCGCGCCCGTCGGAGGCGTGGCCACCGGCGGGCACCCCGTGGCGCAGTTCTCACCAGAACAGGCTGTGTGGAGTGGAGAGTGGGTTCTTCCTTCCGGAGGGAACGGTAGCCGAGGCGTCAAGCGGCTGCGGAGCGGACGTTTGAGCGTTTCGTTGCGCCGTATTCCTGTGAGGGGCAACAACAGAGTCACGGCCTGAGAAACTGCAGGATCGAACACGGTCTTGCCCGGGCGCAGTTGATCAATACCGATATTCCACATGCCTTTCGTGTGATGCAACCCCGAGAGGAAGGAAAGGAGCACGTCCGTATGTCTCAAGAGACGCTGGAATGGCTGAACGCCAACGTGCTGATTGGATTCACCGACAAGCGCGGAACGGCCTGGCATCACCGGCGCAGCCTGGAGGGTGACGAGCCCAATCACTATCCAGGGCCGGTGCCGGTGGAGGACGTCAGGAGGCGATTGTTCGGCTGGGAGGCCGTCTCTGGCGAGGTGTTCGTGAAGAACCCCGTCACCGGCCGACTCCAGCAGGACAGTACGCGGCAGGCGTTCCTGCGTAGCGACAACGGCTACGTCATGGGGTACTTCACCCCCGGCTACCAGCCTCACCCCTACGAGGAGTGGCTGATTAACAAGATCGGCTCGCTTCTGGACGACGAGTTGTCGATCGGCTCGGCCGGACTGCTGCGCGGCGGTGCTGTCGCATGGGTCTCGATCGAGGTCCCCGAGACGATCACCACGCCGGAAGGGGTCGAGTTCCGCCCGAACCTGTTCGGCACGACGAGCTTTGACGGCTCGCTGAAGACCCGGTTCAAGCGGGCCGCGACCAACATCGTCTGCGACAACACGATGGCGTTGGCGCTGTCGGAGGCCGGGCAGGAGATCGCGATCAAGCACTCACGGCACTCACGGCTGAAGGTCGCCGAAGCCCGCGAGGCGCTCAACCTCGTCTATCAGACCGCCGACGACTTCGCCGCCGAGATCACGAGGCTGTGCCAGACCACGGTCACTGACCGGCAGTGGGACGCCTTCCTCGACGCTGAGGTTCGCGTGCCGGCGGAGAAAGGGCGCGGCCGCACTCTGGCGGAGAAGAAGCGTGACTCCCTGACTCGGCTGTGGAACGAGGACGCGCGGGTCGCGCCTTGGCGCGGTACTGCCTACGGCGTCGTGCAGGCGGTCAACACCTACGCCCACCACGAGGCAACGGTCCGCAACGTCCACCGGCCGGAGCGCAACATGCTGCGCGCGATCACCGGAGGGGTCCACCAGATGGACCGCAGCATCCTGAGCACGCTGACCGGCCTGCTGGATCGCACTGACCTGGTGCGGGCCGCATAGCACCAGCCCCGCTTCGAGGGGCCGCGGTACATCCGGCCGGGCGGATCGCACCCGGCCGCCCGTCCGGACGCACCTCGCGGTAGCAATCGGCTCCGCCCGACGTCCCACTCAGCGCAGCGCGGCTCAGGCTCCGAGCCCGGGGATGGGGGAGCGCACCGCTGGTCATCTGTGGACACTGCATCCCCTCAGCAGGGTTGTGCCTGAAGAACCGCAAATACCGAAGCCGGGACCAACGGCCCACATGAGAAGGAGGACCTCGTGCTTGCGCACTATGGCCCGCTCCCGAGCTCCCCGTATCTCGACATGACCGACACCCACCAGACGGATAGCGAGGAACGAGGGTTCCATCATCTGCTGGAAGAACACGGCTTCCACCACCTCGCGGAAGTCGCGCACGGAATCGGCGAGGACGAGAGCTACCGCGACGACGACGGATGGCAGCGATTCGACGCCGACCTTGCCCCGGCCCTCGCAGCCCAGGTCATCTCCGAGATCCTCATCTATATCTATCGCGCCGCAGGACGTGAGGTGATGGACCACACGGTCACCGAGGCACTGGCGGAAGTCGACGAGATGCTGAGGTACTACTGACCGGTCTCTCAGCGAGCCGGACCCCGCGCCGGGCCGGTTCGTACCATGGCCGTCCAATTCACCAGCGCCCCGTCGCCCGGATGGTCTTTCGGCACGGGACATCAAAGCGTCTCGTCCCACACCACCGTCCTTCTGATCCCGCGCCGCCTCAACGCCCGCCCCTCGGCTCTGCCGATCTACCACCCCGTCAGTTCGCGATTCCCCGAAGGCGCTGATCGGACTGAAGCCATGGTCCCTAGCGTGCAACAGCTGGCTTAGAAGAGTGGGTTTACGAGCCCCACAGCTGCTCCTCAAAAGTGCATTCTGAAGTCCACTGTCCCCGCAAGGGAAGTAGTGCCTAATTCGGTTCGACTGCCAGTTGGGTGCCAAGCGCAGGGCGCACCGAGGCCCCTTCGCCCAGCTCATTCCGAGAGCGGCCGACGATCACGCGGTCCCTCACTCCATAGCCAAGGGCGATCGCGAGTCCGGAGCTGAGCCATCCGCCCATCACCAACCCGAGCCCTGCACCATCGAAGGGAGAAGACCAACATGTCCGACCGACTTGAATGGGCGGAAGCCGACAGCCCGGCGGAACTGCTCTATCCGGGCACCGATATCGACGGTGCCACCGTCTCGCCTGGCGAGATGGCCGTCGCGGTGTGGACCGGCAGCAACGGCATCGCCTTGTACGGACCACAGAAGCAACTGGCCGACCGGTTAGGGCAACTCGCCCACGCTGTTCGCTGTGCCCCGCCGGCTGGGGAGCGGGAGGCGTGCATCGACCGTGCTCTCGACCCGCAGTCCCCACGTACGGAGGCGGCCGACTCCGACGCGTATCTAACGGCGCGGGAGACGAAGTGCGGCTTCACCAGCACCGTCGTAATGGACCCTCGCCAGGCAACGTGCTCGGAGTGCATCGAGATCTGGAACAGTGACCCTGCCGTCACCGATGAATCGCGCGTTCGCCTCACCCATCCTCTACCGATGCCAGCACCCTCTGAGCCCCGTGACGCCGCGGATTAGGCGTGGAGCGAGGAGGAGACGGCGACGCCGGCTCGCCTCCGTCACAGTCGTCGCGACCACCTCGGCCATGCGCCGCTCGGCACCGTTGAGGAGTCGCACCCGCCTGGTTGCAGGTCCGCCTTCGGCTGCTAGAGGACGACGACGAGTTGAGGCTGCCGGAATGCGACGTGTCAGCGGCGCATCTGCGCACGTTCAGGGGATCGGCCCTCAGGTTGAGGCGCGCGAACATGCGCCGGCCCGGCGTGGGCGACGATCAGCAGGAGTCGTCCGAGTGGAATTGGCGGGAGTCCTACCGAACGGCACTGCCTCCCACGGCGGTCGCTCTCGGGACGTGTCATGCCCCGCCCTGTCGCCCCTGCGACGATTTCGACTGTCCCTGCCCGGACACCACCCTGCTCAAGGACAAGGCCGCCAGTCCAGAAAACCGGCTGACGAATGGGACGCCAGGCGAGTATCCGGACAACGCCGACTCAAGTACAGCATCAATGGCTAGATCCTTGAGTCTGATCTCGGAGTCGGTGTTCTGAAGAACCGGGCGGTCCGCCGCACCTCTTGCCTCGAAGTGGACGTAATGCTGCTCCCGTTGCAGCAACGTCTCGGCACGCCGCCGTGCCCACGGCCAGCCCTGAGCCATGGGCCGCGGCCCGAGCCGGCTCTGTCACGTCTGTGCTCGACTTCGGGGCCTGCCTCGGTCGATGTCGCACCACTGCCGGGTGTTGAGCCCAGCTCCGCCACTTATGTCTTTCGGCATGGGCTTCAAGCAGGGCCCTTCAAACGCCTAATCGCTCCTAAGTTGGTTGCCCGGAGGCCGGAGCCCGAAGTCCGTTTCCGCCGGCGGCAATCCGTGGCCGCCGCCCCTTCCGTTGTCGCTCGACTGTGTTGAAAGGAGGAAGACAGTGATCCCCGCTAACCCGCCGAATGCGGCGCGTGAGCGGTACGTCCGCAACATCATCGCCGTGTGGCGGTCCGCCACGGCAGATCAGGAGCAGCGCGGCCGAGCCTGGTACCGCACCGCGCACGAACTGGCGGACATGATGACCGGCGGCAATCCGCAGGCGGGTGCGGGCGTGATCGCCGCATTGTCTGCCAACAAGTCCTGGTCGGAGAACATCCGCCTAGCCCGCCAGGCATGCGAAAGCGGCCTGTCGGGCGGGCACTTCACCGATGCACTGACCAAGGCAGCGAAAATCCTCGCGGGCGCGGACCCCACCGAAGTCCTACCGATGACCCGCAAGACGGGCCACTTTTACCGATGCATCGCGAATCCATCCGATCCCGATGCCGTGGTCATCGACCGGCACGCCCACGACATCGCGGTAGGGGAGACCTACGGCAATCGCGATCGTGGCCTGTCCAACCCACGCCGGTACACGGCGCTGGCCCACTGTTACCGCGAGGCGGCAATGCGGCTGGAGGAATTGCCGAGCACTGTGCAGGCCGTCACCTGGGTCGTTCACACCGAACGCCTCGCCGGTACAGGGACTCGCCGCCCGCGCACCGGTCCCTGACCTCCGTGCAGGAGCCGGCCGCCGATCTGCGTGGCCATCTGGCCGGGATCACGAGTTCACGCTGTCCCATCCCAGCCATTTCCGAGGTTTCGGCGCCCACCCGTCGACCCTGCCGAACGCCCTCCGGCTCAATCAGGAAGGAAAGCCGTAGCGCTCATGACCAGCCCTGACCCCATCCCGCCTTTGCTTTGGTTGCGCGCCAGGATCTGCTTGGTGGAACTCATCGGAGAGCTTGGCCTCGGCGTACATCACATCGTCGTCAGTGTGATCGCCCGCTCGGCAGCCACTTCGGCACTTACCGCGGTCGTCACCGCCAGACACATCGCATACGACCCTGCGGAATTGACACACACGCACGAGTTGCTGGCGAAGGGCATGGAGCCCGCTGCACAGGCTGCTCTCGTCGCCCGGTCCCGTGTACCCGGCTGCGGCGGACGAGAGGCCCTGCGTGGTTGGAAGATCACTGACGCATGGCTCGAACCACTCACGGCAGAAGAGGTGCGGAGCGCCTATACCACCACCCCGACCACCGGGGAACCGTTGCCACCGGAGCCAAACGTCGACTACCGAGCTGGCCTGCCGATACCCCCACCCTGATCATCTCTCAGCCAGCACCATCCCGCGAGAACACGCGGGAGGAAGCGAACGACCAGCCGTCGGAAGATCCTTTCCGAGCGGTGCATGGCAAATCCACGAACACGGCGGGCACCATGCACTCCTCGCAAGCCCAATCCGACGACCTTGGCCGGCGCCCTGATCGACGATCAAGGCTCGAACGTCGGTACCCGTAGCGTGCTCACCGAGCCGGGACTGCACCGTGTCAGAGGCTGCGGCGGTGACCTCCGGCCGGCGCTACCTCATCTCGTCGGCTCCCGCGGAGCCCACCACTGCATCTACTCCGCCTCGATGACGCGCAACGTCGGCCCGTCCTCGTGTGAGAGGAAGACCGCGCACCGCCCACGCGGTGGACGACCTGGGAGAAGGTCGCCGCCCGAGCACCGTATGCCCGCCGGATGACCCCCACCCGCCCGTGCGGCCCCTGCACCGGCAAGATCCACTGACCACGAGGAGGTAACACCTGTGTTCGCCCTGCACGAAGGCCGCGCACGCGGCTGGCTGGCCGACCTGATCGTCGCCTACGAACTGAGGACCTTCGACGGCAGAGACAGCATGCTGGCCGTCACCACTGCGCCGATCGCGATGGACTGGCGCTGTGGCACCGTCGGTGAGGAGGACACCGTTGTGCTACTCGTCCGTGCCGCACAAACAGCGGGCGTGATCACGGGCCCGCCCGGCATGAGCCTGACCGCGGAATTCGTCGACGACGGTGACCAGGGCTACTACCGCTTCTTTCTCCACGCCCTCGTCCCCGCCCCACTGACCGTGGCCTCGTCACCCCATGAGGCGTGCCAACTGGCCGACCTCGAAGCCACTGGCATCGAGGCCGCTGTCATGGTGCTGCGCTCGGCCGCCCGTGCCGCCCAGGTCCTCCACGACCAGCTTGCCGGCTTCGTCGCCGCCGGATCCACGCCGGACAGGGAGGGCGATTCCCGGCGCCCCTGATCGGACAATCCCCCGGGTGTTGCGGCAGACTACCGGCGACGCCCCGGAGGTAGAACGCTGTGGACATCGACCTGAGCAAGGCGATCGCGACCGTCGAGGAACTGCTCACCGAGCTGAAAGCAGTGGACGGTACAGCGGTCGACGAGGCACCGACCCGTGCCGGCCAACGCCAGCGCACACACCTGAGCCGCACACTGCAGGAACTCGCCCACCTGGGTAACCGCAGCTCGGTGGAGATCATGGACGTCTATTACCAGTTCAAGCGCAGAGACGCCTCTCGCGAGGAGCGATCACGGTGAATGAAGCCACCGAGACCCTCCTGCACGAGGCCGTCGAGCGGCTCCAGGCGGCGATCCGGTCACGCGACTGCCCGGCCGTGGTGGCTCTCCACGGTCAGCGCAGGCTGCTGCTGTCGGACTACGACTATCTGCGCGACGCGGCCACCGCCCACGCATTCGAACACCGCGCCGCTGAAAAGGCCCGCGAGATCAAAGCCACACGCTGGGTAATCGTCGTCCCTCAGGTGTGGCTCGCCACGGACACCGGCATCTCCGCCCGCGCGGTCTCCAACCTCCCACTGCGCGACGGAGAGAACGAGGTCATCAGCTGGACGGCGTTCGACGCCGACGACGGAGTGGACTACGGATTCGTCCCCTACACCCGTCGGCCCAACGGCTCCCCCGTCTTCGATGAGCCAAAGATCTTCACCGAGCCGGTCCGCCCCCACGCCCAGATGCCCGGCATCACTCTGCTGCGCGGCCTGAACGACGGAACCGACCCGACTGCTGACTGACCCGCCAGCCGCCACGTCGACAACGTGCCGCCATCGTCACCAGCCGGAGCGGACCACAGACGTGGGCGCCGGCGAGGAGGGCAGCGCCGGTGGGGGCTCTCAGCTTGAGGATCAACGCTTGGATCCAAGACGTGATCCGGGATCATTCCGAGCCGAAGCGAACTCATGAACACCCCGAACTTGGGCACTGACGAAACGCGCTGTTTGCGGTGTCCCACCCCTCTAGCATCGGCACTTGCTGTGACGCCAGAGATCCTTTCCCGTGGTGGTTGATCACGAGTGACCTTTCGTGATCAGCGGGCGGCCTAGATCAGCAAGCGCATTTGGCGGGAAACCGTTGCGCAGCAACGGCAAAGTCCGGTCGAAGTCCTGGAGCAGCCCTCCACCGGCAACGGGCCACAGTCGGGAGTCGGCGATCGGAATGCCGACGTAGGCTCGGCCTGGCGCGTCATCCCAGGTCGGGTCCAGCACGGTCCCGTCAGGACGCACGACCCAGGCGTGAGGCAGGTAGAAGTTGAGCTCGGCGTGGGTGAGGGCGAACCCCTCGGCGTACACCAGGCCTTCGCTGCGGTGGGCCAAGGCGTAGCGGGCTGCGTTGCTGTAGCAGAGCCGGGCAGGCATGCCGATCAGCCCTTCAGGGCTGGGCGTGTGGGTGAAGCGGCGGCCGAAGGCCAGCAGGAGATGGAACGGACTCCGGTACCTCCAATCCTCGGGTATGCGGTAGGCGGCCTCCGACAGCCCGGCGTGCTGCCGAATGTGGTCGATGAGGCCATCCTCCGCAACGATGAGAGACGCGGTTTGGTGAGCGCTATTCGTCATATGCGGCAGTTCTCCGATGCCTTCCCACGGTGCGGGCACACATCCTCTCCCATCCAGAAGTTTTCGTTAGCGCTCCAACTCCAGCATGAGAGGAAAGAGAGCATGCCTCGTGCCCCTGCCCGGCTAGCTGGATGCGCGCCGGCCTTCGGCCGGCACAATTCCTTCGCTCCGCGCCTGGGATGGCCGGCCAAAGTCCACGCAGCACTGAATGATGACCCCCTGGCCTTCGCCCGCCCAGGCGCCACCGTGACCCTTGGCGTCGGCTCCTCGATGGTGAGGCCGATGCGGTTTTGGTCCAGCGCCTTCGGGCTCATCGAAGACGACGACCACGCCACAAGGCCGCGCCCGGCCCATCCGACATCACGCGGACACTGGCTGCTCGACGAGGACGGCGCGGATCCCTACCTGGAGGACCTCGGTACGCTGTGGCTGCTCCACTGGTGGCTGCTGAGCGCCGAGCCTTGCCTCCTCCCCACCTTCCGCTACTTCTTTGGTTCGTGGTGGAAGACGCGCTTTACCCGTGCCGAACTGCGGGCGGCCGTCCAGGACGCCGCAGTGGGTACCGGCTGGCGACGCCCGGCCGACAGCGTCGTCGCGCATGACATCACCGCGCTGACCGCCATGTACGGCACCACCCGCCATCGCGAGAACGACCCCTGGGCGGTGGAGGAGTTCGTGATCAACCCGTTCCGCCAACTCGGCCTGCTCGACTTGGACCCCGAAGCCCGTTTCACCCCACCGAACTGGGAATCTGGCTGCCGTCGTGGAGAACTGCTTGTGGACCGCAGGCGGGGCAACAACGCGCCCGGCGCCATCCTGGCCTACGCCTGCCTGACGTACGCCCACGACCGCGGCGCCCAAGGCCCAGGCACCGTGGCGCTGTCCCGGCTGCACACCGACGATCGCGGACCGGGCCGGCTGATGCTTGCTGACGAGCGTGCACTGCGGACGGCAATCGCCAACGTCGCCCGAGATCCGGCTGGGCAGGGCCTGGCACTTGCCGAATCATCAGGCGGGGATCTGCTGGCCTTCGAGGAGCCGCCGCTCATCCTGGCCAACCGGGTCCTGGCCGCCTACTACCGCCGTCCGAACGGCCCCGACGACCACCGTTGACGCGGCCGGCCTCCTTGCGCTCCGACCCTCCCTCGACGTCGTCGGCATGGGCTCCATGCTGCCCCCGGTGCTCTGCCGCAGAGCCGCACCACGAACACACGCAGCAGGTGAACACGCCTGCAGTTCCTGGCCCGGGACGTACCCGGGCCATCGATTTTGAATAGGAGAACCCGTTGTGCCCCGCAGTTCCGACTACTGGATCGACATCGCCCGCGCTGGTGATGCTTACGTCCACAGCTGCGTCCACCTCGACGACATGCCCGCCGCCATGACCACGGTCAAGGCGCTGCGTGCCCGTTACGGGTCGGCGGGACTGCTCGACCTATCTGCGGTGCTGTTGCTGGTTACCGCGAACAAGTGCCCCGTCGACCGGTTCCGCACGCCTGATGGGCATCCGGATGCGATCGCACTGACATCGCATGGCCCTGTTGACGCGCTCAGGATCCTGGATGCAACGGCCGCCGTCACCCGGTACATGGGCCGGCAGCTCACTGCGGCCGACATTGCCAACACCGAGCGCCAGGCTGAGGAGGTAGAGCGTGTGCAGCAGCTCGTCCAAGCCGCTCTAGACGCCGCTCCCGACCTCGAGGTCATGGCAGCGGCACTCCGGCCTGCCGAGGACTCCCTGCGGGCGGTGTCGGCGGTTGTTGCCCTGGCCACCATCGCGCTGCGCGTCGTCACTCAATCCGCGAGGTGATGGCGAGGATCAGCGCATGGCAACGGCTTCTTGACCGGTTGCTGGAGGAGCCGTCTCGGAGACATTCGGCCGGGAGGGCCAGCGACGGCCGGGCGGAATCCGTGAGCAAGAGGAGAGTGGGAACAGCCTATAGTGTGCCTCTATCCTGGCGAGGTGCCATCGGGGTGCTGGGAATCTCCGATAGCTACCCGGACAACGCGCTGATGTGAGAAGGCGGGGCGCGTCGCGCCGACGTAGTCGTCGCCGGTGTAGCGATAGGGAGCGATCTGGATCAGTTCTCCCGTTCGTGGGGCGTGGATCATTTGTTCGGCTCCGATGTAGATACCGACGTGATGGATCCTGTCGGGCGTGCCGTAGAAGACGAGGTCTCCGGGCTCGAGAGGTTGCCCTGCGGGTACGCGCGGTCCGGCGTCGTACTGGTCTTGGGCGACGCGGGGAATCTGGATGCCGGCGGCGGCGTAGGCGGCGCGGGTGAGGCCGGAGCAGTCGAAGCCGTCTTCGTTCTCGGCAGGGCCGTCGCCACCCCACAGGTAGGGCAGGCCCAGTTGGCCTTCGGCGTAGTTGATCGCCGTGAGGGCGGCCGGAGCGGCGTCGGTGTCGCCCCCGATGGTGGCGGGGCTTTGGTACTGCGCGGCTTGGGCGAGGACGTCGGCGACGTACCAGTCGGCGCGGTTGTAGGCGAAGATCGCGGCGTTGAGGTCGCGGCCGTCGCGGGCGCCGGAGTCGCATAGGTAGGCGGCTGCTGCGTAGACGGCGTCGTGGAGGTTGTATGGCGAGGGCGGGTGTGCCCCGCCTGGTGGTGGTGGGTGTTCGGCGACGACGGAGTCGAAGGTGAGCTGGAGGAACTGCATGGGGCCGCGGGCGCCGGCGAAGTTCTCGCCGCTGCTCACGCCGGGCAGGGTAGAGCGGCCGTGGTTGGTCTCGATCTTGCCGATGGCAGCCAGAACGGACCAGTCCAGGCCGGGGCAGGTCTGGGCGGCGGCGGTGTAGAGGGTGAAGTTTTCGGCGGGGATGTCTTCCATGGCGGTGCGGCTGGGCGGGCTGGTTCCTTGTCCTGCGAGGGTGGAGAGCATGCCGCTGGCGCCGGCGGTGCCTAGTGCGATGATGAGCAGCAGGCCGCCCAGCACCGCGGTTGTGATCTTGAACATCGGGGTGGTCGCCGCCTTTCGTAGATTCGGTGACGGGGGTTCAGGTGGTGGGTTGTTCGCATAACTCGCTGACCAGCTCTTTCAGGCCCTGTAGCGTGCCCCCAGCACAACCTAAGCTCTCGACCCAGCACATCTTCTTGTCGCGTTTTGCTCTGTGCCCGCCGCGGGGGTGAGGCCGGTGGTTGCCCCTGGTGGCTCTATCCACGGCGCGCAGGAAGTCAGCGACTTTGCCTGGCATGTCGAGGACGACCGGCAGTTCGGGGGCGGTGGCACACCCGGGTCGGCGGCCGTGTACTCGGGCAGGAGGTCGGCAACGGCGGTACGGATGGCGCCTCGGCTGACGTCGTGGTCGTGGGCGAGGGCGGTGATGGAGCGGCCCTCCAGGTACGCGGTGCGCACGGCGTCGGTCTGGTCGGCCGGGACGGCGGGCGGCGTCCGCCCTTGCTGCCCTTGGCCTCTGCCGCGCGCAGTCCGTCGTAGGTCAGGTCGCGCTGGAGGTCGCGCTGGAGTTCGCCGGCGGCGGCGAGGGTCTACACCATGAACTTCACGGTGGACAGCGGTTCTCCGGTACGCGGGTGGCGGGCGGTGAGGTCCATCGCGGAGATCGCGCCGTCGGGGATGCGCAGCGCCACCTGGTCGCGGTGGAGGATGTCGAGCACGTCGAGGATGTGCCCGGTGCCGCGTACGAGGCGGAATATCTCGGAGATGTGCACGGTGTTGCCCGGCTGCGGGTGGGTGAGCAGTTTGCGGACTTCGAGGGCTGGAGGGGGGAGGCGGCTGGAGGTGCCCGGGTCCTCCTCGAAGACGACGGGGTCCTTGATGCCGGCCTGGTCCAGGACGAGGTTCTGCCGGGCGGTGGACTGCTGGTCGGTCGAGACCCGCTTGTAGACCAGGTTCGCCACCATAGCCCCTTCCGTACGGAGGATCGGACCCTACCTGTCGTCAAACCCTGTCAGCACTCACCATCGGATCTGATGGGATTCGAGCCGCCGTGAACCCCCTGGGGCCGCGGGTTCATTGGACGCGTCGGCCGCCTGGCATCGTTCATTTGCCGACAGGGACAGTACTGGGCGACCGGCACCGGTATGCGGCATCCTTCCGGGTGAAGGCGTGCAAGGGGTGGCGTGGTAGTCCGGCGGGTCGCGGGCCATTGGTCATGATCAAGAGGACTCTCGGATATTGACCCGAGCGTCGCCCTGCGGTCGGGAGGTCCCTCGCCGGCCACCACGCCGCTGACGAATGGCAACGCGCCCCTGGATTCTGCGTCGTCTCTTCTCTCGCGTTCTTGGCTTCCCTCGCCGTGGCAAGAACGCGCCGCGCTTGCGTATCAATCAGTGATTTCTCATCCCCGTCACGGGAAGGAACAGCAGCATGACTGGCACTAACATCCACATCCTGGAAATGGACAGCTTCAAGTGCATCCAGGAGTCGGACGAGTGGAGCGACGCCGACGAGGTCTACTTTCCTTTCGCCGCGACCGACGGCACGAGGAAGGAGACCGGTAGGACCAAAACATTCGAATCCGTCGACTCGGGAGATTCGTTCGACATCAAGAAAATCATCTGGGCCGACCCACTGGCCCATGGTGGACTTGCTGTCGACATCACATGCTGGGAGGAGGACGACGCGAACTTCGACAAGGCCATGAATATTGCCAATGAGTTCGTGGAGCGCATGTTCCCAGAAATGTCCAAGTTCGACCTGTACGCACTCGGTGCCGAGGCTCTCAAGCAAGCAATGGGCGAGATCGCGTCAACCGCGATCGATGTCGCTAAGCCTCGATTCACCGGGTGACGGCTGGTCCAGTGTCTGGACATGAAAGTGGAGATGCGCTCTGACCTGGGAGAATAGGAGTTCTCTAGGCTTCTACTCGACCAGTTCGGAGGTGCATCTCCGGGATGCATTCTTCCATGCCGTCATGTGCGGTGTCCGCGGTGTTCGATGACCCGAACCTGGTCGCGGACGCCGGTCTGGTCCCGGTGATGCGTCTTGCCGCGCGGGGGCGGCTGTCGGAGCTGGTCCGCGAGACCGTGCGCATCGACGGGGCGGTCAATGGTGGCGGGGCGAACCCGGCGGCGAAGGTGACGTCGCTGATCGCGGCGATGTGCGCGGGGGCGGACAGTATCGAGGACGCCGACCGGCTGCGGCACGGGGCGATGCCGGCGCTGTTCGGTGGGATACGGGCCCCGTCGACGCTGGGGACGTTCCTGCGTTCCTTCACCCACGGCCATGGTCTGCAACTGCACGCCGTTCACCGCCGGTTCCTCGCGGAGCTGGCCGCCCGGACTCCGCTGCTGCCCGGCGCGGACGCGGTGGCGTTCGTCGATGTCGACTCCACGCACAAGCGGGTGTTCGGACCCGCCAAGCAGGGCGCCCAGGTCGGCCGGTTCAAGGGCATCCGCACCCTGCATCCGCTGCTGGCCACCATCTGCACGCCGATCTCCCGGCCGGTGATCGCCGCGGTGCGACTACGTCAGGGCAAGGCGGCCGACTCCCGCGGCGCGGAGCGGTTCGTCACCGAAGCACTGGCGGGCGCGATCGAGGCCGGCTGCACCGGGATCCGCATTCTGCGCGCGGACAGCCAGTTCTACAACGCCGACGTGGTGGCCGCCTGCCGCCGCAACGGCACCCACTTCTCGATCACGACGGGAATGAACCCGTCGATCAAGCGGGCCATCGCCGCCATGCCCGAGGACGCGTGGACGCCGATCCGCTATCCGAGGGCGGTCATCGATCCCGACACCGGCGAGCTGATCTCAGACGCCGAAGTCGCCCAGATCCCCTCCTACACCGCCTTCACCGGCCGGAAGAAGACCGAACAGGTCACCGCCCGGCTGATCGTGCGCCGGGTCCGTGACTTGGCCAAACCCGCCACCGTCGGCGAGCAGGGCGAGCTGTTCCCCGTCTGGCGCCACCACCCGTTCTTCACCGACAGCCCCTTCGAAACCCTCCAGGCCGAACGGCACCACCGCCACCACGCCGTGATCGAGCAGGTCATCGCCGACGGCAAAGCCGGACCTCTCGCCCACCTGCCCTCGGGGAAGTTCAACGCCAACGCGGCCTGGCTGAGCTTGTGGGCGATGTCCTACAACCTGCTGAGAGCGGCAGGAGCCCTGGCCGGAGCGTTCCACGCCAAGGCCACCACCGCCACTATCCGCACTCACCTGGTCCACGTCCCCGCCCGGATCGCCCGCTCCGCCCGACGCCTCACACTGCACCTGCCCCGGCGATGGCCCTGGCACGAGGCGTTCTCCGAGTTGTTCCACACCGCCCACGCACCACCGGCCCTCTGACCAACCCACCCACCCGCCCACCAGGGCCCAACCGGAACCGACGTGGAAAAGCTGGGCAGACCAGCGAGTACGACATGCCCTCCAACCGGCCACCACACCGAGAACGCAGAAACGCTCACCTCGGAATCCGATCGGTGAATCGAGGCTAAGACGGCACTGACCATGTGGAAACTGCTCAATCAGCACCCGGGAGACGACTTCCTCGGCCAGAGCGCTTTCGCTCTCAGTACCAACGACTTCGGCGTATTGGAATACAAGTACAAGGATTACTACTTCAATCACAATGGAGACGGCAAAGAGATTGAGCCCGGACTCGGCTGCCACACCCTTACCCTCGTGCTGAGGAAGGAACCGGTCATCGAGGTGATCGGGCTGTCCGGAACGTCCGAGAAGCAGCTCGTGCGTATCACCGCTGCAGGTACCGGCAAGGTCCTACGCCGTGGCGCCGACGGCCTCCTGGAACTGTACAGCCCCGACTGGTCACAGCCCGCCGTCCCTGACGCAGACGATGTCTTCGAGCTCGCCCCCGCCGATGGGGCAAGCATCCAGCTGCGCACACCCACCGGCGCCGCGGGCACATCCCCCGCGCTAGTACGAGCACCGGACGGCACCCTAGCCATGACCGCGGCCAGCGATGCGAACTGGCAGGCATACCCCTATGGCGACAGCAGCTACTCCCTTCACCACGGACCTCATTCCCTCCTCGCCGAGGACGGAAAGGTCGGCGCACCCCTCCACAACACCCCGTCCGACGGGCGTCGCTGGTTCTTCCTCCCAGTGTCCTGACGAGAGGGCGCGTGCGACATCCCAGGCACAACCCATGGGGCCCCGTCGGCTGAGGTCCTGGGGCCGCCTCGTGGCTTGACTGAGGCGCTGACGTTGCCGGATGCGCCACCGCCTGAACGCCCGGCCCCATCGCCACCGGTGGTCTGGAGAGGTGGGAGAACTACCCGCCCTCGTGACCATCGTCATCGTCGTCCAGCTCGACCGCGTCCGGGTCGCGCAGTGGGCGCAGGCAGCCGGCGGCCGGGGTCGAGGCGGTGAAACTGTAACGGCTGAGCAGGTTCAGGTTGCGGTGCTTGAGCGGGGAGAGCCGGGCGATGTCCTCGTCCCGGATCTCGTGGCCCCCCGCCTTCAGCTGGGCGACGGCGGCGATGGTCCGCTGACCGGCCCAGCGCCGACCGAGCCTGCGGTGTTCGACGGCGCGGAAGTCGTCGATGGGTATGCCGTGTTGCGGAGGGAGACGGCGTACGGCGGGTTGTTCTGGTCCTGCGCGACAGCAATGGCAGTACGGAGTAGCTGATCGGGGGCGTTGTACGAGCGGCGCTGGCCTGGCCTGGCAGAGCGCTATGCGGCGGTGGTCGTGGGTTCGCGTGGGGCGGGGACGATGACTACCGTGTGTCGTGCTGAGGGTTTGATGCGGCTGTTGTGACGTCCGGGAGAAACGGGGGAATGGGCCCCTCGGCGGTGAACTGTCTGGGCCAAGGGGTAGTTGCGAGCGGCGTTGATGCACCAAGGAAACGGCAGGCCGGCACTGGCTGGTCCGATCGGGGTACGGCTGGCGATTTGGCGCGTTCGCCGTGGGATGTCGGTCGCGGACCTGGCGGCCCGGTGTGGGCTGGCGCCGGAGCGGATCGACGGGCTGGAGTCGGGCGAGGAGTGGGTGGACCGTCGGGGGAGCCTGGCGGTGTTGTCCTCAGCGCTGCGGCTGGACCCGGGTGAGTTGACGGGCCAGCCTTACCCGCCGGCCGGCGAGGAGCACGGGCAGGCGCGGGCGGTGGCCTTCCACCTGCGGCGCGCGATTGCCAAGGACCGTCCCGCCGGGGCTGTGGCGGTAACGGTGGAGGAGCTGGCCGCCCGCACCGAGGCGGTGGCCGCGGACGCGGCCGGTGGGGATGAGCAGGCGCTGGCTGCTGGGTTGCCGGGGCTGATCAGTGACAGTGACGCGCTGCTGGCCATGGCCCGGGCCGCTCAGCGGGACCGGGTGGCGCAGCTGCGGGGCCGGGTGCATGTGGTGGCGGCCGGGCTGTTGCGGCGGCTGGGCTACCGGGATCTGGCCTGGCTGCTGTTGCACCGGGCTTGGGTGGGGGCGGCCGAACCGCCTGCGGTGCTGGTGGAGGAGGTGAGGCTGCTGATCGACATGGGGCTGCCGGAGTATGCGCTGGCCCGTGCTGAGCGCGCCGGGTCTGAGGGCCGGGAGGAAGGTCTGCCGCTGCTGGTCGCCTTCGCCCACGCGATGGCCGGACGTCCCGGCATGGCTGCCCGCGTCCTTCAGGTGGCCGGGAGGGAAGCGGGGGATGCCGCCGCGGCGGCCCGGGTGGCGGCCGCCAGGGTCGCGGTCGCGGTGGAGTGCGGGGAGGTCGAGGAGGCGGCCGAAGGCGCGCGGTCGCTGGATGTGGCGGCGCTGGAACCGGCCGGGCGGGTGGGCCCGTTGGTGGCCGCTGCGGCGGCCGAGGCCCGCCGGGAGGACATCGGGCAGGCTGCGGCTTGGTTGCGGGCGGCCGAGGAAGCGGCGCCGCTGTGGCTGCGGCTTGACCCCTTCGCCCGGGAACTGTTGACCGCGCTGCCGGCCCGCACGGGTGGAACGGCCGAGGCCGCGCTGCTGCACCAGATGGCCGCCCGGGCGGGTCTGCGATGAACCAGGGGCGCGAAGTGCTGTCAACAGCAGGGAATTTCGCTCTACGCTACAGGCGTGTGACCTGGAGTTGAGGTGGGGCGATGGACGAGGCGGAACGGGCCAGGCGGATCGGCGAGCGCGTGCGCTCCCATCGCCGTCAGCGGGGGATGAGCCTGCGGCAGCTGGCCGGGCTTGCGGGGTGCTCGGTCGGGTTCTTGTCGATGGTGGAGAACGGCAAGCGGCTGCTGGACCGTTCCAGCCTGATCGCCGCGTTCGCCGAAGTCTTGCAGGTCTCCCCGGCCGAGCTGACCGGCCAGCCCCACCCGCCGGCCGACCCGCACGCCACCGCCGCCCATGAAGCGATCCCGGCGCTGCGGCTGGCCCTGATGGGCCTGAACCCGGTTGTGGTGCCGCAGGGTCGGTCCGCGCAGCCTCCGGAAGTCCTGGCGGGGAGGGTGGCTCAGGCCAACCGGCTTTACCACGCGGCCGAGTACGGCACGCTGACGGCCGCGCTGCCCGCTCTGCTGGCCGACCTGCACACCGCCGCCGAGATGGAACGGGGAAGGGGGTGGCGGCGGATGCTGAGGCTGCTGGCGGACGCCTACCACCCGGCCTGCACGCTGCTGTTGAAGAACCTCGGCTACACCGACCTGGCGTTCATCGCGGTCTCCCGCGCGGCGGAGGTCATCGCCGAGCTGGAAGACCCGGTCTACTCCGCGCTGTCGGGCTTCTTTCAGACCCACGTGCTCATGGCCGCCGGCAGCCCCACCCAGGCCCTGGCACGGGCGCGTTCCGCGGTCGATGAGCTGGAGCGGAACCTGGTCACCCCGGCGGCGCACGCGCTGCTGGGAGAGTTGCATCTGATCTCGGCGACCTCGATCACCCTGGACAAGCGGCGGCCGGGCCGCGCCCGGGAGGTGGAGGTGGGCGGCCACCTCGCCGAAGCCGCGAAGCTGGCGGCCCGCACCGGCGAGACGAGGGCCTGGCATCTGAACTTCGGCCCCACGAACGTCGGTATCCACAAGGTGAGCCTGAACACCGACCTCGGCCTGCACACCGCGGCCGTTGAGGCCGCGGCGCGGGTGCACCCCGGCCTGCTGGACGCTCCTGGACGGCAGGCCGCCTTCCACTCCGATCTGGGCCGATCGCTGGCTCATGTGCGGGGCCGCGAGGCCGAGGCGGTTGCCGCGCTGTTGGAGGCCGAGCAGATCGCGCCGCAGCGTGTCCACGCCGGCGCGCTGGTGCGTGAGACCGTTGGGTTCCTCCTCGACCGGCAACTGCCCTCCCACGTGGCACGGGACCTGCGGGGCCTGGCCCATCGCATGGGCCTGGTCATCTGACCTTCCTCCAACCGTGTTGAGCCCGGCGCCGGTCCGGGGCTGGTCACCTTGCCCGTGCGGCTGCCCCCGGGCCGGTGGAGTCTCGCGCTGGCGTTCGAGGGCGGTGGGTTCACCACGATGAACACCGCTGTGTGATTCCCCTCCTACCTTCGGTGACATGCCGGGGGCTGTGTGGCCCTGGGAGGAGGGAGGCGCAGTCCATGTCCGCCGACGAACGCCACGTCTTCCATGTGCTGTCCGTGCCCGAGCACGTTCCGCTGGCCCGCCGGGAGGCGGCCAAGGTGCTGGCCGACTGGGGGATTGGTGAGGACCTGCTGTTCGCCGCGTCGCTGATCGTCACCGAGCTGGTCGGCAATGTCGTCAGGCATGCCGCGGTGCTCTCGCCGACCGCGACGGTCACGCTCGCGGCGGACGCGGAGGCGTTGTCGCTGGCGGTCGCGGATGCTCACCCTTTCCGGCCCGCTCCCCTGCTGGCCGCTCACGCCGAGGGCGGGCGGGGCCTGGCTGTGGTGGCGGCCTTGGCGGCAGAGGCCGGCGGCAGCCATGAGGTGGTCGCCGACGAGGACAGCGGCGGCAAGCGGATCGTCGTCCGGCTGCCGCTGGCACCGGCCACGGAGCGGGCCGCCTGCTGACTGGCTCCACGCATCGCCGCACCTGAGACACAAGGACGAGGGAGACAAGGGATGCTCGAATCGGTCGGCCACCTTCAGCAGGTGGCCGCGCAGTGGAGGTTCAACCCCGAGGATGTCCTGCTGATCGCGCTGAACGCCTGCGGGGCGCGTTCGCCGCTTGCCAAGCCCCGCATGCGCTTCAGGCTCCGCCTGGACTCCCGCCCGGATGAGCCGCTGTTCCTCATCCTAGCCCTGGGCCGGGCCGACTCGCCGTTCGAGCTGGATGAGAACGAGCTGCGGCTGGCCGGGGAGAAGGTCGGCGAGATCGAGGGGATCGAGGACGACGACGCGGTGCTGGGCTACTGGCGGCGCGGGCGGCGGATGCTCACGCTGAACTCCAACGCCCGCTCGCAGTGCACCGGCTGCGTGTTCTGCCCCAACACTCTCGAAGACGCCTCCGACCCGAAGATCAGGGCGCTGGATCTGGCCGGCTATCTGGGCACATTGGCGGCGAACTCCGGCATGACCGATCTGACCGGGGTGGAGACGGTGACGGTCTGCACCGGCTGCTTCCTGCGCGAGGACCTGGCGCTGGAACACCTGGCCGAAGTCCGCTCGGCGATGGGCGCCAACGGCTGTACCGGCACGCTGCACTTCCTGTCCTCGGTGCTGACCACCGAGGAGGGCCTGGACGCCGCCGCGCGGCTGGGGCCGTTCCACCTGACACTGACGGCGGAGTGTTTCACCGGCCGGCCGCAGATCCTCAAGGAATCCAAGGCCAAGCTCAGTCCCGAGGCGATGGTGGCCGTGCTGGGTGAGGCGAAGGAGCGGGGGATCACCACGGACTTCACTTACATCGTCGGCCTGGACCCGATCGAGGAGGCGATCGAGCACCTGAAGCGGTTCGTCCCCGTCACCACCACGTTCCCGCGGTTCCAGACCTACCAGGCCCACAACGCGTTCATGGACATCTACCGCACACCGGGGTCGGAGACCATCGAGTGGCACCTGACCATGCGCCGCAGCCTCGAAGGACTCTTCGAGGACACCGGGTTGCGGCCGGCGTGGTGGCAGAACTACCGCAGCCCCTGGTGCTTCACCTTCGCTGGTGAGGACCTGACCGGGGAGCGTGTGTGATGACCGGCCCGGTCACGGCCGGCACGCGCGCCGCCCAGACCTCCGCTTCCATGGTCCGGGCGGTGCGGGCCTGGCGGCTTCCGGCCCAGCGGGAAGGGCTGCCGGGCGGTCTGCCGCAGGAGATCGCCGCCGCGGCGGTGGCCCCGGCGGGCCCGGCGTGGGCCGAGCACCGGGAGAGGTTCGCGCTGGAGCTGGTGGGCGAGGGCGCTTCCGGCTGGCACGCCCCGCTCTCCGGCCCCGTCTGGCAGGTGATCGCCGACGACTTGGCCGCGGGGCTGATCGGGCACGACGCCGGCGCGCCGCGCCGCTTGGTGCATCGCCCGGCCACGGGGCGTCACCGGTCCGGGGCGCACGCGCGGGCGGCGGCCTCGGCCGTCGAGCTGGCCTGCTGGGACCTGGCCTCGACGGCGTCGGGCCGGGCGGTGGTGGATCTGCTGGGCGGCCGGGTGCGCTCCCGCGTCCCGGCCTACGCCTCCGCGCTCGGCCTTGACCCCGGACACCCGGCGGCCCCGGCGGCGGCCTCCTGGATCGCGGAGGCCGGGTTCTGGGGCCAGAAGTGGCCGCTGACCAAGGAGTTGATCGACGCCGGGCCCAAGGCGGTTGCCCGGCTGCTGGGGGCGTTACGGGAAGCATCTGGCGAGAGCCGGTTCATGGTGGACGGGCTGGGCCGGGCCCGGCTGGATGAGGCGATGCGGCTGCTGCCGGTGCTCGCCGAGCTTCAGGTCGCCTTCGCCGAGGAGCTGGTGGCGCCGGGGTCGTGGGGCTGGCACCGGCTGCGGGCCGCACACTGGCCGGTGCCGATGGCCGCGGGCGAGCACGCGGTGGACGAGGCCGAGCAGGTGCGGCTGCTGGCGCGGGAGGCCGTCGATGTCTGGCAGACCGACCCGGGCTGGTCCGGCGGGCTGGCCAGGTCGCTGCACACCACCGACCTGGCCCGCTCGCTGGGCATCCCCACCCTCCCGCACGGCGCCCATCTGCCGGCCGCGCTGGCGCTGGCCGCCGTCTGCTGCCGGGACATGGTCCCGGCGGTCGAATACCACCTGACCGTTGAGCCGCTGCGGCAGCAGATCTACACCACTCCCCTCGCCGTCACGGCCGGCCACCTGCCGGTTCGTACCACGCTCGGCCTGGCCGGGCCGCTGGCGCGGGTGGACGCCGGGCCGGTGTGGGAGGTGACCGGCGCGTGACCGCGACCGCGGCCCGGAGCCGCTGCCTGACGTGCTTCACCGGGGTGAGAGGGGTCTGCTTCGACCTGGGTGGCACCCTGGTGCGTCCCGACACCCTGCCGACGACCGGGCAGGTCGCCGCGCTGCTGGGCATCTCCCTGACGGCCGCCAGGACGGTGATGGAAGACGGCGCGAAGCGCCGCCGGATCGCTCCCGACCAGCTCGCCCACGACCTGGCCACCACCTTCCGCCGCCCGGCTCTGGCCGGCCGGCTGGCCGCGGTGCTGCGCGAGGCCCGGGAACGGGCGGTGGACCCGGAGCTGTTCGAGGAGACCGAAGGCACCTTGACGCTGCTGCGGCAGCGCGGGTTCGCGCTGTTCGCCCTGACCAACTCCCTGGGCTCCTCCATCCCCGACCAGCCCCCGGCCTACCAGCGGCTGCTGGACGCGGTGGTCTATTCGGCGGACTGCGGGGCGATCAAGCCCGAGCGGGCGGCGTTCGCCGCCATCGAGAAGGTCTCCGGCCTGCCCGGACACGAGCTGCTGCACGTCGGGGACTCGCTCCGGGCGGACGCGGCAGGCGCCCTGGCGGCCGGCTGGCACGCGGCCTTTCTCAGCCGCCCCACCACGACCGGTCCCACCGGGCCGGTCCCTGAGGCGGCCGTGCTGATTCGCACGCTGGCCGCCTTGCCCACCCTGCTGCCCGCACACCCCGCCCGGCAGACGGCTTCCACGGAAGAAGGAGATCGGCCGTGATGGACCCCAGCGCTCAGTCCATGGAGTCCTTGTCCGCTTCGGTGCCGCTGTTCGACCCCACCCGGCTCCCGCTGAAGTCCTGGTGCGCGGGCAGCCGCGAAGACCCGCTGACCGGCCTGATCGCCTTCCCGGACTTCCACAGCAGCCTGCCGCGTGAACTGGCCGCCACCCTGGCCGCAGGCGGCATGGCCGCGCTGGCGATCGGCGATGTCGACGGGCTCAAGCAGCACGTCGAGCGGGCGAACGCCACCGAGCCCGGCTCCTACGGGCACCTGGCGGGCAACAAGGTCATGGCCCGGCTCGGGGCGGTGACCCGGGAGTGGTTCCACCAGCAGCACTTCGAGGCCGGCTGCGCGGCCACCTTCGGCGGGGACGAGGTGATCATCGCCGCCGCGATCGATGACCCGGCCGCCTTCCATCGCGCCGTCGCCGATCTGCGCAACCGGCTGGCCGCCGCGCTGCCCACCGGTGTGTCCTTCGCGCTGGCCGTCACTGCCGACGGGCACCTGCCCGTCGAGCGGGAAGGCAACGGGTGGAAGCACACCTTCACCGACCGGCTGCTGGCGGCGGTGGACCGCTGTCTGTTCGCCCACAAGGCCGCCCGCCGGCAGGAGGGCGGCCGGGGCGGCACGATCGCCGTCACCGAGCCGCCGGCCCCAGCGGCCGGGGACGTGTCTCGGACGCTGCTGCCCCTGCCGGCCGGTGAGGAGACGCTGCACGTGCTGGCCCGCCCCGCCCCGTTGGCCGGGCGGACAGCGCTGCTGCTGCCCTGCGCGGGCCCTACGGGCCTGCGCGGGCGGCGCTTCCGCGTCACCTACCCCGACCTGGGCGCGAAGACCGAGGTCGTGGTCTCCCTGAACGGGCAGGCCGCCGTCCCCGCCGTCTCACCCCCGGCCGGGCCGCTCCCGCTGGCGCTGCGGGCCATCCGCCCGCCCACGCTGCGCGGCGTCCCCGGTGACCTGGCCGCCTCCCTTGAGCGGGCGGGCCTGGCCTGGGCGGTGCTGCCCGCACACGAACAGGCCCAGATGCTTCACCTGATCACCGAATCGGCCACCGAGGCCATCCGCACCGCCCGCATCACCGCCGCTGTTGACGCGATCGCCACCCGCACCAGGAGCCAGCGATGACCCTGTCCCTGCCCGCCACCGACCGGGCCGGCGCTGCCACCGTCTTCCCCGACTGGGAACAGACGGCCGCCCAGGCCGCCGCCCGCGTCCCCACCGAGGCCGTAGGCGCCTGCTGGCGGGCGTTGAACTACCTGTCGGCCGCCCAGCTCTACCTGGCCGACAATCCCCGCCTGGCCCGGCCCCTGCGCCGGGAGGACGTGAAGGAGACACCGCGCGGGCACTGGGGAGTCTGCCCGCCGGTGAACTGGATGCTGGCCAACCTCGGCCCGCTGGCCGCATGCCGCCCGCCCGGCGCCGAGCTGGTGGTCCTCCACGGCGCCGGGCACGCCGGCCCGTCAGCGCTCGCCCACGCCTACCTGACCGGCGCCCTGGATCAGGCCGTCGGCACTCCGGGCTGGTCGATGCCCGCCCTGCGGGCCCTGACCGCAGGCTTCCCGCACCCCGAACGGTTCGGCGGAGAGATCACTCCCCTCATCCCCGGTATCCGGCACACCGGCGGGCAGCTCGGCCCGGCCCTGGCCGTCGCGCAGGGCATGGTGCTCGATGCCCCGCACCGGCTGGTCGTCCCCCTGATCGGTGACGGGGAACTGGAGACCGGCGCGATGGCCGCGGCCTGGCTCGCCCGCCGGGCCCTCGCACGCGGGGATCACGGGGCGGTGCTGCCGGTGGTGCTGGCCAACGGCCTGCGCATGGGCGGCCCTTCCCTGCTGGCCGGCATGAGCGGGGAAGATGTGCGCGGCTACTTCACCGGCCTGGGCTATGAGCCGCTGATCCACGACGGCACCGACCTGGCGGGCTTCCGCCGGCTGCTGGCCGCCGCCTTCGCCCGGCTGAGGCCGCTCGGCGAGCCCGGGCGGCAGCCGGTGATCGTGCTGACCATGCCCAAGGGTCACACCGGCCCCAACGAGGTCGCCGGACGCCGGATTGCCGGCACCCCAGCCGTCCACAAGACCCCGCTGAAAGATCCCCGCCGCAGCGACGCGGAGTTCACAGCGCTGGCCCAGTGGCTGGCCTCCTACCGGCCCGCCGAGCTGTTCACCGCCCAGGGGCGCCCCAGCGACCTCATCCGCCAGGCTCTGCCCAGCCCGCGACAGCAGGCTCCCGCCGCCGCGAAGCCGGCGCCGGCCATGGGTGGGCAGCCCTGGCACCGGGTCAGCGCGGTGATACGCGAACGCGCCGCCGCCGGAGAGTTCCGGCTGTTCAGCCCGGACGAGATCGCCTCCAACCGCCTGAACCTGGCCGACGACGGCGCGCTGCCGCCCTGGGCGGTCGAGATCCTCAACGAGGAGATCTGCCACGCATGGCTCCAGGGCTACACCGAGACCGGCCGGGACGCGCTGCTGGCCACCTACGAGGCGTTCGCCCCCATCAACACCAGCCTGCTGGCCCAGCACCTCAAGCACCGCCGCCTGGCCTATCGCACCGGCACCGGCGGCCTGCCCAGCATCAACTACCTGATCACCTCGCTGGGCTGGCGCAACACCTACACCCACCAAAACCCCGGCCTCGCCTCGGCCATGCTGGAACTCGAAGACAGCTTCGTCCACGTCTATACCCCCGCCGACGCCCCCAGGGCCGCCGCCGTCCTGGCCGCCATGCTCACCGGCCGCGACCGCGTCAACTTCCTGATCACCGACAAACACCCCGGCCCGGCGTTCCCGCCCGGCCCCTTCCGTGACGAGCTCACCGACGGTGCCGCGATCTGGCCCCAGCTCACCGACCGAGGCCGTCCCGACCTGGTCCTGGCCTCCGCCGGAGACATCCCCGCCCGCGAACTCACCGCCGCCGCACAGACCCTGCGCACCACACGGCCTGACGTGACATTCCGCTACGTGCACATCAACGACCTGGCCGTCCTCGGCCCAGCGCCCCAGTGGCCTTACGGCCTGCGGGAGCAGACCTTCGCCCGCCTGTTCGGCACCGCTACCCCCGTCCTGCTGGCCGTCCCCACCTACCCGGCAGCCGTCCGCGCGTTGCTGGCCGCCCGCGGCCAGGCCGACCGGTTCACTGTCGTCGGCTACCGGGACCCCGGCCGCCCCACCACCCCGGCCGGCCTGCTCGAACACTGCCGTCTGTCGGCACCGGCCCTCTCAGCCCAGGCCACCCACATGCTCAAGGAGCACGGCCGATGACACCCACCACACTCGACGCGGCGTCCCCGCCCGAACCGGACACCCTGGCCGCGTTCGAACGCGACGGCTACGTCATCCTCCGCGACGCCATCACCCCGCGCTGGCGCGAACAGGCCGCAGGCGCGGCCATGCGCCTGCTGGACTCCGGCCGCACCGCCGGGCGGGACCGCAGCGCCGACGGGAAGGACGGATTCCGCGGCATCGTCGCCATGGACGACACCTTCCTCCCGCTCGTGGCCAACCCCGCCGTGCTGCCGACCCTCGTCGCCCTCCTCAGCACCGACCTCCACCTGATGTCCAGCAACCTGATCCACCTGCCCTCCATCCCGCCCGGCGGCCAGCGCACCATCCGCATCCCCACCCGCCACGGCTGGCACCGCGACATGTCCGCAGCCACCCGCGACCTGGGCAGCGAGACGATCCCCCGGCTGTCGATCAAAGCCGCCTACTTCCTCAGCGACCCCGCCCCCGACGCCGGCATCACCATGTTCGTCCCCGGCAGCCACACCCGCACCGGCCCCGTCACCGTCCCCGAAGGCGCCATCGACCCACCCGACGCTCTCACCCCCGACATCGGCCCCTGCGACACGGTGCTGTTCGAAAACCGCACCTGGCACGCCGGCGGCCTGAACACCTCCGATCACCCCCGCCTGGCGATCATGATGCAATACGGCTACCGCTGGCTGGCTCCCCTCGACGACCCCGCACCCGACCTCCTCCAACGCGAAGAACTCCGCGACGTCGAACGCCAACTCTTGGGTGCCCCGGACCGCAACCCCGACGGCTCCGTCACCCAGGAAGGCAACGGCGCCAAGCCGCTGCGCGACTGGTGGAACCACCTGACCGCCACCCCGGCCCATTCCTGACGCCGAAGCACAGCCCGCCACCACCGCCACACGAAACACTGGACCCATGCCCACCTACACGCCCGCCGAACTGTTCGCCTCCACCGCCCCCTACTACGCCCGCCACCGGCCCGGCTACGACCCCGCCCTCTACGACCTGCTCGCCGAACGCTTCGCCCTCGATGGCACGCAGCGCATCCTCGACCTAGGCACCGGCACCGGCGTCCTCGCCCTCCCCCTCGCCGCACTCGCCGCTGAGGTGATCGCCGTCGATCCCGAACCCGGCATGCTGGACGAGGGCCGCAAACTCGCCGCGGAACGCGGCGTCACCAACATCGCGTGGCGCCACGGCGACTCCACCACCCTCCCCGGGATGGACATCGGCGAAGTCCTGCTGACCGTGATGGGCGCCGCCTTCCACTGGATGGACCGCGACCAGGTCCTGCGCGACCTCGACCGGATCATCGCCCCAGAGGGCGGGGTCGTCCTCGCCTCCGGCGGCGCCCCCGGCGACATCCAACCCGCCCCCTGGCTCGACGTCGTCGCCGACGTCCGCACCCGCTACCTCGGCCCCCAGCGGCGGGCCGGCTCCAGCACCTACACCCACCCGAGGGAACGCCACCAAGACATCCTGGCCCGCTCACCGTTCTCCCGTATCGAGACCACGCACTGGGACCGCACCCTGATCCGCACGACCGACGACGTGATCGGCTACGTCTTCAGCCTCTCCTACTCCAGCCCCGCCCAACTCGGCGACGCCAAGGACGCCTTCGAACACAACCTGCGCGCAGCCCTGCTCGACTTCAACCCCGAGGGCCGCTTCGAGGAGATCATCCGCACCGAAGCCATCATCGCCACCCGCCCCTGACACGAACGCGCGGCCCGCTCGCCGTGACGTGCGGGGGGCCGCCCCTCTCCACACGCTCACACGGCGACGGCATGGCGTCGCCTGCCGCCAGCCCGGGGACCGGGCTGGCGAGGGCGGCGACGGGGCTGTGACCGGAGAACCCAGCCGGTCGCAGCCCTGCTACCGCTGTCTCATACCGACCACCTGCCACGGCCTCAGTCGCAGAGCGCTACCTGTCACCTGGCCGTGGATTCACGACCGGCAGACTGCCAGCAGCTTCCGGCCCTCGCTATCAACCATGGGGACCGTCCAATAATCGCAATGCGGGACGACTTTCTCCTCAAAACCTTTGGGCCGTCTATCCCGTTAGGAAGCTCCCTCCCTTCACTCTCGCAGGTGATCGTATGGGCGCGGGCTGGAAGGTGGCTTCCTATCACGGTTAGGGTCCTTCCCGTGGCTTCTATGACCTCGTGGATGCAGCTCCTTACCCGGCATTCCGTGGATGACCTCCTGGCGATGGCGCGCCAGCAGAAGGCTGGAGCCGAGGAACACGCCCGAGATCTGGGCGAGGTGATTATCACGCTGGAACAGCTCGCCAGTAGCGAAGCACTGTTGCAGCGGCTCACTATCCCCGGACCGCGCTCACCCGGCAGCGATATCCGCCCGGCCCCCGCAGCGGATGGACGACAGGACGACCAGCCCGTCCTCCCGTCCCCCCAGGCGCCCGACTCTGCCGGGCGGAAGGCCCTGGCCTTGGCCGTTCGGGCTGGTCAGACGCTCGTGGCCTACGACACAGCGGAGGACGGCCGACCACCTCAGCCACCAGCCGCACCGTCCACGCCGGCGGCTTCCAGCGATGTCCCAGCCGGGCCTGTGCAGGGCACACAGCGGCAAAGGGTCTTGGCGGTGATGCGTCAATCGCCGAAGGAGATGTGGTCAGCGATGGAACTGTGTGACGCCATCGGAGTGCCCAGCCACCGCAGGCTGCGTATCGCTCTGAACAACATGGTGGCCCGCGGGGAGTTGGTGAAGCACAAAGATCCCGGCCGAAAGTCCGTTCATTATCAACTGGCCCCAGGAGCACGAGAAGCGGCGCCGGGGAGCGGATAGCCGCACAAAAGCCGGCACCTCCGGGATGAGGCCCCGGAGGTGCCAGAAGTGCACGACGTCACCGATCAATGGTCATCTTCAACGGGTCCAGCCGCGCGTCTGAGAGCGTAACAGCACACTCGCCATCCGCTCGCCGCCCAGTGTGACCCGTCACCCGAACGTGTGCCCTTTCCCTTGGGCGTTGGGCGGTTCACAACGCTTGGCTACGCTCTTCCGCACCCTCGTCGGCGTCTTCACGCTGCCGGCCAGGCCACAGATCCACATCCAACGCCGCTTCCAGGCGCGCTATCGCACCAAAGTCCGGCAACACCTGGCCTTTCAGGGTGCGCTCGATGGTGCGCCGGTTGACGCCGGTGACCCGCTCGACCGCGAACGGGTTCAGCCCGCGCTCGTCTATCACCTCGCGCAGCCGGCGGGCGAACGCCTGGGCGTAGACCGCGCTGATGGGGGCGTCGGCGCGCAGCCGCCCGTCCGGCCACCGGCCGTGGGCCAGGTAGCTGGCGGGGGCAGCGTCTCCGTGACTGCGCGGCATTCCTTCACGGTATCCGCCCCCAGGCCGATGACCGCATTTCCGGTACCGGATTTTGATGCGAACAGCGTTCGAACATGCCAGAATGGTCTTACAAGACCAGGTCTTATAAGACCACTTCTGGTGTGGGGGAGCATTCCGTGCCGCGTCCGCTCGTCATGGGCGGGGTCGTCGTGACCGACGTGCCGACCGCCATCGCCCTGTACGAACCCCGCGCCCTGCCCATCGAGGCGTGGCAGGAGGTGGCGCCGTTCGCCCGCAAGGCCGTTACCGACTTCGGCCCCATCTCGCCCTGGGCGGCCGTCCAACACCTGGGCCCCGTCGCGCGGCTGTGCGTGTGGGCCCTCGAACAGGGCTTGCCGCTGGATGTCGAGACGCTGTTCACCCCGGATCGGGTCGAGCACTTCGTGGCGGTCGGGCTGCCCGAGCTGAAGGACTCCTCCCGGCGCACCCACCGCTCCCAGCTCACTGCCGTCGGCCGCGCGATCACCCGCCGCGCCCCCTAGCCACCGCACCCACCGGCGCTGGCCCGCAACCGGCTCGCCCCTCCCTACAGTGACGCCGAGGTCGCCGGCTTCCTTCAGATCGCTGGCACACAGCCCACCCCAGCCCGTACCCGTGCGGCCTGGGGACTGCTGGCCGGCGGACTCGGCGCCGGTCTGTGGCCCGGCGAGCACCTGACCATCACCGGCTCCGCCGTCACCCAACGCGACGGAGTCACGGTGCTCGCCGTCGGCGGACAGCGCCCACGCGAGATCCCCGTGCTGGACGCCTACGCGCCCCTGATGCGCACCCTGGCCGCCCGCTACCCCGACCAGCCGCTGATTGGCACCGCCAGCGACACCAGCAAGAACCGCCTCAACCAGCTCACCAGCCGGATCGAGGTCCCCGCCTGGCTGCCGCCGCTGGTCTCCCCCCGGCTGCGCACCACCTGGCTGGTCACCCTGCTGGCCGCCCGCGTACCCCTGCCGGAGATCCTGGCCGCCGCCGGCCTGGTCAGCACCGGCACCCTGATCGACCTCGTCCCCCACCTGCCCCGCCTGCCGGAACCGGAAGCGGCGCGCACCATCGCCCGCGCGCTGACCGACCCACCGGAGGCCACCGGGTGAACCAGGATGCTGGCGGGGAGCCGCTGTTGCCGCTGCACCGCACCGGGGTGCGGCCCTTCACCCTCGCTCAGGCATACCGCCGCGCGAAGCTGCTGGTGGAACGCTCCGGACTCCTGCCCGCCGTCGAAGCCCACCTCCACGCCGCCACCGGGGCGCCCAGGGAGTTCACCGCCCGCGCGCTGCTGGTGGGCCTGGCCACCCACGGGCTGCGGCAAGGCGAGATGCACCTGACCAAGGTCCTCCACACCCTCGGCGAACTCCCGCCCTCCGCGCGCCGTGAACTCGGCCTGCCCCACGACGTAGACACCTACCGAATGCTCTGGCACGCCTTCACCCGCCTCGTCGCCGCACTTCAGGCCGGGGCACTGGCCATCCCGCACAACCATCCCGAGGCCGACACCGCCACCGGCGAAGTGCTGCCCTGCCCCGACGACTGCCCTCACCAGCCCATCACCCTGAGCACGTTCACCGGCCGGCTCCTGCGCGCCTCCCTGCCCGAGAGCCTTCAGCTGACCGGGGCGGTGGCCATCGACTCCACCGACTACGAGACCTGGGCCCGCCGCCGCTCCTGGGCCCGCACACCCGACGTCGACCCCGACCACCTGCCCGCGGACGCGGAAGAACGGCGGGAGGCGAAGAAGGCCAAGCCGCCGCCGAACCAGCTCGGCTGGCCACGCACCGGGCACGACGGCCGCGCCCAGCACACCCTCGACCCGGACGCCCGCGAAGGCTACCGCTCCGGCAGCAACGGCGCCCGTGGAGGCGTCTTCTGCGGCTACGACCTCCACCTGACGGTCAACGCCCGCGCCCTGGGCGGCCCCGAGGTGCCCTTCGCCTTCACCGGCATGCACCTACCCCCCGCCGGTTCCCACAAAGGCGACGCCGGCATCGCCCTCATCGACCAAGTCCGCGCCCACCAGCCGGACCTGGCCGAAGTGATCGCCGACCGCGGCTACTCCTACTGCACCCCCGAGCGGTGGGCCTACCCCGTACGGGCCCGCGGCATCGAACCGGTCATCGACCTCCACACCAACCAGCGCGGCACCCACCCCGGCCCGATCCCCGGCACGATCATCCTCGACGGCGCCCTGTTCACCGACGCCCTCCCCACCACCTGGCGCGACCTGCCCGGCTTCCCCATCGGCATGCCGACCGACAAGAAGCAGGCCCTACGGGCTCGGTACGACGCTCGCGCCGCCTACGCCTTCACTCCTCACAGTCGCCCCGACCGTGACGGCTACCAGCGGCTGAAGGGGCCTGCCCGCGCCGGGAAACTCCGCTGCCCGAACCACCCGCCCTCCATGCGGCTACCCCACACCCGCCCCACCACCACCTGCGCCCCCGGCACCGACTGCGCCTGCGGCAAAACCCTCACCCTGCCGCCGAACACGATGCCCTGGACCCGCCAGCGTGCCCTGTGGGGCACCACCGCCTGGGCCGCCGACTACGGCCGCCGCGCCGCCATCGAATCCGGCAACGCCGAAGCCAAGACCCACCGCCTCCACCTCGACCGCGGCTTCACCCGCGTCATGGGCACCACCAAGAACCGCGTCCTGATCGCCTTCGCCCTCGCCGGACTCAACCACGTCCTCCTCCGCGACTGGCACGCCAAACGCCGCCGCCCCGACCCCTGGGCCACCCACCTCGACGAACCCCAACCGGCTCCCGCCACGGCCAAACGCACCCGAGCCCGCCGCCGGACCGCCACCCTCACCACACTCGCCGGCACACCACCGAGCTGACGCGCCCGTAAGCGCCCCACATCCCCCCTGCACCACGCGATGGCCCCGCCCTGCCCAGAAACCGGGCAGCACCCCTCCCACGCGGCGATCGAGCAGCCTCCGAGCAGCCCCATCAATCGGATAAAAAGACGCATAGCAGACACGCGGATAGGTCATCACCTACCCCAGGCCGCACCCCTCGCCTACAGCAACGAACCCCCGCTCTGGATCTCTCTGGAGCGGGGGTCCTGTCAATCTGACGCGGGCAATTACGTGAACTACCCGTGGTGGGTGGGTGCGGGCTTGGCGGGCGTAGTCCTGTCGTGCCCTGGGCTGCGGGTGTGTGCGAGGAGTGCGGCAGGGGCGGGAGATGGGTCCAGACATGGCCGAGTTCGGCCAGGGGCAGGCGGACGGCGATGCGGCGGGATTCCAGAGGGAGCCAGCGGGCGGAGGCGAAGTCCTTCTGGCCCCCGGGGACGTAGTCGGCGCTGGTGGTGGCGACGGGGACGAGCGCGGGATCCTCCAGGCTGGCCTGCATGCCGGCGAGCGCGGTGCGGGCATTCGCTTCTCGACGAGCGGTCGGAAGCCAGATCAGCACCGGGGTGGTGATCCCGGAGGTGAGCGCGAGCCGGTGGTAGTCCAGGAGCTTCCCGGCGAGTTTCGCCAGTGGCTCGGTGCCAGCGTCGTACTCCACGAACCACTCGATGGATCCGGTGTTGCGGTCATGCCAGCGCCCGTAGCCGTCGGGGCGGACGATGTCGCCGAAGTGCTGCGCGCAGCGCGTCTCCGGCCACCAAGCGGTGAGCTGTTCGGTACTGGCGGACTGGCGGGCGCGGTGGACGAGGCTGGTGAACAGGCTGTTGGTGCCGACGGTGTGGGTCAGGCGCAGGGAGTGTGCGATGCCGATGGCGCGGTCGTGCCGGTAGGCCAGCGCGTTGGGCTCCAGGCCGTCCTCGCGGGCCAGGATTGCCGCTCCGGCGACATCGAGGACATAGTGCATGGGGGCGGAGCCGGTGGTGATGAACGGTTGGAAGCGGTCGATGACCCGCCACTTGAAGAGCTGGAGCAGGCGCAGGTTGGCCGCCCGGGCGGTGGGCCAGGCGAGTTGGACGATCTGGTGGGTGGTGAAGACGCGGTAGGTGTAGAGCATGCGGGCCAGCCACCGGTCGCGGGGGGTGAGGTTGCCGGCCAGGCGGGCCAGGTGGGCGCCGCTGGCGGCAAGACGCGGGGTGGGCCGGGCGGGGCGGTGGCCGCGCAGGGCACGCTGCTGGGGTGGGTTGGTGATCACGGGCAACCTCACATCGGGATAGCGGTACGGGTCGGTGCGAACGGCCGTGTTGGTTGGGGTCAGGTGATGCGGCGCGGGTCGACCGTCGTAGCCCGGGGCGCCTTGGCCAGCGGGGCGGTAGCGGATCGGGGCTGGGCGTTGTGACGAGCGGCGGCGCGGATAGCGCGGGAGCGGCCGCGGATCGCGGGCGGGAGTTGCTCGGTGACCGCGGTGAATGCCGGTGCGTCGGCTCCGTGGAGGACGGGTCGGACGGCGATGGTGAACGCGCCGAGGTGCGCGAGGTCGTGCTCGGCGAGGCGGGGGGCGGTGTGGCGGGCCAGGAGCCTGGCATCCTCGGGGCTGGAGTTGAAGAAGATCTTGGTGCGGGCGTTGGTGGAGATGCCCTCTTCGAGTTCTTTGGGGAGTTGCCGGAGGTACTGGTGGGCCAGGGTGATGGACAGCCGGTAGCCGCGGGCCTCGGCGAGCATGTCCTGAAGTGGGTAGGGCAGGTTGAGGAAGTTGTGGGCCTCGTCCAGGTACAGGCTGGCGTCGGGCCGCTGGCTTTGGGGCAGGTGGGCGCGGGCCGCGGTGGCCTGCCAGGTGCGGGCCACGATGAGAGAGCCGACGAGGTTGGAGGTTTCCGCGCCCAGGGCGTCCCGTGCGATACGGACCAGGCAGATGCCCCCTGCGTTGAGCACCTGGTCCATGTCGACGGTGGAGGTGCCGCCGGCCAGGGCGGCGCGGACGAACGGCCGCAGCAGGAAGCCGCGGAGCTTGTTCATCAGCGGTGCGATGATCTGGGCTCGCGCCGGGGCGGACAACTCCTCGTACCAGGTCCAGAACCCTTTGAGGAGGTCGTCGTCGACCAGGGCCATGGCGCGTTCTCGGAAGGCGGGGATGGTGAGGAGTTTCGGTAGGTCAGACAGTTTTGGGACACCCGGCAGCGCGTGCAGGGTCAGCAGGCCGGCCCGCAAGATGTCATCGGTCCGCGGACCCCAGGAGGACGCGTAGACGCGGGAGAAGATGCTGACGAGGTTGTCGACGACGCGCGGGGCATCCGCACCTTCCAGTGGATTGAGAACGGGTGGACGGGCGTTGCTGTCGGCGTCGAACAGCACCACCTTCTCGCCGAGGTCCTCTGGCAGCCGTGCCAGTACATCGGTGATCAAGTCGCCCTTGGGATCGACGGCCACGACACCCCGCCCCGCATCGGCGTCGTCCAGGATCATGCGCGCGAGTAGCTCGCTCTTGCCGGATCCGGTGGCGCCGAGGACATGCAGGTGGTGGCGGGCGTCGGCCACGCGCAGGCCCACCGGCCGGTCCCGGCCGGCATCCGCCCTCCCGATCAGCTTGACCCCCGCCCCGCCCGCAGGAACGCCGGGCGGTGGTGCGATAGCGCGGGCCCCGGCCCGCTCCAGCTGTGGGACATCCGCGTCCCACGGCAGGTGCGCCAGCACCGCGAGTTCCTCGACGGAGAGCAGATCGCCGCGGTCCAGCCGCCGCTCATCCAGCCAGGGGAGTGTCCGGCGCCGACGCAGCCGGGCGCGGCGGTAGTAGTTGTGCTCGCTGAAAACGGCGAATGCTGCCGCCAGCGCATGGGCTCGCCCCCGCAACCGCTCCGCCACCTGTGGGCCGGCGGGCCTGTCAGTGGCCGCCGGAACGGGACAGGTGATGGCGTAACGGACCAACGTCTCGTACTTCGCGCCGCGCCCCTTAGCGACGATCGCCCGGTCCTCGGCGGCTGTCTCCAGCGCCATCTGACGGTCCTGGACGGTCGTCGTCCGGCGAGAACGCGAGGAACGAGAAGGGCCGGGCAGCAGCAGATCCAGCAGACCGCTGACTATGTGCGGTGAGCGCCCCGCGCGCAGGCGCCGCGCCGCGCGGCGGGCGACGCGGACGCGTCGCCCGGCGACCGGCCTGGCCAGGATTTGCACCA
Organism: Streptomyces millisiae; assembly: GCF_031845425.1. NCBI lineage: Bacteria > Bacillati > Actinomycetota > Actinomycetes > Kitasatosporales > Streptomycetaceae > Streptomyces > Streptomyces millisiae. The sequence continues at coordinate 46,297 of NZ_JAVREM010000007.1, forward strand.
CTGCTCGCTCACCTTGGCCCAGTCCGGCGGGCGTACCGAGCAGGGCGCGGATCGGGTCGGTGGCGAAGTCGGTGCGGATGGGCAGGGCCTCGGTGCGGCCGAGCCGCAGCTGGCCGGCGGCCACTTGGAGCCTGTGTCCGTCTGGCACCGTGACGGGGACTGGGGCGGTGGCGGGGGCGGTGCGGGTGTGGGAGCCGGGCCAGGCCGTTTCAACGGCGCGCTCGACCATGCCAGGGGGAACCAGACCGGGGACCCACAGCTGGATGTGGACGGTTTCTCGATCGGCGACGTACTCCCACACCACGTGGGGCTGTCCAGTGAAGTGCCTGTGCCAGGCCGGACGCAGCAGCCCGACGAGGTTGGCCCACATCGCCGCGGCCCCGTCCGCGTCCACCTCTGGAGGCGGGAACACGCGCACCACTCGGGCGTCAGCGGCGATGCGCTGACGGCACCGGCGCCGCCACCACACCCACCCCCCAGTCAGCGCTGCGATGGCGGCGGCGGTGAGGACACCGGCCAGGAGGCCCCAGGCGGCGGCCCACTGCCGCACGCCATCCACGAGGTGCTCGAGGACGCCGGCCGGGTCGCGCAGGTATTCCTCCAATGGCGTGGTGGGTTCTGCCCGGGAGCCTGGGAGCCCGGACAACGCGCGGGCGAGACGACGCGACATCACTTCCTCCCTTCCGGCAGTTGGCGATCTACGCAGCCTGGTCCTGCCGATCGGCCGCCTGCCCATCGGGCATTGGGTGGGCGGTGGTGTTGCCGCCGGGTAGCAGCCGCAGCCCGCGGCGGTGGCCGGAGGCCTTGGCTCGGGTGGTGCGTTCGGCGTCGACCTCCTGCTGCCAGGTGCGGAAGGTGCGGCCGGCGAGGCGCTTGAGAAAGTGCGGGATACGGTTGGCCGGTATGCCGACCAAACGCGGCCCGAGGACCGCGAGGAGATCGTTCGCCTCCTGGGAATGCCAGCCTGCCGCGGCGATGGCGTCCTCGTCGGGGAAGACGTCGGCGACGCGGTCGACGGCCGGGTCGAGGTCGCTGTCCTGGGTGCCGCCGTAGCTGTAGACCCACAGGAAGTTGTCCGGCGGGTCAGGCTCGACCATGGCCCTGAAACGCGCGATCTCCTTCGTGTACGCATAGAAGTTGACCGCCCACCGGGCGCGGATGATCCGCAGCCAGCTGCCCAGGTAGGCGTCGGAGAAGAAGTCTCCGGAGTCGTGAACCCTGATCCAGGTGCCACGGAATCGGCGTGCCCCCAGCTCGGCGGTCATCGCGCGCTCCCAGCCCGGCAGGTCATCGAGCACGAACTGCAGGTTCGCGTGATGCTTGGCCCTGACCTGGGGCCAGGTGTAGGTGCCGTGACGGGCGTAGCAGACCCGGGCGCAGACTCCGGCGGAGGGGCAGGTGTTGTAGGTACGGCCGTCGGGCAGGCGGCCGGCCCAGGCGGGCAGGGTCCAGTTCCAGACCCCGATCGCCCGCATCTCGCGGTTCTGGGTCAGCAGCCGCGCCGGACGAGCGCCGGCCGGGGGTGGATGAGGTTCGGCGGAAGGCACAGAGGATCGCCCTTCACATCACGGGGATACGGTCAGGCCGCGGCCGAGCGCTCGCGGCATGCTGAAGATGACGGGGTCAGCTCGCTGGGATGTCTTCGGCGGGGCCCAGGTCGACGAACGGGTCCCGGCCGTCGTCAGCCGCAGGGGTAGCTCCTGTTTCGTCGTCGTAGGCGGCGAGTTCGGCGGGGTTGGTCGTGATCAGCTGGTGCTCGGCCGGTGAGGCGATGGCCTCGAACGCCACCCGCTGCGTGCCGGCCGAGAGGAGGCCTTGGCCCTGGGCGGCTGAGAGGAGAAACTGGCGCTCGCCGTCGCTCAGGTTGAAGGCGGCGGTGATCTCGTCTATGGCCTGGGATGCCTGGCGCAGCAGGATCTGCGTGGCCGCGTTGGCGACAACGGCTTTGCCCAGGTCGGTGGTCAGGACATCGGCGGTGTCCTGGGTGGCGATGGTCAGTCCGGCCCATTGCTTGCGGGACGCCTTGGCCATGCGGAAGAGGAAGTCCGCGCCGGCTGGGTCCTTCATGAGAAGCCAGGCTTCATCGACGACAACCAGGCGTGGTCGGCGGATGGCCGGGTTGGACACCCGGCGCCATACCGCGTCGAGGGTGAGCAGGGTGCCGATGGGCTTGAGCTCGTCTGGCAGGTCGCGCAGGGAGAAGACAACGAGGTGGCCATCGGGGTGAGTGGAGGTGGGTCCGCTGAACAAGCCGGAGAACGCGCCATCCACGTATGGGTGCAGTCGGGCGGCCAGCCCGGAGGCTTCGGCGTCATCTGCTTGTCGGAGAGCGTGGGCGAGGTCGGCGAGCAGGGGAGCTTGGCGGGTCCAGGTGCGCGGGTCGGCGGTGATGCCGGCATGCTGGTAGGTGGCGGTGATTGCTCGGTCCAAGGTGGCCCGCTCGCCCGGGGTAAGCGCGGTGTCGAGCAGCACCCCGAGGACGGTGTGCAGGAACAGCGACCGCCTGATGAGTGCGTCACGGGGCGCGGTGCGGCGCCCGTCGGGCCGCACATGGATCGGCAGGTCGAGCGGGTTGAGCCGCACTCCTTCGGCGCCGAGGTGGACGTAGGTGCCGCCGACCGCGTGGGCGAGGCGGGCGTACTCGTCTTCGGGGTCGATGACGCAGATCTCGATCCCCCGATACAGGCTGCGCAGGAGTTCGAGCTTGACGAGATAGGACTTGCCGGCTCCGGAGCGCCCCAGGATGACGCTGTTGTGGTTGTCCAAGGCGAAGCGGTCCCAGTGGACCAGTCCTTGGGAGCCGATGTTGTAGCCGTAGAGCACACCGGTGGGCGCGGCGACCGAGGTAGGGTCGGCCGGCGGCAGGTCGGGGGAGGTGAAGGGGAAGGCCGCGGCGAGGGCCTGGGTGTCGAAGGTGCGGCGCATCGACAGCAGGTCCAGGCCCATCGGCAGGCAGGTCACCCAGCCCTGCAGGGAGCGGTAGGTGGCGGGCTTGGCGTCCAGGAGCAGGCTTGCGGCCAGTGCCCGGACGGCGCCGACTTCCGAGCCGAGCTCTTCGCGGCTGGCGGCGTGGACGGTCAGGTACAGGCCGAGGCGGAACAGGCGGCCTTCACCACGGGCGACGCGGGCGGAAAGGTCGTAGGCGTCTTCGGTGGCGGCTTCGACGTGGGGGTCGGGCAGGCGGCCGTGCTCGTCGTTGGACCTGCGGCCGGACTCGAACCGGGCCAACTGGCGCTTGAGGCGGTTCGAGGCGGTGACCGGGTCGATGGGGTCGATGTGCACGGAAACGTCGATGCGGCCGGGGTAGGTCAGCAGCGGCTGCAGCCATCCCGGGTGGACCTCCCGCGGGTACCCGACGACTGCGAAGGACGCTACGTGCTCGCCGCCGACTTCCAGGTGCCGGGCACCGACCGCCAGTGCGTCCGGGGCGAACGCGCCACTCTCCCCACCCTGCTGCCGGGCCACCGGCGCGGGACGAGGGCGGAACAACGGGCGTCGGGTCATGACTCCTCACCCCAGTGCGTCGTCTGGAAGGAGTCCATCGCGGTGTCGTCCTCGTCCGGTGGGGTGGTGGTGATGACGTCGTGGGTGCCTGCCAGGTGAGAGGAGGGTGGGAGGAGGCTGTCGGGGTTGCACGCGGCGGCCAGCACAGCGGTGGCCTGCCCGGCGTCCAGTGGCGTGACGGTGATCCCCACCGGCCCGAGCAGCTCGACTGCTTCCTCGATCCGGCGCATGAGCCGGGCTTCGGCCGACCGCCGTGCCGCGTCGTCTGGGTCGGTCTGCCGCTTCCCGGCGCGGCGCCTCAGCGCTGCCTTGGGACCGGCGGTGTAAGGGTCGGCAGGGCCTGCCGTGCGTAGGGGTTCGCGGGCGATGAGTAAGACTTGGCGCCGCAGCAGGTTGCTGGATTCCCGCAGTTGCGTGAGGTACTCGGCGTGTTCGAGGGCGGCGTGCTCCAACGCGGGGTGTGGCAGATGCGGGGCGTAGGTCTGCAACTCCGTGATCTGGGCGGAGACATCGAGGCGTTCGGCGCGCACCAGGATCTGGACGGGAGCGGTCAGGGAGTGCAGGTAGCGTCCGAACGCCGCGGTCAGCGACTCCTGTTCGGCCGGGGTGCGCAAGGCGAAGTTCACCGTCGAGCAGACCGCCACGATGGCCATGCCGTCCCGGCCCAGATCGATGACCCCGGTCTCAGCCACGGCCTCGGCGGGCAGCCGCAGCGGCGCCGGTGCCACCTTCCCGGGCGCCTGTTCGGGGTCGTCAGCGGGGACGGCGCGGGCCGCGAGCCACCCGGGCGCGGGCTGGATGCCTTCGGGGGCGGCGATGCGGTAGCGCGGCGCGATGTTCTGCCGGATCGCGGCCCGCAGCAACTGGTCCAGGGGAACACCGTCGCGCCGGCCGAGCGCCAACAGCACCGCCGCCCCGCCCAAAGGCACTGCGGCGACCAGGAACACGACGAGCGGAACGACGGTCCGGGTAGCGGTGTAGAAGGCGTACAAGAGGATGCCGGCGCCGGAGAGGAGCAGCAGTTGGCGGGCGGTCAGCCCGGCCAGCACGGTGTCCTCCCGCTCGACATCCGCCGGTATCCGCACCGGAGTACTCACGATTGCGTCCTCCTAGCTCTTCTTCGAGGTGCGCGGCGTCGGGGGCGCGGAGGTGAACGTCGTCGGGGCTGGTGCCCGGCCGCGGGGCGGTAGCGGAACGTTCCCTCCGCCCAGAGAGCCGGGGGAGCGGAAGGTAGGCGCGGCCGGTGCCTGGGGGGCATGGCTCGGCGGCCCGGAGGTGGCCGGGGTGCCGGACTGTTGGAACAGTGGCCGGCCAGGAACCGGTGCCGTGGGCCGTCCCCGCGGGGGCGGTGTGCTGCGGCCGGCCTGGGGCGCGAGGAAGACCGGCGGACCGGGCGGTGCGCTCGTCCGGTTGGGGTGAGGGCGAGGAGCTCCGGAGTGAGGGCCGTGGAAGGTCGGCTGACCGGACGGTGCGCTGGCCCGGAGGAATCCTGGATGCGCAGGTCCGCCGGGTGCTTGGAAGGTGGGCAGCCCGGGAGCGGTGGGGGTGTGGAAGGGGCGGGGCGCGGGCCGCTGGTTGGGTGCCAGGAACAGCGGCTGGCCGGGCGGGCGTCGCGGGCCTGGGCGGCGAGCGGGCATGGTCGGGGGACCTCCCGAAGGTGGACGGCGGGTGGGCGCCATCGACCCGGCGGAGTGGGCCGCGCGAGTGGCGGTCACGCCGCCGCGCAGCAGGCCGAAGGTCTTGTAGGTGAGGTAGGCGCGCACGAGGCGGCCGGCCAAGGAGGGGCGGCCGCTGGTGAGCCGGGTAGCGGCCATGATCCAGAAGGGGATCTTGAACAGGATGTACATCAGCCCCAGGGAGACGATCATGTTGATCGTCCCGGTGCCGGGGGTCGTGCCGAGGAACGTGAACCCGTCGCTGGAGAGGAACACGTTCAGCGCGGTGACCAGGGTCAGGGACTGGGCGACCTGGATGGCCAGCAGGCCGGAGAACGCGCGCCACCACCAGCGGGCGATGGCGTCGGTCTGGGGCAGGGCGTGGCACATCAGGGCCAGCGGTGCGGCAGCGAGCAGGATGGTGGTCAGCGCGACCCGCACCACGTAGGTGACCAGGACCGCGACGAGGAATCCGGCAACTGCCAGGGCCAGGAAGACCATGAACATGTTGCTGCTGTCCATGGAGCTCAAAATGAGATCGGTCAAGGCGACACGGGGCGCCTCCGGGGCGATCCCGGGGTCCAGGAACGCACCGGTCAACGCGTTGGCGATGACGATCATCCGGGTCGCGAAGAACAAACTCAGGGCCGAGGCTAGGAAGCCGAGGATCAGCCGGGGCGCGATCTCGCGGGCGGAGTACTGGGTCTGGACGGTCTGATAGCCCATGACGATGATCCCGGCGGCCATCACCAGCACGGAGTAGGAGGCCAGCACGATCTGCCAGGACCGCGACCACAGCGCGTCCACATGGGGGAGCTGGTCGGGTGTGGGCGTGGTCAGCAAGGTGTTGCCCAGCAGTTCCAGCAGGGGGTTGAGCGCGGCGGTGGCCAGCCCGGTGAAGAACGCGTTGATCGCCGAGGTGATCCCGTCGAAGACCCACCCGGCGAACCCGCCGGGCCCGCCGTCGTCGAGGTCCTCCATCTCCTCGTCGGCGCCGTCGTCCGGCTCGAGGGTGTCGCCGCCGGGCGGGTTGGGGTCCGGCTGCGGGATGCAGTCCCAGTCCTCGACCGGGTCGCAGGACGGCTCATCATGCTCATCCGCCGGCGCGGCCACCGCCGCTGTGGTAGCTGGCATCGTGGGTGGGGCGGGCTCGGGTGCGGCGTGGGCTGCGCCGGACAGGGCGAACAGCGTCACGGCTGCCGCACCCAGCAGCTGCGGCAGCCGTGGGCGGCGCCGGCACCGCCCGGTCGCCCCTCCTCGTTGGGGGCGCGCCGGGCGGGGCCAGGCGGGGTGCGGCAGCCGGACGGACATCGGCTACTCGCCGCCCACGATCCCCTGGAGGATCTCCACCACCAGCGGCGCGAGAGCGACGATCCCGTAGCCCCATGCCGCGGCCTTGAAGGCACGGTTGGAGCGTTCGATCTCGCCTGGGTCACCGCCGGCCAGCATGCGGATCACGCCGCCGACCGACAGCATCACCGTGGCCAGGGCGGCGGCGATGCCCATGATCCAGTTACGGATGTTGTCCAACACGGCGTCGAGGGAGTCCTCCGCGGCCAGTGCCTCAGCCGACGCTCGAGCATGCGCGGGGGAAGCGATCAAAGCGCACATGCCGATCGCCGCGACGGTGACGGTCACAGGCAAGCGCCTGTGCTGCACGTCGTGGCCGGGGCGGTGAATGGCCGGCGGGCACGGGGCGGTCGTCCGGGCCGAGCGTGGGTTGGAACGGTGGGGGCGGTGTCCGGGTATCAGGCGCATCGCGGCACCTCCGAAGATGGGGGAGTTTCCGGGCTCGCGGGCGTTCTCCTCCCGCGTATAGAGAGCCCGGATTTTGGGCCGTTTTTGGACAACAGGCCCTGAACTTTTTTGTTTTCGTCCGCACAGGCCACCTCAGCGGCATCTGTGGCCGCAGCTACTGACCGTGACAGTCCGCCAGGCCGTGACCGGGTGCCAGACGGACTCTCCCGCTGGGTGAGTCGGTCGGCGACGTGGGTGGCGACCGGGTCGCTGGGGTCCACGCTGCCGGAGCCCTTGGCCAGGTAGTCGGCAAGCCGCCGCTCGGCACGGCCGCGCGCCTTGTAGGCGGACTGCACGGAGGACTGGTGCTCCATCGCCCACCTGTCGACGGGAACATCCTCCAGACGCGTGGCGCCGATCAGATCAGCCTCGGTCCGGGTCAGGACCCGCTCGCGGACCGCCCGGGCCAGGACCAGGTCCGGGTGACCCCACGGCGGACGCGGTGCGGCGGACCGAAACCCCGGCGGAACCGGCATCGGCGCATTCAGCGCGCCGGACAGCGCGGCCAGCCCGGCACGGAAGGCCGCCCACCGCAGCCGCACCGGCAGCTGCGGCCGCTCAACATCGATCGTGGGCAGCGCGTTGAGGTAGCCGGTGAGCACCTCGGCCTGGACATCGAAAGCGTCTTGATCCGGGTAACGGGCCGCAAGCCACCCCGCGGCCGAGGTCAATGCCGGCAGCGCCATCCCCACGCACGCCAGCGTCCAGGTGGCTCCCTGCCGCCGGGAGCGACGCACCAGTTCCGCCCACGCCGCGTCCCTAGCCGTCTGCGGGCAGCGGCGATGCATCAGCCGGTCTCGCAACTCATCCAGCGGAATCAACCGGTTGGGTAGGCCGGAGATCATCCGGCCGTTCACCGACAGCGGCTTGGGCCCAGTCACCAGCCAGACGAAGCACTCCCGGGCGACCTCCAGCGGACCCCGAGCAGCCTTCACCTGGGCGGCGACTGTCTGACTCGTTCTCGTCATCGGGCGCCTCCTTCACACGAGGAAGAAAAACGACGCCCTCAAGCAATCCACCTCCGCAACAAGAAACCGACAAGAAGACGACAACGAGAGAGATGGAGCTCAAGCAGTGCCATCCCGTCACCTATTAAGAAACTCTTACAGGAGCCCGGCCCTGAGATTTCCGGACGCCCTCTTAACAGTGGAATCAACACCGGAGCACGAGTTGATCCCGAGGGCCTCTGACCTGCACATTTAAGCGATCTGTAAGAGTTTCTTGGCCCGATGTGATCGCGCTGGGGGACTCTGAGGGCCCTTTACCCTGCCTGCTCCTGCCAGCGGTGAGTCGAGCCGTGGACGATTGTGGAGTAACCCTGACGGAGGGTGGTCTGGGGCTCGCTTGAGGGGGTGACGGCCAGAGCTTTACGGGCGGAAGGGGGGCGGCGCCCGGGCTGCCCACCTGCCCTGAGAGGGGGTAGCGGACGACGGCGATGAAAAGATCTTGAGAGGCTGTTGTCCAAAACTGGCCCCCAATCCGGTCTCTATAGGCGAAGGACTAGAACCGCTCGCCCGACCGGAGCCGTGCCCATGACCTCACCACCACCGCGCATCGCCCGCCGCCGCTCCCGCGGCCATCCGACGTCCGTTCTGACCGTCACCGCGGACTGCCCCAGGAACGGCGAGGGAAGGGCGCCAAGCTGGGTTCGAGAAGCCATCCGGCAGATCGTCACGCTCTACACCCGGCCGAATGATCGCATTCAGTTCATTGCTCCACCAACGTCCGACGCCGAAGGCTTCACCCAACTGCTCGACGTCGCCCAGTCCGTGTCCCGGCGAGGTCGACCGACCGAGGTCCGCACGGTCGCATCCCTGACCAACCCGAGCATCATGCGGACCGCGCAGCGCCAAGAGTCCGAGTCTGACTCCGGACCCCGCCACCACGAAGAGTCCGTCGCCCGACGGCCCCTGACCCGGACCCACCCGGACCCCGGCGACACAGACCCGCGCGGACCGGACCGCCACTCGCTGGTCCTGATGATCGCCGGTCCTGAGGCTGCCGACTGGGCCGACGTCGTTCCCTGGGACCGCTTGCTGACCCCGACCGGTGTCCTCGCCGCAATTACACACAGTAGTCGGCGTCAGGGGCGATTGATGGATCCGGAGCCTTTGCTTATGCACCTGGCGAATCAGTTGGGACTGGCCCTCCTCGACCGCCTCGTGATCGTCTCCACCGGCACACCCAGCGCCATCAAGAACGTACCCCTCCGTCGCCAGGCGCGGCAGGCCTACTGCGGCGTCCTGCTGTTCAGCCACCCCCGGGAGGCGCGGCGATGAACGCCAGCTTCCCGCTCCGGCCGCCCCTCGCCGATCCCGGGGCATGCCCCGAGCCCGAGGCCGTGCCCATCGTGTGGCCCACCGGCCAGCAGCCGCAGGAACCCGCCGAGCACGGCTACGCCCCCGAGACCGCCCGTGATCACCTGCGTATCCGCCCTCAGATCGCGGCCTTCGCCATCGCCGCCTATACCCGCCCCGGCGACACGGTCCTCGACCCCGACTGCGGAGCCGGCACCACCCTCGTCGAAGCCGTCCGCGCCGGCCGGCACGCCATCGGTCTGGCATCCGGGCGCCGCTGGTGGAACACCGCCCGCGCCAACCTCACCGCCGCCCGCCGCCACCACGACGCCAGGCAGAGTCCGCCGACCGACGGCATGGTCCTGGACCAGACAACACCTCACAACCAACTCGCCGCGGCAGGCGCTGTCGACCTCATCCTGACCTCCTGGCGTCACCCCACCGCGCCGCATCGGCCGGCAACGGCCCGGCCCTCTGATCGGCGAACTCCCACCGGAGCCAACCGACTCGCCGAGCTGTTGAACCGGTGCCGACCGCTACTCGCCCCGGACGGACACGTGGTCGTCATTGCCCGCCCGCGACGGCGGGAGGGATACCTGCTGGACGGTCCCGCGCAGATCACCGCCGCAGCCCGCACCGCGAAACTGGCCCTCGTCGCTCGCTGCGTCGCCCTCGTCGCCCCACTCAACGACGAGGACGTGCGTGTGGAGATGTCCATCGCCCAGCGTGCCGCCATCGCCCGCCTCCAGCGCATCACCGGGCACCCCATCGCCGCCACCGCCCACCATGACGTGTGGGTCTTCCGCGCACCGCACGCCTGTGCCAACGCCTCCGCACTCCGGAACGCCGACGCCCCCGAGTTCCTTGGCCGCCCCACCTCGGAATCCGCCACCGAGCTCGCGGAGACAGCAGCATGAAGGAACGTGATCCCGTGACGGGTGCGGCCCATTCGGCACTGGAGATCGTGCCGGTCACGTTCCGGCAGGCCAAGCAGTTCATCGCGGCCCATCACCGCCATCACCCACCGCCACAGGGCATGAAGGTCGCCCTCGGCGTTGCCGCCGACGACATCCTGGTTGGGGTGGCCGTCGTCGGCCGACCGCTGGCACGCCACCTGGACGACGGCCGCACCGCCGAAGTCACCCGGACCTGCACCAACGGCACACCCAACGCCAACTCCAAGCTCTACGGAGCCGCCTGGCGCGCCGCCAAAGCACTCGGATACCGACGCCTCGTCACCTACACACAGCACGCCGTATGCCGTACCTGCGAACACACCCAGGACGTGCACTGTCCCACAGCAGGGAAATCCGGCACATACCTGCCGCCACAACCGGATGGCTGCACTCACACAGGCTGCCCCTGCCGGCGATACGCAGTCGGTGAGACCGGAGCCAGCCTGCGCGCCGCAGGGTTCCGCGTAATCGCCAACCTGCCCGCCCATCGAGGCTGGGACCGCCCCGGCCGCCGTCGGCTTCCCCAGCGACGGTCCGTAGCCCGCACCCGCTGGGAAGTCGGACGCAGGTTAGCTGCCCCTGCCAACCGACCTGAGGGGAATGGGCGGTCACCTGAGGCTCACCCCCGGGAGACGGGATGAATGAGTACGTGTCAACCGGCCCTCCACACGCCGCTGCCCATACCCCTGGGCTACTCGTCATTTCACTCAGTCGGTACTCCAAAGCCGGACTTGAAAACCCTCCTGACCTGAGCTTTCATGTGAAGGAAGCCGCGCCCCGACGAAAGTGCCGAGTGGGAAAGCGGCATGCTGCCCTTGCGTGCCCCAAGCGGCCGGATTTCACGCGCTATCCGCTCACCCTCTCTGCAGCGGCCCCGGTAGTCTGCGCCGCTGTAGTGCGCGGGCTGCCGCAGCGGGACGTACCCCGGCAGAAGGTCGAACCGTTGCCGGAGAGACAGAAGAGACAGCAAATCAACTCCGCCAGGGGCCAACTGAGCTTGTCAGATGCTCAAGCCTCGGAGGTACCCCATGCCTAGGCCCGCACGCCCCCATGAGCGCTTGCTCACGGCACAGGAAACCGCAGACCGCCTCGGCGTGAAACGCAAAACCCTCTACAACTGGGCGAGCAGTTGGGAGGTGGAGCAGCGAGGACCCGAGCCGCTCCGAATGGGCGGGCGTGCTCTGCGCTACCGGGAATCTGACGTCGCACGCTACATCGAATCCATACCGCGAGCCTCGTAGAAGGCCCGCAAAAAAAGCGACCGGAGCAACACGTGACCACGGAGGAACCGTACGACCGATGGCACAAGGCCCGCCCCAGGGAAGGGGAACCCGAGTGCCCCGAACACCCTGGCCTGGTGCCAAGTTCAGACCACGGCTGTGAAAAGCGCTGGCAGGCTCGCTGGCGGGACAGAAACGGTCAGCAGAGGTCGAAGAACTTCCCTAAGAACAAGAAGACGGCGGCTGCCGCCTACCAGCGAAGCCAACGGGCCGCAGTCGACGAGGGCCGTGACCCGCTCCCGCACCGCGGCCAGAGGAAGAAGTCTGCGACCCCCACCATCGCCGAGTACACAGAGACGTTCCTATCCCGGCATGAAGGCCGACCAGGGACCGTGGACACATACCGGTACCGGCTGCGGGGGCACGTGATACCCGTGCTCGGCGAGCGCCGCATCGACACTGTCAAGCGTGGAGAATACCGGGATTTCTTGGCCGCCCTGAAATCCGGAGGCATGCCGGACAGCACTCGGTCCGGCGTGAAGAAGTCGCTTTCTGCGCTGCTGTCGATGGCCGTCGAGGACGGCTATATGGAGGGCAATCCGGTAGCCGGTATCCGTCTCCCCAAGGCGAAGAACCGTGAGATACGGCTGACTTGGAAGCACGTCGTTGCCTTGGCTGAAGAGATCTACCCCCGGTACGAGATGATGATTTGGTACGGGGCGTTGCAGGCCCTGAGGTCCATGGAGGCTGCGGGGGTACGCCGGTCGGACATGGAGACTGCTCGAGGCAAGCAACTGGTCGAGGAGCAGAGGCAGCGCGGCAGGGCCGCGCCGCTGAAGACCGAAGCGAGCACGGCGTTCTTGCCCGTTGGATCCTTTCTGCTGGACAAGTACGTCGCGCACGTAGCGCGTTGGCGCGCTCCGCTGTCAGAAGGTGCCTTGCGGAAGCGGGAACGTCGGGGCCTGGCACCACTTCGGGCAGAGTATGACGACCTGGTGACGGTTACCCGGTACGGGACCCCAGTGAGGGAGAACGCGTTGTGTCGCGCGTTCAACCAGGCCAAGGAACGAGTACGAGCCCGCGGCATCATGATCCCCGAGGGTGCGACGTTCCGTGATCTACGGCACTTCGTCGACGCGGTGCTAGTAGCCTCGGGGCTTGAACCACGCAAGGTTCAAGCTCGCATGCGACACGCTCGTCTAGGCGAGACGCTGGATACCTACGGCTATCTGATCTGGGACGTGGACTGGGAGAACGCTCCTGCGTCCTTCGAAGAGCTGTACGGCATTCCGGCGCCGCCTGGCCTGCCGGAGGCCGCCCTGGTTCCACGGGCGGAGCGGGAAACTGCGGCAAGATGACAGGACGACAGACGACCGCGCCGACCGCAGTAGCCTGAAGATGAAGGCACCCGGCTGAGGGGCCCTCAGGTCGAATGATCAACAGCTGAAGCGGACGCTTGGCACGTAAGGAGAGAGGTGGGATCCGTGATCAAGGCATGCCCCTCTCCTGTCGCTGCGCCGCACCTGGTTCCGACGGGTGTGCACTCGATGTGCACCGCGTCAGGGCGAACTAGGGAAAGCCGCAGGTCAGAAGCTGCATTGAGGGGCACCCTCACTGTGCCCGGCGTACAGGCCGGCTCGTCCGCCGCCTGCGTTTTCGCAGGTCAGAGCTCCGTGCCTGGGGCGGTTCCGGGCGCCTTGCCTGTTCGGGGTGTTTTCTCGTCCCTTTCCGCTCCCTTCGGGCGCGGCACCGGACCGGGAACGCGGACGCCGTGGGTGCGCGTCACTGCTCTGAGTGGTCCCTGCACAGTCCTCGGTTTCTGGTGGAGGGGCGCCACGCAAGCGCCCTCCCCCACGTGACAGCGGTCCTATGCGGGACGGGCCGCGGTGAGGGTGAGTTCGTTGTCGGTGGTGAAGGCGAGCCTCACGGACAGGTCCCCGTGGTCGGTGGTGGGGTAGACGTCGGTCCTCTTGCGGTCGGCGGTGTCCCCCGCGATGCGGGTGAGGGGGATGGACGAGCCGTCCCGGGTGGTGAGGACGAGGCGCCAGGTGGCCGGGGTGTCTGCTCGGGTGTGGTCGATGGTCAGGGTGTGGGCGCCGGCGCTCGCCGTGGCGAGCGGGAGGTCGAGCGAGGGGCCGTCCTCGGTGTGGCCCTTGGCGCCGGTGAGGGGCGTGTGGGCCGGGTGGACGGCGACGGTGACGGTGGACGTGGTCGCGCTGGTCTCGATGGCCGTGACCTCGGCGTGGGTTGGCCGGCGCCAGACGCGGAGGGTGAGGTTGCCGTCCTTGGTGGTGTAGGGGATCCACGCGCCGACGGTGTTCTTGCGGGTGGCGGGGCGGGCGGTGACGAGGGCGGCGGTTTCCACGAGGCGGGCGGTGACGCGTTGTGGTTTGGGCGCGTCGGGAGAGTCGAGGAAGGCGTCCCAGCGGCCTTCGGCCAGGTCGTGGGCGTCGCGGGCCACGGTGGCGCGGCCGTCGCGGTCGAGGGGGAGGCGTATCTGCCGCTTCCTGTTGCCGCGCATCCGCAGGACCAAGTGGTCCTCGTGGGTCGCGGGGGTGATGTGCACGGTGAGGCTGCCGTCGGAGTGGGCGACGGCGTGGGCGGCCGGCGGGGTCGGGTCCGCTGTCTCGGGGGATTCGGCCGGCGCCGTCGCGGTGCGGTTGCCCGCCGTGAACAGGCCGCGCAGGCGGGCGGTCAGGCCCTTGGGCTGTGGCCGGAGCGTGGCGAACAGCTTCTCGTAGCGTTGGGCGATGACGTCGGGCGCGTAGCGCTGCGCGGTCTTGAGCGCGTGGGCGCCCATGCGGAGGCGTAGTTGGTCGTCCTTCATCAGGCTGCGCAGGCCCTCGGCGATGGCGTGGGGGCCGCCGTCCTCGGGGATGAGGAGGCCGTCGTGTCCTGGAGTGATGATCTCGGCCGGGCCGGTGGGGCAGTCGGTGGAGACGACGGGGACGCCGCAGGCCATGGCCTCGACGATGGTGAGGCCGAAGGACTCCCACCAGGAGGTGACGGCCGCGACGGAGCCCTTGGCCCATTCCGTCTCGATGGGGGAGACGGCGCCCATCAGCCGTGCGCGGTCGCCGAGGTGGAGTCGGTCGATGTGGGCGCGGAGATCGGCGCGGAGTTGGCCGCGGCCGTAGATGCGCAGCTGCCAGTCGGGGAACTCGTCGGTGAGCAGGGCGAAGGCGTCGATCAGTCGGTCGTAGCGCTTCTGGTCGACCAGGCGCCCGGCGGCCACGATCACCTTGCTGTCCCCGGTGGCGGGCGTGACAGCGGGCAGGATCGAGGAGTTGGGGATCCACACGACGCGTTCGGCGATCCCGGGAAGCGCTTCGCGGTAGGCGGCGGCGTCCTGCTCGGAGACCGGTGCGAAGGCGTCGAGCAGCGGCACGGACGCCAACTGGAGCTGCTGGGCGGCCGGCTTGCGGGTGCCGAGGGTGGAGTGTTCCTGACCGACGCGCAGGTAGCGGGTGCTGCCGAAGTGTCCGAGGTACTGGCTGAGGGTCGGTCGGGTGGAGATGACCACGTCGGCGTCCACGGCCGCGAGATGTTCGGCCATGCGGCGGTCGCTGAGCAACGAGACGCCCTCGTGCCAGGCGGGGAGGAGTTCGCTCGGTGCGGTGGCCTCCGGCAGGGCCAGGTCGGCCGAGCCCTCGCGCTGGTCGATCAACGTCTCGATGGGGACACGTGGATCGAAGGCGAAGCTGGTGGTGTCCCGGTGCCGGTAGAGGCTGGTGACCCGCACCTGATGCCCGCGCTCGGCGAACCCGCCGGACAGGTTGGCCACCGAGCGGATCGTGCCCCCGATCCCGTAGGCGTTGTTCAGCAGAAACGTGATCTTCACGTCAGCCCCCCACTGGTCACATGTCGCAAGCCGCACCCCTACGGCTTGGTCGCATCTGTCATGCAGAACTGATGGTGACACAGAGATGGCTGTGCGATGGACTCGACAAGAACCCGTGCTGACCTGGGGGGTCTCGCGGTGGCCATGTGTAACTGGGCGTAAATGATCAATCGGGGCAACTCTGCGGTCAAACATGGAATTTGTCACACAGTTGTTCGCTCCTTTACCGGAACTTGGTGATCTTTGGGTGATTTGTTCATCTGTGATCTTTGTGTGGGCCGTCTTAAGGTCCCCTCTCGTATGACATGTGCGCGATACGTGGTGAGGGTGGGGATCTGTGGGGTTGTTCCGCCGAAGAGGTAACGCCTGTGCCGGATCGGCCGTGTTGGCGACGGCGTTGGTGGCTGGTCTGCTGCCGGTTCTCGCCATCGCCACGGCTGAGGAGGCCGCTGCCGAACCGGCCACCGCCACCAGCTCGACCGAGGCGCCCGGCGAGGTGAGTGAGACCGCCGAGGCCATCGCCCTGGCCGAGGCGGCGGAGACGGGCGAGAACGTCGAGGTCGAGTCCCTGCGCGGCGAGACGACCGAGGTGTTCGCCACCCCGGAGGGGCTCCTCGAGGCGTACGAGTACCTGCGGCCGGTGTGGGCGCGGGTGGACGGCGAGTGGGAGGCGGTCGACACCGATCTCGAGGTCCGGGAGGACGGCTCGGTGGGGCCACGCGCGGCGACGGCCCAATTGAACTTCTCCGGTGGCGGTGACGGTCCGCTGGTGGAGCTCGAACGCAGTGGGCGCGAGCTGGCGCTGGTGTGGCCCGAGGAACTGCCTGAGCCGGAGCTGGCTGGAGACACCGCGCTGTACCGCGATGTTCTGCCGGACGTGGACCTCCGACTGACTGCCCAGCCGGACGGGTTCAGCCAGCTGATCGTCGTCAACTCGGCCGAGGCCGCTGCCAACTCCGCGCTGTCCGAGCTGCGCCTCGGCCTCGCCTCGTCCGGCGTCGATCCCCAGGTCACCGAGAGCGGTGGCATCGAGGCACTGGACGAGAACGCCGACACCGCTGTCTTCGAAGCTCCGGTTCCCCTGATGTGGGACTCGAGTGGCGGAACCGAGGCCGCGACGCTGGCCACCGCAGACGACGAAGCCGCCGTCGGACCTCCGGGAGCAGGCGAGTCCGCCAACATGGCCCATGTCGGCGCGGACATCAACGACGAGCAGGACGCGCTGACGCTCACCCCGGACCAGGATGTGCTGCTCGGTGAGGACACCGTCTACCCGGTGTACATCGACCCGCAGTGGCACAGTCCCCGGTCGACGGCCTGGACGATGGTCTCCCGCTACTGGGCATCGTCACCCCAGTGGAAGTTCAACGGCTCCAGCAACGCGGGCATGGGCTACTGCGGATGGGCCACCTGCATGCCGCAGGACGTCAAGCGGCTGATGTACCGCATACCCGTCTCGACGTTCTCCGACGCCCGCATCATCGAGGCGACGTTCTCGGTCCGCAACGTGCACTCGGCGACCTGCACGCCGCAAGCCGTGGAGTTGTGGCGTACCGCCGGGATCAACGCCAACACCACCTGGAACAGTCAGGACAATGGCTCCTTCTGGATCGAACGTCTGGAGACGGAGACCTTCTCCTACGGCTACGACGGCTGCGGCGCGGCACAGGCCGAGTTCGATGTCCGAGACGCCGTACAGGACGCGGCGGACGACGGCCGCTCCACTCTCACCTTCGGCCTTCAGGCCGCCGATGAGACCGAGCCGCTGTCATGGAAGCGTTTCTCCGACCGAGCTCACCTGACAGTCCTCTACAACCGGGTGCCCGACCAGATCGAGCCCTCGCAACTGGTCATGAGCCGCGGCGGCGCCTGTAGACCAGCCAGCAACCCGGCATACGTCCACACTCTCGGCGACATCTTCGCCGATCCCGTCACCGATCCCGACGGCGGCGCGCTGTCCGTCGAGTTCGCCGCGCGCTGGGACGCCGGCGACGGCCGGGGCAACATAGTGCGGTGGGAGTCCGGTCGGGTCGGCCCCAGAGATTCGGGCTCCTACTTCGACGTGCCTCTTCCGGACGACCTACCCGAAGGGGTCGTCATCGAGTGGTTCGCCCGGTCCTACGACGGATACGCCTACAGCCCCTGGTCCTACCGCGGCAACGGCAACCACGCCTGCCACTTCGTCTACGACTTGTCGGTACCATCCGGGCCGGAAGTCTCCTCGGCCCACTATCCGTCGATCACGCCTGGTCAGGCGAGTCCCTGGTACCAGGGCGCGGGGCACTACGGCGAGTTCACGTTCAGTTCCTCCGACACCGACGTGGTCGCGTACGTCTATCGTCTGGATGACGGTCCGCAGCAGCGGATCGCCACAACCGGAGGCGCACCGCGCACCGTGGACTTGGTGCCGGACGCACCAGGACCGCACCGGCTGTATGTCATCGCCGAGGACGCCGCTCGTTACTCCTCGGAGGAGGTGACCTACCAGTTCCGTGCGGCCGCCGGGGCGCCGGCCAGAGGGCGGTGGCAGTTCGACGAGACATCCTCGGCCTCGAGTGCCTCCGCCACTGTCCCGACGCGATGGGCCACCGTCAGCGGCGGGACCACGCTCGGCGTGGCGGGCGCCGTCGGGACCGGCATCCGCTTCGACGGCACGTCCGGTTACGCCCGGACGACGCTGCCTGTGATCGACACCGACCGGGCCTTCTCCGTATCGGCCTGGGTGCGGCTGGACCACAAGCCGACCAGCGCAGCTGTCGTCGCCACCCAGGCGGGCACACACCAGCCGGGGTTCGAGCTTTACTACTCCGCCACCCAGGACAGTTGGGCGTTCAACCAGTACCGCTACGACCGCGAGGGGGAGACGAGCACTGCTCGGGTCCTTGCCTCGGGGGTCGACGTGGTCGCCGGTGAGTGGGCCCATCTGGTGGGCTCCTACGATCCGGGGGGCGACTTGCTCCGGCTCTTCGTCAACGGTCGGCTGGCCGGCTCGACCTCGTACGCGGAGGCGTGGAACGCCCGCGGCTTCCTCCAGATCGGTGCGGGTCAGACCAGTGGCCAGCCACGGTCGTTCTTCCCCGGCACGATCGACGAAGTTCAGGTCTTCGACCTCTACATGGCCTCCGAGACCTCGCACATCGCTCGGCTCTACAACAAGGAGCGGCTGCACACCAGTGGCCGTCCCGCGGTCGCGCTGATGGCACTGGACGAGAGAGCGGGCAGCCAGCGAGTCTCCGCAGCTCCGGATGTTCTCCCGGTGAGCTTCCACGGCGGCGCCCAGGCCGGCGTCCCGGGGGTCCACAGCCGTGCGCTGCAACTCAACGGCACCGACGGCTACGCCAGCACCGGCACCGCCATGGTCAACACCGAGCGAAGCTTCGCGGTGTCCGCCTGGGCCCGACTGGACCGCACCCCGCAGGGCGCGGCCGTTGTCGCTACGCAGACCGGGACTCTCGCACCCGGGTTCGAGCTGTATTACTCGTCGGCCTACAACCGCTGGGCGTTCAACCAGTACAGCGACAACACCGCCGACGCGCAGCCGGTGCGCGTGATGCAACCAGACGGGCAGACAGCCCAGGTAGGCGAGTGGGTACACCTCGTCGGGGTCCATGACGCCTATGAACAGACGCTGAGACTCTACGTCGACGGGGAGGATGTGGGTTTCGTCACCCTGGACACCCCGTTCCACGCCAACCAGGCCATCCAGATCGGCGCGGGCCAGTCCAGCGGCGCTCTGCGGTCCTTCTTCCCCGGCACGATCGACGACGTCCGGGTGTTCGACCGGATCCTCACCACGTACGAGGTACAGCAGATCTACCACCAGGCGCCGATCGTCCGCGCCCGCTGGCAGCTGGACGACCTGAGCACGGGGAGCCCCGCCTCCTCGCCGGACGCCACCACCTACGGCAATGACCTGTTCCTCTGGGGCGGAGCGGGCGTGAGTCCAGGCTTCGTCGACGAGGCATCGTTGTACGTCGATGGTGGTGGCGGCTACGCCTACGCCCCGGACGTCCCCATCGACACCGCCGGCAGCTTCACCGTGACCGCCTTCGCCCGGGCCGCCTCCCCGCCGGCAGCCGCCGCCTCCGTGCTCAGCGCCGTGGGGCAACGTGAGAGTGCTTTCGCTGTCCGCTTCGAACCGGACAGCGAGCAGGAGGGATTCGGACGCTGGCAGGTGACCCTGTCCGACCGGGACGACTCCACCGCGACGACCACGCGCGTCGGCCACAGCCGGTTGTACGACGTCCGCGAGTGGCATCACCTGGCTCTCGTCTACGACGCCTTCGCCGCCGAGGCACGACTGTACGTGGACGGCGCGCTGGAAGAGGTGACGTGCCTCGACAGCGAGGAGACGAACTGCGCTCCAAGCGACTCCCGAGCCGGCGACGTGTTCCCCTTCGCTGCGCAGAGCAGCCTGCACGTCGGTCGATCCATGACGGGCGGGGTGTGGCGAGAGCCATGGCCGGGCGCGGTAGACGACGTCTGGGCGATCCAGGGCGTCCTGACTGACGACCAGATAGCGCAACTGAGTCTCGGCCCGAGGGACGCGGCGACCGAGGTGCCGCCACAACCCGAGCAGTCCGACTCGTGACCCTGCTGGTGGCGGCGTGGACCGCGTCGCCACCAGCACCCATCCAGCGACGAACGACCCGTGGTCTCACAGCTGCCCGGTGGGTCTCTCCCACCCGGCCGCCTCTATCGGAAGTGGAGAAGCGTTGAAGGGCAGTGCTGTTCGCCGCCGCGTCGCCGTCCATCGGGTCGTCACCCTGGGCACGGCCACCCTCATGGTCGCCACGCTGCTTCAAGCCGTGGCCTTCCCATCGGCCCGGGCCGAGGAGAACTGGCAGCGGCCGAACCCGGAACTGGGCGAGTCCGTGCCGGGGAGCGACGGCCTTGAGACGCTGCCCCGCCCCGACTCTCACGAGGTGACTCCCGCTCCGGCCCCGGAAGCCGCCTGGCCCGAGCCGGGCGTGATCGAAACCCCGCTGTACGAAACCGGGGACGCGGCACGGCTGTTCGAGAACGTGCCCGTGCGGTTGCTTCCACAGCAACTGCGTGCCCCGATACCGGAACTCGCGGCCCAACAGCGGGTCGAGATAGAGGTACACGACCGTCGAGCCGCAGAAACCATGGACCTGGCGGGAGTTCTGATCAGCCTCGATCGAGCGGCGGTCACCCCGGCCGCCGCCGCGATGGCCGTCGATTCCCAACCGGTCGGCCTTGAGATCGACTACTCCGGATTCGCCGACGCCTACGGCGGTGGCTACGGATCACGGCTCACCCTCGTCCAACTGCCCGCCTGTGCTCTGGAGACCCCGGACGTTCCCGAGTGCGGTGAGCAGTCTCCCCTCGAAGCCCACAATGACACCGAACGACAGACGCTCACCGCACCAGAACTGACACTGGACGAGGCCGAGCCGCTCGTCCTGGCGGCCGTGGCCGCTGAGGAAGGAGCGCAGGGCGACTACAAGGCCACCGATCTGGCACCCTCCGCCAGCTGGGACGTCGGCCTCAACACCGGTGAGTTCTCCTGGTCCTACGGCATCAACACACCGGACGTCCCCGGTGGTCTGAGCCCCGACCTGAGCCTGGACTACTCCTCCGGTTCCATCGACGGCCGTACCGGCGGCACCAACAACCAGGGCTCCTGGGTCGGGGACGGATTCTCCCTCGCCCCGGGCTACATCGAACGACGCTACGTGCCCTGCGCCGAGGAGGGAGTGGAGAACGCCGACGGTTTCGATGTCGGCGACCTGTGCTGGGACTACGACAACGCCATCCTGGCACTGAACGGCTCGGCCAGTGAACTCGTCCCCGACGGTGAGGATACCTGGCGCCTGGCCACCGACGACGGCACCGTGGTCGAGCGCCTCACCGGCACCGGCCGTTCCAACGGCGCGCGGAACGACGAGCACTGGCGCGTCACCGACCCGGCCGGCGTCGAGTACTACTTCGGCTACCACCGCCTCCCCGGCTGGAGCAGCGGCGACGAAACCACCAACTCCACCTGGACCGTGCCCGTCTTCGGCGACGACACCAACGACCCCTGCCACGCGTCGGCGATGCGGGACTCCTGGTGCCGCCAGGCCTGGCGCTGGAACCTCGACTACGTCGTGGACCCCCGTGGCAACGCCATGGCCTACTACTACGACGTCGAGGAGAACTCCTACGGGCGGTTCCTGGAGGAGAGCGACAACACTCGCTACATCCGCGGTGGTGTCCTGGACCGCGTCGAGTACGGCCTGACCAGTGACGACCTCTACCGCGGAGACGCTCTTGCCAAGGTCGAGTTCACCAGCGGAGACCGCTGCCTTCCCGGCAACGGTGCCACCTGCGGTGACATCGAGACGCACGCCCAGTACTGGTACGACACCCCCTGGGACCTGAACTGCGACGAGGCCGAGGACTGCGACACTGGACGCTTCTCCCCGTCCTTCTGGACCACCGAGCGCCTCACCGAGATAGCCACTCACGTTCGGGTGAACGGTTCCTGGCAGCCCGTCGACTCGTGGCGGCTGAACCACCGTTGGGGAACCGCGGACATCGACTACCAACTGCTCCTGGCCAGCATTCAGCACACCGGCCAGGCCGCCAGTCAGCCGATCACCCTGCCACCCGTCACCTTCGGCTACGCCAGCCTCGTCAACCGGCTGGACGAGACAGGCGACGGCTACGCACCCTTCGTCAAGAACCGCCTCTCCTCCATCGCCGACGAGTCCGGCGGCCTGATCAACATCGACTACTCGGAGGAAGCCTGCGACGCCGACGCGCTCCCGACCCCCGAGACCAACAGCACCCGCTGCTTCCCCCAGTACCTCGGCAACGGCCCTGACCAGGACCCCGACCTGGAGTGGTTCAACAAGTACGTCGTCACCGAGGTCTCCGTCGCCGAGCGCACCGTTGGCTCGCCCAGCCAGGTCACCCGTTACGACTACCGTGGTGGTGCCGCCTGGCACTACACCGAGGACGGGCTGGTTCCAGAAGACGAGAAGACCTGGTCCCAGTGGCGGGGCTATGGACACGTTCGTGTCCAGAGGGGCGGGTCCAGCGAGTCCCTCACCCAGACCGACAGCTACTTCTTGCGCGGCATGCATGGCGACCGCCGCACACCCACCGGCGGGACCCGCTCCGTCAGCGTGGATCTGCCGGCGGGCGAAGGCGATCCCATCACCGACCACCGGGCGGTGGCCGGCTTCCAGTACCGGTCGGTGGTCTACGACGGACCTGGCGGCCGCGCACTCGAACGTACTGTCTCGCGCCCCTGGTACCACGAGACCGCAAGCCGCAGTTACGACTGGGGAACGCTGGCCTCGCACTTCTCCGGCACCGCCCGTACCACGGAGTGGACGTCCCTCGACGAGGGCGCCGGCCGGGAGTGGCGCGTCACCGACAGCTTCCAGAGCTACGACACGGTCGCCGGCCGGCTGACGCAGATCGACGACCGCGGCGACACGGCCACCTCGGCCGACGATCAGTGCACCCGCACCACCTACGCCACCGACGTCTCCGGCAGGCCGTTCACCCTTCCTGCCCGCACCGAGACGGTCGCGGTCCGCTGCTCCGCCACCCCGGACCGATCCACCGACGTCATCAGCGATCAGCGGTTCGCCTACGACGGTGGCGGCTACGGCAGCGCACCCACGAACGGCGACGTGACCGCCACCGCCACGCTCGACGAGCACGACGGAACGACGGCCACCTACCTCGAGTCCGGCGCCACGTTCGACCGGTACGGCAGACAGCTCACCGCGACCGACCTCACGGCCGATGTCACCGTCGCCGGGGAAACCCTCACTCGCAGGACCCGCGCCGACGGCCGCACCACGAGGACCGTCTACCAGCCCGCGACCGGCTTCCCCACCACCGCCACCGAGACGTCGCCACCCGCCGTTCCCGGCGACAACTCCACCGCCCAGACCACCGTCACCGAGTTCGAACTCCGCCGCGGCCTGACCGTCAAAAGCACCGACACCAACGACCGCGAGACCGTCACCGCCTACGACGCCCTCGGCAGAGCGACGCGTGTCTGGCTGGCCGACAGAAGCACCTCCGACACCCCCAGCTACGAGTTCGGCTACCGCTTCGTCGAAGGTTCCCCGGTGGCCGTCAGTACCCGAAGACTCGGCGTCGACGGCACCCGTGACACCTCCTACGTCATCTACGACGGACTCCTCAGGCAACGCCAGACCCAGGACCCAGGCCCTCGCGGCGGCCGACTGGTCACCGACACGTTCTACGACGCACGTGGTCTCGTTAAGGAGACCTACGCCAGCTACTACAACACCGACGCTCCCACCCACCAGTTGTTCCAGCCCGAGGACGCGCGTCAGGTCGAAACCCAGACTCGCCACGCCTACGACGGGTTGGGTCGCGAGACCGAATCCCAGCTCCTGGCCGGACTGGGAAGCGGCGCCGAGGTGCTGAGCACCACCCGCACGCACTACTACGGGGGCCGCACCACCGTCATTCCACCCCAGGGTGACACCGCCACCACGGTCCTGACCGACGCCCGCGGGCGCACAACGGAACTGCGCCAGCACCACACGCGCACCCTCGACTCCACCTACGACACCACCGCCTACGAGTACGACGGGCGTGGCCAGCTCACCGAGGTCACCGATCCGGCAGGCAACACCTGGGCCTACGCCTACGACCAGCGCGGCCGGCAGATCAGCGCGACCGATCCCGATGCGGGCACGACCGTCTCCGAATACGACGACCGGGGCCAGCTGGTCCGTCGCACCGACGGCCGCGGCTCGGCCCTCGCGTACGGCTACGACGGGCTGGGACGCAAGACCGAACTCCGGCAGGACGATGCGAACGGGACCCTCCTGGCCGCCTGGGAGTACGACACTTTGCCCGGGGCGCGCGGACAACTCGCCTCATCCACCCGGTACGAGGACGGAGCCGCCTACACCAACCGCGTCCTGGAGTACGACGCGCTCTACCGGGCCCTGCGCAGCGAGATCACCATCCCCGACGAGGAAGGGCCGCTGGCCGGCTCCTACGAGACCGCCACCGCCTACACGGAGTTCGGTCTCCCCGAAGCCACGACCTATCCGGCCGCGGGCGCGCTGCCGGAGCTGACTGTCAGCCCGGTCTACGAGGCGGGCACCCTTCGCCCCATCGAACTCCACGGCGACCAGGGTCTGTACACCGCCACCGAGTACACCTTCACCGGTCTGCCGGCGGAGATCGCGCTCAAGCACGACCAGTTCTATGACGAGGCGGCCTGGGTCACCAACACCTACGAGAGCGGGACCCGACGCCTCGAGACGTCGAACGTGCTGCGCTTCATGGCCCCGGACTTCGACCGCTTTGCCACCTACGCCTACGACGAGGCCGGCAACATGTTGTCGATCTCGGACGTGTCCGAATCCGGCACGGACACGCAGTGCTTCCGCTACGACCACCTGCGGCGGTTGACCGAAGCGTGGGCCCAGGGCACCAGGAGCTGTGCCACGGCTCCGTCGGAGTCCGCGATGGGCGGCCCCGCGCCCTACTGGCACTCCTACACCTACGACGCCGTCGGCAACCGGCTCACCGAGACGCTCCACGAGGAGGACACCGAACGCACCTACACCTACCCCGAACCAGGACAGCCGCAGCCCCACACCGTCACCTCCGTCGTCGACGAGACCCCGGACGTGACCTCCCTGGAGCAGTACACCTACGACGAGGCCGGGAACACCCGCACCCGGCAACTCGGCGGCGACACCCAGACCCTGACCTGGAACGCCGAAGGGCGGCTCGCCGAGGTCGAGGAAGCCGACGGCTCACGCACCGAATACCTCTATGACGCCGACGGCCAGCGGCTGATCGGCCGGACCCCGAACGAGACCACCCTCTACCTCGGCCACACCGAACTCACCGTAGCCGAGGGTGAGTCGTCCGCCCGCGCCACCCGGTACATCGACGCTGGCGGTGGCAACACGGTGGTCTTCGGTGACGACGGCACCCTCACCTACTTGCTGGCCGACCACCTCGGCACCGGACAAGTCGCCGTCGACGCCTACACGCTTGACGTCACCCACCGCCGCAACCTCCCCTTCGGCGGCATACGCGGACCTGACCCGTTCTTCTGGGCCGGCACCCGCGGATACGTCGGCGGAACGACGGACGCGTCCACCGGCCTGACTCATCTCGGCGCGCGCGAGTACGACCCGGCACTGGGACGGTTCATCTCGGTCGACCCGCTGATGGACCTCACCGACCCCCAGCAGATCCACGGCTACGCCTACGCCAACAACAACCCCGTCACCTTCAGCGACCCCACCGGCCTCATCCTCGGCACCTGCTGGAACGGCGGCTACTCCTGCGGCTTCGACGGCAAGGGCAATATCACCGGCGTCAAAAAGAACGGCGTCACCGGCATCGTCCAAGCCCTGCCGACCCCGCGCACCGACTCCCAGGTTTCCTACGCCAGCAACCAGCAGGGCCAGACCCAACGCGCCTGCGCCCGCGAACTCTGCGGCTCCCCCGGCCCCGTCTACGCCCCGCCCCGCATCCCCGAACCCGAGCCCACCCCGGTCGTCCAGGACAGCAGCAGCTGGTGGGACATCGGCCTTGACATCGCCGGCGACCTCACCGGCTACAACGACGTCCGGGACTGCTGGAACGGCGAATGGGTGGCCTGCGGCATGGTGGTGGCCTCCGTCGCGACTGGCGGAAGCGGCCGCGGAGTCATCGTCGCCGCCCGCTACGCCGACGAGGCCGTCGACGCCGCACGCTACGTCGACGACGCAGTGAGCTGCGTCGTCCAAGGCGGGCGCCACTCGTTCCTGGCCGGCACCGACGTAGTCATGGCCGATGGCACCCGTCGGGACATCGAAGACCTTGAAGTCGGCGACGAGATCCTCGCCACCGACCCCGAAACCGGGGAAACCACAGCACGCCGCGTCACCGCGACGATCATCACCGCCTCCGACAAGGAGTTCACCCGCGTCACCCTGGCCGGGGTCGACGGTGAGAACGAGATCGTCGCCACCGCCCACCACCCCTTCTGGGACGAGAGCACCGACACCTGGACCAACGCCTCCGACCTCGAACCCGGCGCCCTCCTCCGCACGCCCGACGGCACTACCGCCGAGGTCACCGACGTCCGCACGTACCACGACAGCGCACGCACCTACGACCTCACGGTCGAAGAGGTGCACAGCTACTATGTTCAGGCAGAGTCCACGCCCGTCCTCGTGCATAACTGCGGTGGGGAAGCCATAGTTCACCTGGACCGGCCAAATGAACATGCGTTGATCACTGTTCGCTCGGCTGATGAGTCATTGAGTACGCACCAGTTTGGGGGCGTTGGGCTTCCTACCAATGGTGTTGCCACGTTTGATCCGGCAACCCTATCTCCGACGACGATAAATGTCAGGATACCGCTACTGAATCCAGGAGGTGCTCTGGCGTACTCGGAAGTGATGATGGAACGGACTGCCAGAGGCATGTATCCGGCATACGATCTGGCAAGCCAGAGCTGTGTAACATACTGTGCACAAGTCCTTCGCGCTGGCGGCGTATCGGGGATTCCTCTGGATACATGGAGCGCAACGCGATGGCTTCTGCGTCGACATGGCTAGCCTGTTAGGTTCGGCCTAGCTTAGTGTCAGGAAAGGGGCGGCTGTGGAACTGCCGGAGGGATGGGAGTGGTTGGACGACATGATCGACGATTGGGAGGTTCCGGACGAGCTCCGGCGCCCCTCTCCTGTGATCAACGTCAGCCTTGCTATCCAGATTCTCTCGTGCGACACTACTGGGCTCGAGATCAGAGCGCTTGTAGGCGAATTCATCCTGCAGGATGCCCTGTTTAATTCTTGGATCCTGGAAGAGCGCAAGGGGGACGGCGCGGGGGTGCGCCAGCTCGCTCAGTTGTCGGCAAAAGTGCGCGATCAGACTCGATTCGTATACGAGGCCTGGAGGGGCTTCGCTTCGGCTTTGGAGCTTGAAGGCCGTCCCGAAGATGTATCTCCAGTAATCTCGAATGCTCGGGACAGGCTTGCGGCTGCCTTGAGGGAATCTGTTGATGTTCTTTCCGCCTTGCGGGGAGGCGGCCAATAGGGGGAGTCATTGCTCCCTTACTTTCTCTGCCCCGATGAGGAGGAAGTCGGGGTGAAATGAGGTCGAATTCGGGTAGGCGCGTGATCGGCTTCGATGCGCCCTGAGGGCGCATTGGGCCCGGCTTGAAACCGGGCTCGGCGGGGGCGGTGGATGAATCCGGCGTACAGGCCGACTCGTCCGCCGCCTCAGCGTTTCGGCAGGTCAGAGGCCCGTGCCCGGGGGCACTTTCGGGCACCAGGTCGAATCGGGGGCTGGGGGATCTCTCCCGGTGCGGACGAACAAACATGTACACGGTGGTGGGAAGGGCCTGGCGAGGTGCCCGGTGGCCGCCTCGTTGACCGTGGCCGTGGTTGCGACGGCGGGTCCACTCCGCGCCAGGCAGAGTTCAGCAGTCGGCGGTGGGTGTACGGGGTGCCCGGGCAACCGCCGCATACGGGGGAAGTACATGCCGCCGAGGTCGCCCAGGCACATGGTGGTGAGAGCGGCCTCAGTGAGCCGGGACGGGGCCTTCTGCTGGATCAGCCGAACAGGGTGGAACCGAGCGGGCGTTGTGGTTCGTAACCCGGGAGGATCAGGAAGGTCGCGCTGGCGGTCGTGGTGGTGAAGGGCAGCAGCGCGTCGGAGGTGTCCATGCGGGAGAGGGTGGCCGTGAAGGTCCGCAGGTCGTTCTGGAAGCTGATGAAGAGCAGGCCGGGGGCGGGGTCGTCGATGCTGTAGGAGCGGCGGAGCATGTGGCCGACGCCGACCACGGTGGGGTTGGCCCGGCGTACGTGGGCGTCCACCGGGATGAGATAACGGCCTTCGGGTGTCTTGGCGTTGAGTCCTGGGGCCGAGTCGACGCCGCCGCCGGAGAGGGGTTCGCCGCTGGCGCGGCGTCGTCCGAAGACCGCCTCCTGTTCGGCGACGGACAGGGCGGCGAACCGTGTCAGGTCGATCTCCATGCGTCGCAGTACGGCCAGGGTGCCGCCGGCGACGGCCGGGGGGCCGGCCAGCCACAGGTCGCGTTCCTGCTCGGCGTCGGTGTGTGGGCCCACGATGCCGTCGATGAAGCCGAGCAGGTTGCGCGGTGCGGTGCGGTCCTCGGCCACGGGCACCTCCGCACCGCGGCGTCCGAACTGCCGCCAGCGCTCCTGGACGCGGTCGCCGGCCTGGTCCAGGAGCGCGGTGGCGGCGAGCGGCAGGAGCAGGGCGTCGCCGGCGCAGATCTGGATCAGCAGGTCGCCGCCGCGTTCCCGCGAGTCGACGCGTTCGCGGGAGAACCGCGGGAGGTCGGTCGCGCCGGGCAGGGTGGCGCCGACCGCCCGTACCAGCCGTGGGCCCACGCCGACGGTCACGGTCACATCGCCCGGGGACAGGCCCAGCAGGCGTGGGTCGGACCCGGCGGTGAGGGTCTGGATGGTCTCGCCGAGCTCGGCCAGGAGCGG
Source organism: Streptomyces millisiae (assembly GCF_031845425.1). Taxonomy (NCBI): domain Bacteria; kingdom Bacillati; phylum Actinomycetota; class Actinomycetes; order Kitasatosporales; family Streptomycetaceae; genus Streptomyces; species Streptomyces millisiae. The sequence goes on from NZ_JAVREM010000007.1 coordinate 75,048, forward strand.
GCCGGGCGGCACCGTGTCGTCGAGGTCGGCCACCAGGGCCAGCAGGTGCGGCTGGGCCGAGCGGGGAAGCGTCACGCCCGCCTGGTGCCGGCCGGTCGCCGCGACCGGGGTGGGCGTGGCCGACGGGGAAGGGGCGGGATCGACGGACCGGTCGGACCGTGCGGAGCCCCCTGAGCACCCGGCGAGCAGACCGGCGGCCACCGTGACACCCGTGACATCGAGGAACGCGCGGCGTGACGGGGGACGGTCGGCGCTGGGCATGATGCGTACCATGCCACACCCGGCCCGAGGCCGCCGGCCAACCGTCGAATCACGACCCGGAGTTCGGCGTTCCGGCGGGGTGACGCCGTGCCAGACTGGGATCATGTCTCGATTAGCTCTTCGCGTCATGACGGCTGCCCTGGGCGCACTGACGCTGGTGACCGGCTGCGGCGGCGGTGGCGACGACGGCGGATCGGGCGAGGGGCGGCGGCCGGACGGCGCGGAGGTGACGATCCGGGTGCCCGCCGACGCTCCGACGATCTCGGACGCGGTGGCCCTGGCCCGGCCCGGTGACCTGGTGCTGGTGGCGCCGGGCGTGTACCACGAGTCGGTGCTGATCGACACCGAGCGCGTCACCCTGCGGGGGGAGTCCCGGGCGGAGGTGGTCATCGACGGTCGGGTGCGGCAGCCGAACGGTGTGGTCGTCACGGCGCCCGGGGTGGCCGTGGAGAACCTGACCGTGCGGAACAACACGCACACCGGGGTGCTGGTCACCGGCTCGGCCGCGGCGGTCGACGCACTGCCGGGGGACGGTGGCTACGACACCGGCGACGAACCCGTCACCCTCCTGCAGTCGTTCCTGGTCTCGCATGTGACCGCGACCCGTAACGGCCTCTACGGCATCTACGCGTTCTCCGCGCAGAACGGCGCCATCGAGCACTCCTACACCTCGGGCGGGGCGGACTCGGGGATCTACGTCGGCCAGTGCAGGCCCTGCCGGATCGTGGTGCGGGACAACGTCGCCGAACTCAACGCGGTCGGCTACGAGGGCACCAACGCCAGCGAGGACATGTACGTGGTCGGCAACCGGCTGGTCGGCAACCGGGTCGGACTGACCACCAACTCCGACCACCAGGAGAAGCTGCTCCCGCAGCGCGACGCCGTCATCGCGGGCAACCTGGTCGCGGACAACCAGCAGCCGGAGACCCCGGAACAGGCCGACGGCGGCTGGGGCATCGGCATCGGCGTCGACGGCGGCAGCGACAACCGGTTCATCCGCAACCTGGTCAGCGGCAACACCAACGCCGGGCTCGTGATCACCGCGACCGCCGACCTGACGGCGGACCGCAACCAGATCACCGAGAACACCTTCACCGCCAACGGCGTCGACGTCGGCTGGACCTTCCCCACCGCCACCCAGGGACAGGGCAACTGCCTGGAGGGGAACGAGCTGAGGACGACCGTGCCCGAGGGGCTCGCGTCCACCGCGTCCTGCCCTGTGTCCGCCACCTCCCCCACGCCCTCCGGCAGTTGGCGCGGCCCGGCGGCGCCCGCGGGCATTCCCTTCACCGAGGTGGCCGCGCCAGGCCCGCAGCCGGAGTTCCCGGGGGCCGGCACGACCGGCGCCACCGTCGTGCCGGACGTTCCTGAGCTGCCGGTCGTCGAGGACATCGCGCTGCCGTCGCCGTCACTGCTCGCCGACGGCGCGCTGGTGCGGATCTCGTGAGCGGCGGCTACGGCGTCGGGGTGGCCCCGGGCAGCGGCTCGACGGGGACGTACGCCTGGGTGTCGAAGTCGAGGACCACCGGCTCGGGCGCGGAGGCGATGTCGACCTCGACCCGGTACATGGTGCCGTCCGAGCCGATCCAGTAACGCACGGTCCCTGACGTGTCGGTGCCGGTGCCGGGGGCCTCGGCGCCGGAATCGGCCTCGGCACGCGGCCCGTTCATGATGTCGGTCCGCTGGCCGCGCACCTGCTCCCGCCCGAGCCAGGTGGCGCCGTTCTGCGGCAACAGCGCGGCGTTGTCCGGCCGGTCGCTGCCGAGGTCGAGCACGATGGCCAGCGCGCTGTCCAGGGTCATGCCCGAGGTCAGCAGCGGACGGCTGTACCAACCGGACTCCGGCGGCGACGCCGGGACGACCGCCGGCGGGTCGGTCATGGGATGCACGAGGACGGTGCTGGCCGTCCACCGGATCAGCCCGTCGCTCGACGTGTCGCGCCCGGTCCCGCGCACCACCCCGTAACCGGTGTGGGTGCGGTAGTCGACTGACGCGGTGATGACCAGCCCGCCGTCGACGTTCGGCACGCTGATCGTCACCGCCCGGCCCTCGGCCTGGTAGTTGAGGAACCGCGTGACCGCCAGCCGGTTCACCTCGTCCGAGGTCAACGCCCGCGGGGCGGCGGGTCCTTCGCCGTCGCCGAGGAGGACGAGGGCGCCGGTCGCGGCAGCCGCGACACAGACGACGCCTGCCGCGGCCCACCGTAAGCGAGGCCACCGGCGACGCCGCTTGACGTCGGTGCTCCGCACGCGGCCCGAGATAACAGTTCTCACCGAGGCACCCTCGAACTCCGTGATTGCCCAAACACTACGGGTCGTCAACTGTAGTCTCTGCGCGGGAAGTCGCTGGGTTTGCGTGAGCCCAGGACGAAGGGAGCGCAATGCGATTAGGTGCACTGCTGCGGATGGGGTTGTCCGGCGTGCTCCTCGTAGGGGGCGGCGTGGGCGTGATCCTGACCGGCGCCGGTCCGGCCGGAGCCGCGACCTCCGACGGCACCCTGACCGTCGAGGTACTGCGGGACTTCTTCGGCACCGGCGTGATCAACGCGACCATGGACGTGCCCCAACGGGGGATCCAGGTCGATGTCACCGACCCGGAGGGCAACCGGGTCACCGGGGTCACGGACGTCACGGGAAGGGTCGTCGTGCCGCCGTCGAGCGAGCTGACCGGCGGCCGGTACCGGGTCGACGTCACCATCCCGGAACCCTACGACGACTATCTGCGGGCGGCGCCCGCCTCGACCGCGGAGAACCACTTCGACAGCTTCACCTCGTTCGTGGACGTCTCGGACGGCCAGGACGACTCGGTGACCACCGGGGTCTGGAACCCCGCCGACTACGCACTGCCCGACTCCCGTTACTTCGTGCCGATCCAGAGCGGCGCGGGCGGGACGGACACCCGGGCCCTGGTGGCGTTCGGGACGGACGCCCGGGGCGTCTGTCCCGACCAGCAGGCGTGCCCCGAGGTCCTCAACACCCAGGACCAGGTGGGCACGACCTACGGGCTGGCCTACGACCGGTACCGCGACCGGCTGTTCCAGGCGGCGTTCGCCCGGCGGTACACCGAGTACGGTCCTGAGGGCGGTGGCGCGATCTACGCCCAGCCGGCCGACGGCGGTGCCCCGACGCTGTTCGCGACGGTGCCGGACGCCTCGGAGACAGCGCACGACACCGACAACCTGATCAAGGACGCCGCGTTCACCGACGCGCCGGGCAAGGAGAGCATCGGCGGCCTGGCCCTGTCGGAGGACGGCTCGACCCTGTACGCGGTGAACCTGCTCACCCGTAGCCTGGTCAGCTTCGACGCGACCGGGGCCACGGCCTCGGCGCCCGAGGAGACCGTGCCGATCCCCGACCTGGGCTGCGCGACGGCCGACGACTGGCGTCCGTTCAGTGTGGCCGCCCACGACGGGCTCCTGTACGTCGGGGGTGTGTGCAGCGCCGAGAGCACCCAGGACCGCGCGGACCTGAGGGCCGTCGTCGCCACCTACGACGGCGAGGAGTTCACCACCGTGCTGTCCCAGCCGCTGGACTTCGAGCGCGGCCAGGTGCTCACCAGCAACTCGGGACGCGACCAGGTCAACCACTGGAACCCGTGGAACACCGACCTGGCGGACTGGGACTCCTTCCAGGTGGGCGGCGCGATGATGAACCCGCAGCCGGCGCTGGCCAGCATGGCCTTCGCCCGCGACGGCTCGCTGATCCTCGGCTTCCGCGACCGGTTCATGGACGTCGTGAGCTGGGGCGGTCTCGACCCGAGGCCGGGCGTCGACACCCCCCAGAACGGGATGTCCGGCGGCGACATCAACATGGCCTGCGCCAGGCCCGACGGCGGGTACGACTGGGAGGGCACCGGAATCTGCCCCGACCACGCCACGGACCCGACCCTCGACGGGGTCCAGCCCGGCAGCGTCGTCGAGTACTTCCCGGGTGACTTCTTCCCGAACGGCGGCTCCGCGACCCAGCCAGGGCCGCACCAGGAGTCCGCCCTGGGCTCGGTCGCCTACATCCCGCAGCAGCAGTGGGTCGTCAGCACCCAGATGGACCCGAGCGGCCGGGTCATCACCAGCGGAACCGGCTACTACGACGTCGCCACCGGCCTCGGCCCCGGCAACGACCCGGTCAACAACTCCTACGAGTTCGTCGGTCCGAACCAGAACGGGTTCGGCAAGGCCGGCGGCCTCGGCGACATCGCGTACGCCGCGGCGAACGCGCCGATCCAGATCGGCAACGTGGTCTGGTACGACGGCGACCGCAACGGCCTCCAGGACCCGGGGCACGTGCTGCTGCCGGGGGCGACGATCAACCTCCTGGACGCCGACGGCGAGCAGGTCGCCACGACCACGACCGATGCCGCCGGCGAGTACTACTTCGGCGGGGTGGGCGCGGAGTACCAGCTGACACCGGGCGCCGAGTACACCGTGCAGTTCGATGTCTGCACGGCGGACACCAGCGGGGTACCGGGCCAACCGGCCGCCACCGACCTGCGGTTCACACTGCCGCGCGCCGGCGACGACCGGGTCCATGACTCCAACGTGACCCCGCCGACCTCCGGCCGGCTCTGCAACGGCTACGCCCCGGTCACCGCGCCGGACACCCCAGGAGGGGTCGACCACACGATCGACGCCGGCGTCCACATCCCGGAGCCGGAGACCCCGGAGCCGACTCCCGAACCGACTCCGGAACCGACTCCGCCCACGACCCCGCCCCCGGCGGAGCCGACGGACCCGGAGCCCAACGACCCGGCACCGGACGGACGGACACCGGGCGGCGGCCTGGCCGAAACCGGTACCTCCGGCCTCGGACGTGTCATCGCCCTCACCGCCATGCTGCTCGGCGCGGGCGCGACAGCGGTCCTCATCACCCGTCAGCGGCGCGCACGACACCACTGACACCAGAAACCCCCGGAAACACCCGGAAACACCCGACGGGCCGGTGCGCCGCACCGGCCCGTCGGCCTGACCGGCGCGAGCGGGCCACGAACGACGAACGGTGGCCCGGCCCGCGGAGGCCGCCGTGTCGACAGATCTCAGCAGGCGGCGGCCATGGTCTGGAACGCCTCTCGGGTCTCGGGTCCCGGGATGCCGTCGATCTCCCCGTCGTAACCCCAGGCCACCAGCGAACGCTGCAGCGCCGACACGGTGCCGCTTCCGACGATTCCGTCGATCGGGCCGTCGTAGCCCCAGCGATGCGCGAGGTACCTCTGGTACGCCATCCAGCTCTCGGTGCCCAGCAGACCGTCGATGGGTCCCTCGTAGCCCCAGCTCCGCTCCAACCAGACCTGGAGGCACCTGGCGTGCGAGGTGGGGACACCGAAGTTGACGGTGGCCAGCGGAGTCACAGCCGCTGACCTCGTCGTGGCGCTCTCCGCGGGAGTGGCGTGTGCGACGCCGGCGATCCCCAGGCTGCCGACGCTGATGCCGGCGATCAGAGCGGAACTGACGAGCCTTCTGGTACGGGCCTTCGCTCGCATCCTTCCTCCTTCATGACGGTGGCGAGGACGGCCCCTGCCGGCGCGCTGTCCCACCCGCCGCCCGAGGCCCCCGGACCCCGCAGCATGGCGAGGGCCACTTTCACCACGCTTTCGTCCGCTCGACCCGTCCGGGCACCGCGAAGCGTTCGGGCGGCCCCATCCCCCACCGGGGGATGGGGCGTTACGCGTGCGCTATGCCGGGGTGGCGCCCTGGATCGTGAGCTCGTAGGGGAAGGGGTCGCCGACCCCGACCTCCCACATCGGGTAGTCGCGGTGCTGCGAGGGGGTGGCCGCGACCACGAGCATCAGGTGGGTCTCGCCGCTCTGGAGGCTGAAGTTCGCCGTCTGGCCGGGCGCGAAGGTGTCGCTGTACCGGACGGAGAAGTCGGCGGAGACCGCCGCCAGCCGGAAGCGCCAGTCGGCGCCGGCGAGGCTCGACCGGCCCTGCAGTTGGACGGAGACCTGGCCGCCGCTCGGGTTGAGCCGGATGACGTTGTGCCCGTACTGGTGTGGGGCGTCGCTGTCGGCGATCCGGTACCGGCCGCTGCCGAGGTTCTGCGTCGGGTCGGTGTGCAGCGGGCGGTAGCTGCCGCCGCCACGCCAGAGGTCGCCGCGGATCCGGGCGCCGTCGGTGAAGTCGTAGACGACCTGCCGGGAGGTGTACTCGGCGATCAGCCGGGCGAAGCCCTGGTGGTCGAGGCCGAGGATCCGCTTGATGGTGTTGATCGGGTGCTCGCCCTGCCGCGCCTCGTACCAGAACCGGTCGATGACCTCGGGCCCGTAGATGTCCCGGATGGTGTTGAACAGCATCCAGTCGCCGTAGTAGGTCTCCTGGGAGAGCCACCGGCGGTGCTGGCGGTCGACGTAGTAGCCGGAGCCGACGACCACTTCGGGGCGCCGCATGCGGGCCATGTAGTTGGCGTGGGCCTCCCAGACCGGCCCGGCCACCGGGTTGCCGGCGCCCCAGCCGCCGCCGTTGCCGCGCGCGATGTTGAGGTCGACCGCGTAGTTCTGGAGGACGTGGTTGAACTCGTGCGACTCGACCCAGTCGTCCCAGATCTTGTCGTAGGGCAGGCACATGTGTCCGAGGCCGATGTCGTCGCGGCCGGCCCAGTTGGCCGGCGGCAGGAAGCCGCCCGACCAGGTGCCGCACAGGTAGAGGTTGATCCGGTACTGGGAGCCGACCTGGTGGTCGGCGGGGTCGACGAACCCGACCTCGTTGACGTAGAAGTCGTAGATGTCGTCCATGTGGTCCGCGACCCACTGCGGGTAGTTGTCGATGCCGCGGTTCTGCCGTCCCCACGCGACGGCGTCGACGGCGTCGCCCCAGCGGACCGCGAAGTGCTCGGACTCGGCGACGTTCCCGGTGTGGGCGCCGGCGTCGGTCATGAACCGCGGGACCCGGGTCTGCTTCGCCACCTGGACCCGGCTGTCCGGTGTCGCGCCGGCCGAGCCCGCCGGGCCCGCGAGCACGAGGGCGGTGGCGAACGCGGCGGCGAGCGCGAGGGCGCGCCGCCAGGGGGACTTCACGCGGGGCCTGCTCGGTTTTCGTAACATGAGGATCGATCCCTTTCCCGTGCGAGTGGGGGAGCGGCCCGGAGGGAGATCGGGGCCGCCGTCGGTTCAGGGGGTCTGGACGACCTTCCGCATGGTGCCGTCGGGGTTGAAGAACAGCTCGTCGATGGCGACGGAGCGGCGGAAGTTGCCGCCGCCTGGGGCGTCGGCGGTGTGGTAGACCATGTACCACCGGTCGCCGAACTCCATGATGGCCGGGTGGTTCGTCGTCGAACTCACCTGTCCCAGCACGACTCCCCGGTGCGTCCAGGGTCCGGCGGGGCTGGTGGCCGTCGCGTATCTGACGCAGGCGTAGGCCGAATCGGTGACGCAGTCGGCGCCGGAGTTGGAGGCGTAGGCCAGGTAGTAGACGCCGTCTCGCTCGAACAGCCAGGGCGCCTCCCAGAAGCCCGTCAGGCCCGCCGGGGTGAAGACGCCGCCGTCCAGGGCGGTCATGCTGTCCCGCAGGCGCGCGGCTCTGGGCGCCCAGTACGAGCCCCAGTACAGGTAGATCTCGCCGTCGTCGTCGATGAACACCGTCGGATCGATGTTCAGCGACGAGGAGTTGGGGGTGGCGTCCGAGATCAGCGGGCGGCCGATGGCGTCCCGGTAGGGGCCGAGCGGGTGGTCGGCGACCGCGACGCCGATGTTCATCCACCCGTTGTCGGTGCGGCCGTCGACCGAGGCGAACCAGTAGAACCGGCCGTCGGGTCCCTGCACCACCTCGGAGGCCCAGGCGTTCGCGCCGGCCCACGCGAAGGTGTCGAGCGAGAGGACCGCTCCGTGGTGCCGCCAGGCGGCCGGGTCGTTCGAGGGGGACCGCGAGGAGAAGGCGTGCCATTCGCGCATGACGAACTGCTGCTGGCCGGGCGCCGCTTCGTCGCGTCCGGTGAAGATGTACGCGGTGCCGTCGACGACGAGCGTGGCGGGGTCGGCGGTGTAGATGTCGGTGACGATGGGGTTGGCCATCGGCCCGATGCCGTCCGAGGCGCCGGGCGCGGTCTCCGGCGGTGCGGTGTACCCGGGTGGCTGGGCCGAGGCCGGGCCCGCCGTCGTGGTGAGTCCGACGGCGGTGAGGACCAGGGCTGCCGCCCCTGGGACCAGTCGGCTGAACGGTCGGCGACGCGTCATCGCGATGCCACCTTTCTGCTCGTGGGGGGAGCGGGCCGAGGGTGCGCGTGTCCGGTGAGACGACACCGACGCGCCGGGCGCGGTCGCCGCCGCGGCGCCTGTCGTCTGCCTGGTCGTTCGTTTCATGGGGGAGCCACCTCGGGCCGCTGTTTGACATGCCGAACGACGTACGGGATGTGGCGACGAGAAAGCTACTGCCGATACCGGCCGCGTCAACCCGGAAAACCGGACCACCCCGGCCCGCTCGGGCCCCTCAGGTGCTCGTCGCGCGCGCGTGGGTGGTCAGCCCGGTCGTGACGAGGGTGAGCCAGCGGGTTCTGGCGGTGGCCGGCTGGTCGGTGGGGGCGGTGGAGAAGAGCAGGTAGATGTCGGCGACGGTGACGTCGGGGTGGATGTCGCCGTCGGCCTGGCCGGCGTGGATGAGGGCGGTCACGGCGGCGCTGGCGCGGTCCTCGGCGGCGCGGTCGCCCGGGGTGGCGCCGAGGGTCTGGGCGGCGGCCTTGACGGCGCGGTCGGTGGCCGAGGTCTCGACGACCCGCCCGAGGAAGGCGGCGAGCTCGTCCATGGCGCGGGCGCCGCCGGAGGCGACGCGGGCGAGGGCGGCCTCGGCGTCGTCGGCGACGCGGGCGACGTGCTCGGCGACGACGGCCGCCACCAGGTCGGTCTTGGTGGGGAAGTGGCGGTACAGGGTTCCCACGGCCACGCCGGCGGCGGCGGCTATCTCGTCCATGCCGACGTCGGGTCCGTGTGCGGTGATCTGCTCGCCGGCCGCGGAGAGGATCTTCCTGCGGTTGCGGACCGCGTCGGCGCGCGGCGCCCTGGCCTGGGCCATCGGACTCACCACCCCTTTCGCTTGCATCAACATGAACGGTGGTTCAGGATAGGTTGGTGAACGCAGGTTCATCTTAATCGTGAGGACTCGACATGCCCGCCAAGACCGCCCTCGTCACCGGTGCCTCCTCCGGCATCGGCGAGGCCACCGCCCTGAAACTCAAGGAACTCGGCTACACCGTCTACGGCGCGGCCCGCCGCACGGAGCGCCTGGAGTCGCTGGCCGACCGCGGCGTCCTGCCCCTGGGGATGGACGTCACCGACGACGCGTCCATGCGTGCCGGCGTCGAGCGCGTCATCGCCGAGTCGGGCCGGATCGACGTGCTGGTCAACAACGCCGGCTACGGCTCCTACGGCGCGATCGAGGACGTGCCGATGGCCGAGGCCCGCCGCCAGTTCGAGGTCAACGTCTTCGGCGCCATGCGGCTGGCCCAGCTCGCCCTGCCCCACATGCGTGCCCAGCACGGCGGGACCATCGTCAACATCACCTCCATGGGCGGCAAGATCCACACCCCGCTCGGCGGCTGGTACCACGGCACCAAGTTCGCGCTCGAGGCCCTCAGCGACTGCCTGCGCATGGAGGCCAGGCCCTTCGGCGTCGACGTCGTCGTCATCGAACCCGGCGGCATCGCCACCGAGTGGGGCGGCATCGCCGCCGACCACCTGCGGGAGACCTCCGGCTCGGGCGCCTACGCCAAGCAGGCCGACGCCGTGGCCGCCTCCCTCAGCTCCGAGGTCAACGCCAAACGCAACTCGCCACCCCAGGTCATCGCCGACGCCATCGGCAAGGCCGTCACCGCCCGCCGCCCCAGGACCCGCTACGCGACCGGCTTCGCCGCCCGCCCGTTGATCACCCTGCGCCGCGTCCTGCCCGACCGCGCCTTCGACGCCGTCATGCGGCGTGCCATCGGCGTCCCCGGCTGAGGGCCCGCCGGCGCGTCGCCCCGGCGGGCTCCGCTTGACCTTGACACGTTGCGAAGGTCTTGACTGCCGTCGAGGAGGTGGTCCCGATGACCAGGACGGAAGCGGACACGAGCGCGGCGCGGGTTCTCCAGGGGCTGGAGCACGGCAACCCGTCGGTCCGGCTGCGGGCGGCGCTGGCGGCCGGCACGGACCCGGATCCGGGGTTCGTCGGCAGGCTCGTCGAGCGATGCGCGGTCGAGCCGGAGTTCCCCGTGCGCGAGATGCTGACCTGGGCCCTCACCCGCCACGAGGCGTCGACGACGGTCCCGGCGCTGATGGACGAGGTCCGCTCGGAGCGCGCCCAGGCCCGGAGCCAGGCGTTGCACACGCTGTCCAAGATCGGGGATCGGCGGGCGTGGCCGGCGATCACCCCGGCGTCGCTGGCCGACGCCGACGACGAGGTGGCCAGGAGCGCCTGGCGGGCGGCGGTCGTGCTCGTGCCCGAAGGGGAGGAGCCCCAGCTGGCCGTAGGGTTGGCGACACAGCTCGGGCGCGGCGGACGCGGGACGCGGTTGAGCCTCAGCCGGGCGCTGATCGCGCTCGGGGACGCGATGTGGCCGGTGTTGCGCGCCGCGACGACGGACCCCGACCCCCGGGTGCGCGAGCACGCGATCGCCACGGAACGGCTGTGGCGCGACCCGGACGCCGGGTTCGATTTCGCGGTCGAGGAGGCGAAGCGCGTCGTGGCCCTCGGCGGAGGCGGCCAGGAGGAGCGGTAGACGGTGTTGATCGGTGAGGTCGCGCGACGGTCCGGGGTCAGCGCCCGCATGCTCAGGCACTACGAGGCGCTCGGCCTGGTGCGGCCGACGGGCCGCACCGACTCCGGCTACCGGGAGTACTCCGACGAGAACATCCGCCGGATCTTCCACGTCGAGAGCCTGCGGGCGCTGGGCCTTTCGCTGCGCGACGTCGGGCGCGCGCTCGACGACCCCGACTTCGCGCCCGCCGAGCTCGTCGACGACCTCGTCCGCCGGACGCGGGACCGCATCGCGGCGGAGACCGAACTGCTCACCCGCCTCCGTCGGATCGGCGCCGCGCAGCCGGCCGGCTGGGAGGACGTCCTCCAGATCGTCGCGCTCCTCCAGGGGCTCGGGTCGGGGAGCGCCGGCACGCGGCAGCGCGCGGCCCTGTCCGCGGCCGAGGAGGTTCCGGTGCCGGTGGAAGCCCTGGTGGCGGCCGTGCTCAGCGAGTCGGACGCCCATGTCGCGGGCGCCCTGCGGTGGGCGCTGGCACAGTCCGGCGAGGACGCTCTCGCACTGCTGGCGGAGGGCCTCGGCTCACCCGCGGCCGAGGTGCGGGAGCGTGCCGTGCGGTCCATCGCCGAGATGCCGGGCGGTGCGGCGACCGCACTGCTGCGGGACGCCCTCACCAGCCCCGACGTCGTGGTCCGCGGGTACGCGGCGCTGGCCTTGGGGGGACGGGGAGTGGCCGACGCGATCCCCACGCTCCTCGACATGATCGTCGAGGAGCGGAACGACGCCGACGCGGCCGACGCGCTGAGCACGCTGGCGAGCGATCCCGCTTCGGCGGACCGGATCGCCGCCGGGCTCGTCGACCGCCTCGCCCACGGCGGCACGGATCAGCCGGCGCGTCGCCGGCTGACCCAGGCGCTCGCGGACATCCCGGGCGCCACGGCGTCCCGGGCCCTCGTGGCGCTGGCGCATGACGACGACCGTGCCGTGGCGCTCACCGCGACCTACGTTCTCGGGCTGCGGGACGGGCGGTAGCGCGTTCAGGGGGTGGTGAGTTCGAAGCGGGTGACGGTGACGGCGCCGCCGAGGGCCTGGGTGGCGTGGTTGAAGATGGCGTAGCGGTAGCCCATGAAGAACTGCCAGGCGTTGTTGAGGGTGAAGGCGGGGCCGAGGCTGGTGTAGGTGGTGCCGTTGGTGCTGTAGGAGAAGCGGGCCTGGCGGCCGGTGCCGGGGCGGATGTCGGCGGTGGCGCGCAGCCAGACGCGGGTGCCGGTGAGGGGTGCGGTGGCGCGTTCGGTGCCGGTGCCGGTGGTGTTCCAGTTGGCGTCCATGGTGAGGCCGTCGACCATCACGAGGCGGGTGGTGCCGTTGTCGCGTCTGAGGCCGATCCAGGCGGAGGAGTCGCGGAGCATGGCGAGTCCGGCGCGGTCGCCGTCGCGCATCGCCGCGTGGTCGAGGGTGATGGTGGCGGTGGAGGTGGGGCCCTGGACGCGGTGGGTGAGGGTGTTGCGGGCCGCGTAGAGGTCGCCGGTGACGGTGGCGGTGCGCAGGGTCAGGCCGTTGTTGACGGTGTAGCGGCTGGTGTCGGGGTTGTGGTTCCACTCCCACTTGGGCCTCAGGGTGGTGCCGGCGAAGGTGTCGACGCCGGTGAGCGGTTCGACCTGGCGGGGTGGCGGCGGGAGTTCGGGGGCGGGGTATGACGATCCCCAGGCGCCGCCCACGAGTTGGAGTTGGGGCCAGCCGTCGGAGGTCCAGGTGACGGGGGCGAGGGCGGGGACGCGTCCGCCGGGGTAGGCGTCGACGAAGGCGAGGTAGTACCAGGCGCCGTTCTGGGTCTGGACGAGTCCGCCCTGGTGGGGGACGCCGCCGCCGGGGATGGGTCCGGGCAGGTTCAGCAGGACCTGGCGCAGGGTGTAGGGGCCGAAGGGGCCGCTGGTGGATTTGAGGATGTACTGGCCGTTGGCCGGGCGGGTCAGGAAGATGTAGTAGGCGCCGTTGATCTTGTAGAAGCGGGAGCCTTCCAGGGTGCCGATGCTGGAGGGGGTGGAGAACACCTGCTGGGCGCGGACCTGGCCGCGGCCGTCCGGGGCGAGTTGGGCGACGCTGATCTGGGTGTTGCCGTAGGCCACGTACATGGTGTCGTCGGTGTCGATCAGCAGCCCGGCGTCGTAGTAGACCTGCGGCAGCTCGGCGTGCCGGTTCCAGGGGCCCTCGACGGAGGTGGCGGTGTAGAGGTAGGTGCGGGCGAAGTCGATCTGGCCGAGCCAGTAGAACGTGCGGTTGCTCGGCCGGTAGGCCAGGGACGAGGCCCAGATGCCGCGCACATAGCCGCGGCCGCCGCTCAGGTCGTACTTGGCGCCGAAGTCCAGGCGCGGCACCGAGTGGCCGGCGAACTCCCAGTTCACCAGGTCGTAGGAGCGCAGGATCGGCGCGCCCGGCGAGTAGTGCATCGTCGAGGCCGAGTAGTAGTACGTGTCCCCGACCCGGATCACGTCGATGTCGGCGAAGTCCTGCCAGAGCACCGGGTTCGTGAACGTCGCGGCGGCACCCGGCGGCTCCTGGGCCGCCGCACGCGGTAACGCGGCATGTGCCGACCCCGCGTTGAGGAGTGGCAGCGCGGCCCCCGCGGCCAGGCCGGTGGCGGTGGTCAGTATCCCCCGGCGGCTGGGGTGGTGTGGCTGGTCGGACGCGGACATGGGATCACTCCTGGGCGAATGATTTTGGGGAGTTCTACCGATCGTTAAGGCGGTGAGGGGACCGTAGAAGCACCCTCGCGCGTCGTCAACCCTCCGCGAACGTCGCCGCGCGCGACGGGGCACGGCGCTGGTGGGTTGATCGTTAGACTTCGGGCATGTCGGCTGTTGATGATCTTTCGGGTGGGCCGCTGACGATCGCGCAGCTCGCGGCGCGGGCGGGGGTTTCGGTGGCGACGGTGTCCAAGGTGGTCAACGGGCGGGCGGATGTGGCGCCGGGGACGCGGGCGTTGGTGGAGGGGTTGATCAGTCGGCACGGGTACCGGCGGCAGAAGGCGGCGGGTCCGGCGGCGTTGTTGGAGTTGGTGTTCCACGAGGTGCGTGGGCCGTATCCGACGGAGATCTACCGTGGGGTGCGGCGGGTGGCGGCGGAGCATGGACTGGCGGTGGTGGTCTCGGAGTTGGGGGGTAGTCACACGCCGGAGCGTGGTTGGGTGGAGGGGGTGTTGGCGCGCCGTCCGACCGGGGTGGTGTCGGTGTTCTCCGGGCCGGACCAGGAGCAGGCCGAGCGGTTGCGGACCCGGGGGATACCGTTCGCGCTGGTCGATCCGACCGGGGAGCCGGGGCATCACGCGCCGTCGGTGGGGGCGAGCAACTGGAGCGGTGGGTTGTCGGCGACCCGGCATCTGCTGGAGCTCGGGCACCGGCGGATCGCGGTGATCGCCGGGCCGGAGCACCTGCTGGCCGCCCGGGCCCGTCTGGATGGCTACCGGGCCGCCCTGGACATGGCCGGCATCCCGTTGGACCCGGCGCTGGTGCGCGTCGGCGACTTCCACATCGAGGACGGGCTCAAGCACACCCGCGACCTGCTGCGCCTGCCCGAGCCGCCCACCGCCGTCTTCACCGGCAACGACGGCCAGGCGCTGGGCGTCTACCGGGCGGTGGCCGAGGCCGGGCTACGGGTGCCGGAAGACCTCAGCGTCGTCGGCTTCGACGACCTCTTCCCCAGCCAGTGGCTCACCCCACCCCTCACCACCGTCCGCCAGCCACTCGCCGACATGGCCGCCACCGCCGCCAGCATGGTCGTCACCCTCGCCCAGGGCCACCCCCTCGACCAGCGCCGCGCCGAACTCGCCACCGAACTCGTCATCCGCGACAGCACCACACCTTTTCGCGACTGACCACCGAATCCCGTCGAAGGTATTGACGCCCTCCGGGCGCCGCCTGCCATCCTGCTGTCTGATGCCTCGACTGGCGTTCGTCATCTCGAACGTCAGAGGTCACCGTGCCACGCACCATCGCGTCACGCACCACTTCATCCCGTTCCGGTGAGGCCGCCCGACATCCGGCCGACGACCGGGACGTCCGCGCGCCCGGCGGGACCGGGTTCGCTCCTCGCCACCTCATCTGAAGGGACGTCAGATGGAACAACCGATACGGGCGGGCACCGGGCTCGCCCCGTTACGCCGGCTCAGAACGCTGGTGATGCTGCTGGTCGCCGTGCTCGTCGCCTCGGGAACGATCGTCGCGCTGGCCGGCACCGCCGAGGCCGGCACCACGCTGGGCACCTCGGCGGCCGAGCGCGGCCGGTACTTCGGCACGGCCGTCGCCGCCAACAAGCTGAACGACGGCGTCTACACGACGATCCTCAACCGCGAGTTCAACAGCGTCACCGCAGAGAACGAGATGAAGTGGGACGCCACCGAGCCCAACCGGGGGCAGTTCAACTTCACGAACGGTGACCGGATCCTCAACCACGCCCGGCAGCAGGGCATGTCGGTGCGCGGCCACGCCCTCCTGTGGCACTCCCAGCAGCCCGGCTGGGCCCAGGGCCTGGAGGGCAGCACGCTCCGGTCGGCGATGATGAACCACGTCACCCAGGTCGCCACCCACTACCGGGGCCAGATCCACTCCTGGGACGTGGTCAACGAGGCGTTCGCCGACGGCACGAGCGGGGCCCGGCGGGACTCCAACCTCCAGCGCACCGGCAACGACTGGATCGAGGCGGCGTTCCGCGCGGCCCGCGCCGCCGACCCGAACGCGCGGCTCTGCTACAACGACTACAACACCGACGGGATCAACGCCAAGAGCACCGCGATCTACAACATGGTCCGGGACTTCAGGGCGCGCGGGGTGCCGATCGACTGCGTGGGCTTCCAGTCGCACCTGACCAACTCCGTGCCCGGCGACTACCAGGCGAACCTCCAGCGCTTCGCCGACCTGGGCGTCGACGTGCAGATCACCGAACTCGACATCTCGGGCTCGAACCAGGCGAACGTCTACTCCACCGTCACCCGCGCCTGCCTGGCCGTCGCGCGGTGCACGGGCATCACCGTGTGGGGCATCCGGGACAGCGACTCGTGGCGGACCGGGCAGAACCCACTGCTCTTCGACGCCTCGGGCAACAAGAAGCCGGCCTACACGGCGGTGCTGAACGCGCTCAACGAGGGCACCACCCCGCCGCCGTCCGACGGGATCGACACCGCGGCCTGGTACGTGCTGGTGAACCGGAACAGCGGCAAGGCGTTGGACGTGTACAACCTGGCGACCAACGACGGGGCGCGGATCACGCAGTGGTCGAGGAACGACCAGGCGCAGCAGCAGTGGCAGTTCGTCGACTCCGGCGGCGGCTACTACCGGTTGCGGTCACGGCACTCGGGCAAGGTGCTGGACGTCTACAACTTCTCGACGGCCGACGGCGGCGGCATCGTCCAGTGGGCCGACAACAACACCGCCAACCAGCAGTTCCGGCTGGCCGACTCGGACGGCGGCTACGTGCGGCTGATCAACCGCAACAGCGGCAAGGCCGTCGAGGTACAGGGCGCGGCGACCAACGACGGCGCCAACGTCGTCCAGTACGCCGACTGGGGCGGCGCCAACCAGCAGTGGCAGCTGGTGCGCGTCGGGGGAGGCACCACGCCGCCCGGCTCGTCGCTGCCCTCCTCCATGCAGTGGAGTTCGAGTGGAGTGCTGGCCGGGCCGAGGTCGGACGCGACGCACGACATCGTCTCGATCAAGGACTACTCGGTGGTGTGGCACAACAACCAGTGGCAGATCTACGCCACCACCGCCAGCCGGAGCGGCGGCTGGAACCTGGTGCACTTCGCGGCACCCGACTGGTCACAGATGGCCGGCGCCCAACACACCTTCCTGGACACCGCCTCCGGCGTCGGCACCGGCTACCGGGCGGCCCCACACGTGTTCTACTTCGCACCGCAGAACCTGTGGTACCTGGTCTACCAGACCGGACTGCCGTCCTACTCGACCAGCAGCGACCCCAGCAACCCGAGATCCTGGTCGACGCCGCGTAACTTCATGAACAGCGTGCCCGACATCGTCCGGCAGAACATCGGCAACGGCGCCTGGCTCGACTACTGGGTCATCTGCGACACCGCCAACTGCCACCTCTTCTCCAGCGACGACAACGGCCACATCTACCGGGCCCAGACGTCGGTGGCGAACTTCCCCAACGGGTTCGGCAACACCGTCATCGCCCTCCAGGACTCCAACCGCAACAACCTCTTCGAGGGCACCGCGGTCTACAAGCTGGGGAGCAGTAACGAGTACCTGCTGCTCCAGGAGGCCATCGGCGCAGGCGGGCGCCGCTGGTACCGGTCCTTCACCTCCAGCAGCATCAGCGGACCGTGGACCGCGCTGCACGGCACGGAGTCCAATCCGTTCGCCCGCTCCAACAACGTGACCTTCCCGTCCGGAACGCAGAACTGGACGCAGGACTTCAGCCACGGTGAGCTGCTGAGAGCGGGCAACGACCAGACGATGACCATCAACCCGTGCCGACTGCAGTTCCTCTACCAGGGCATCAACCCGAGCGCCGGCGGCGAGTACAGCCAACTCCCCTGGCGCATGGGCCTGCTGACCCAGACCAACGCCACCTGCTGAACCAGCCGGCAGGTAGTCGTCGGCGGCCGGCCGGGCACCGGGCCGGCCGCCGACGTGATCGTCTCAGGGCGCTCCCAACTCGATGGCGAGGGCGTTGACATAGCGGGAGGGGGCGCGGTCCGGAAGGTCGACGACCAGTTCGCCGCCGGGATGGACCTGGTCGAAGGGCACGGGTCCGTGGCCCAGCAGCCGCACGGCGGCGACGCGGTCCTCGGAGCGGGTGCTGCGGATGACGGTGCGGCCGTCCTTCGGCCAGGCCAGCTGGAAGGCGTAGACGGTCCGGCCCCGGCGGGTGAGTCGGTGGTCGGCGGGCGTCCAGGGGACGCGTTCCTCGGTGAAGCCGTCGACGACGACGCCGCTGGAGCCCTCGACGCCGTCGCGGAACGGCCGCGTCCCGTGGACGCCCTCGCCGCACAGCGCCATCCAGTCGGCCAGTTCGGTCAGCAGGTGCCGGCACTCCTCGTCGATCGTCCCGTCCGGGAGTTGCGGGATGTTGAGGAGCAGGTTGCCGTTCTTGGCCACGACGTCGACGAGGATCTCGATCACGTGTGCCGGGGTCTTGTAGACGGCGCGCACGTCGTAGAACCAGCCGCCGACTCAGGTGTCGGTCTGCCAGGGGTAGGGCGTCAGCCGTTCCTGCTGGCTGCGCTCCACGTCCAAAACGCCGATGCGGCGGACGTGTTCCTGGCGGTCCTTGTGCAGGTAGACGGCCTGGTTCCGGCCGCCGTGCGCGGCGGCGCTGCCGTTGTACAGGTGGGCGGCGGCGCGCAGCCCGGCGTCCATGCCCTGCGGGCCGAACGGCGGTGCGCCGTCGGAGTAGAGCAGGTCGCAGACCTTCGACAAGGCCTTCCGCCGCGCGTACGGCATCCCGCCCAGCGCGGCCGGCCGGGGGGTGATGAGCCGGCTCACGAGGTGACCGTGAGGTGCCGGCCGGTGGTGGACACCCACCTGGCCGACGGCGTGCGGCCCCGCGCCGCGCGGGAGCCGGCGTTACAGGCCGGGTATGCGGCCGTTGCGGAAGAGGTCGACGAAGATCTGGTGGTCGGCCCTGGCCCGGGCGCCGTAGCGGTGGGCGAAGTCGACCAGCAGTTCCGGCAGGCCGGCCTCGTCGGCCGCGAGCGCCTCGTGGATCGCCCGCTCGGTGGAGAACGGGACGAGGGAGTGGCCGCTCGAGTCGTCCGCGGCGGCGTGCATCGTCGCCGTGGCGCGGCCCAGGTCGGCGACCAGCTCGGCGATCTCGGTCGGGTCGTCGATGTCGGACCAGTCCAGGTCGACGGCGTACGGCGACACCTCGGCCACCAGCTGCCCCGCGCCGTCCAGCACGGTCCAGCCGAGCCACTGGTCGGCGTGGGCCTGGAGGGCCCGCTGCGAGATGACGGTGCGGTGCCCCTCGTGCTGGAAGTAGGAACGCACCCGCTGGTCCGTGACATGCCGGGAGACCGCGGGGGTCTGCGCCTGCTTGAGGTAGATCACCACGTCGTTCTCCAGGGCGTCGCTGTTGCCCTCCAGCAGGATGTTGTACGAGGGCAGGCCCGCGCTGCCGATGCCGATCCCGCGGCGGCCGACGACGTCCTTGACGCGGTAGGTGTCGGGTCGGGACAGGCGGGAGGACGGCAGCGTCTCCAGGTAGCCCTCGAAGGCGGCCAGCACCCGGTCCCGGTGTTCCGCGTCGAGTTCGACCGCGCCGCCGCCCGGCGTGAACCGGCGTTCGTGGTCGCGGATCTCGGTCATCGAGTCGAGCAACTCGAAGCGGGTCCGCTTCCTGGCGTCGCGCAGCGCGCCGAGCAGCGGACCGCGGGCGGTGTCGAGCGTGAACGGCGGCACCTCCGCCGCGGTGGCGCCGGCGGCCAGCGCCGCGACGCGTTCCCGGTAGGCGGCGGCGTAGGCGCGGACCAGGTCGCCGATCACGTCGTCGCTGAGCGCCTTGGTGTGCCCGAGCAGGGCGACCGAGGCGGCGAAGCGCTTCAGGTCCCACAGGAACGGGCCGACGTACGCCTCGTCGAAGTCGTTGACGTTGAAGACCAGCCGCCCGTTGGCGTCCATGTAGGTGCCGAAGTTCTCGGCGTGCAGGTCGCCGTGGATCCACACCCGCGAGGTGCGCTCGTCCAGGAACGGGCCCTCGGCGTGGTCCTCGGCCAGGTCCCGGTAGAAGAGGCAGGCCGTGCCACGGTAGAACGCGAAGGCGGAGGCGGCCATCTTGCGGAACTTCACCCGGAACGCGGCCGGGTCGGCCGCCAGCAGCTGGCCGAAGGCGGCGTCGAGGACGGCGAGTATCTCCTCGCCACGTTGGGATGACATCGCGAGGTGCCTCCTGGGTGCCCGGTGCTCGCCTCGGAGGCTACCCGCGGCCGACCGGGCGACGGGGCGCGCGCCGAAGGAGTTTGCCGAACCCGTACCCGTGGATCACCGGCCGTTGGTGCGGGCCGCGGCGGAGCACCCCGCTAGCCGGAGCCAACTCGCTTTCCTTTCCCGCTGCTTGCGGCACGCCGGAGGCGGGCGTGCGGCAAAATGGGTCGGCTGGCGACGGGAGTCGCGGCCGCGAGCGGGAGGGGAGCTGGGGGGCGTGGCGGAGTTGGCGGGGCTGGCCGACGGGGATCCGCGGCGGGTGGGGCGTTACCGGGTGTTGGCCCGGCTGGGCGCGGGCGGCATGGGGCGGGTCTTCCTGGCGCGCTCGCCCGGCGGGCGGCCGGTGGCCGTCAAGGTGGTGCGTTCGGAGCTGGCCGAGGACGCGGAGTTCCGACGGCGCTTCGCGCGGGAGGTGGCGGCGGCCCGGCGCGTCAACAGCTTCTTCACCGCCGGGGTGGTGGACGCCGACCCCGGGGGCGCGCCACCGTGGCTGGCCACCGCGTACGTCGCGGGGTTGTCGCTGAACGAAGCGATCTCCGCGCACGGGCCCTGGCCCGAGCCCTCGGTGCGGGCGCTGGGCGCGGGACTCGCCGAGGCGCTGGAGGCCATCCACGCGACCGGGCTCGTCCACCGCGACCTGAAGCCGTCGAACGTGCTGCTGGCGCGGGACGGCCCGCGCGTCATCGACTTCGGGATATCGCTGGCGATGGGCGCCACCGCGCTGACCATGCCCGGGGCCGTCGTGGGCACGCCCGGGTTCATCGCGCCCGAGCAGCTGAGGAACGGCGAGGCGGGCCCGGCCAGCGACGTCTTCTCCCTCGGCGCCGTGCTCGTCTACACGGCGAGCGGCACGGGCCCGTTCGGCGAGGGAACGGCGGAGGAGGTCAACTTCCGCGCCGCCTTCGAGCCGCCCCGGCTGCGCGACGTACCGCCGGGACTTCGGGGGTTGGCGGGCCGCTGCCTGGAGAAGGAACCCCGGCTGCGGCCGAGCGTCGCCGAGCTGCTCACGGCACTCGCGTCGGACACCGGCACGAGCCCTCTGGTGGCGGGGGAGTGGCTGCCGGCGCCGGTGTCCCACGCGGTGCGGGAACGGACCGAGACCCCGCTGCCCACCACCCCGCCGGCCCCCACCCCGAGTCTCCCCGAGGCCCCGCCGCCACCCGGCACGCTCGGCCCCGCGGCGCCCGCCGGGCCGCCGGGCCGTGGGCCCTCGCGGCGGGCGCTGCTGACCGCCGCCGGGGGGACGGCGGTGGTCGCCGGCGGCGGCGCGCTCGCCTGGCGGCTCGCCCGCGGCGGTGACACCGGCGGTGACACCGGCGGCGACGGCGCGGCAGGGGAGAGGACCGTGCGGATCGCCGTCCAGGGAGACCTGAGCGGGAGCAACGCCGACATCGGCCGGGAGATGCTCGACGCCGCCCGGCTCGCCGTGGACCAGGCGAACGCCTCGGGCGACCACCCGGGTCTCCGTTTGGAGGTGGTCGAGGCCGACGACCAGGGCGCGGAGGCGCGCGCCGCGACGGCGGCCCAGGCCGCGATCGACGACGGCGACGTCGTCGCGGTGGTCGGCCCGGCGTCGTACGAGACGGTGCTGGCGGCCGGCCCCCGGTACAGCGGGGCCGGTCTCGCCTTCCTGGTCCACTCCGTCACCGAGGCCGAGCTCGCCGGGCAGGGCTTCGCCACCCTGCTGCGCGCGGTGCCGGACGACCGGCAGTCGGGCACCGCGATCGGCGAGTTCCTCGCCCGGCACCCGGCCGTCTTCGGCGCGACCGTGATCGACAACGAGACCTCGTACGGCGTGGCGGTGGCCAACGAGGTGCAGGCGGTCCTGGTGAACGACCAGACCCACTACCTGGAGAGCCGGAAGTCCGTCGCGAGCGACGAGACCGACCTCGACGGCCTCGTCCGGGAGATCACGGACTCCGACGCGGACACCGTGGCGTTCCTCGGCGAGGTCGACCAGGCGAGCGCGCTGGCCACCGCGCTCGACGCGGCGGACTTCGTCGGGCCCCGGATCACCGGGAACCGGGTGCTGGACCAGGGCTTCCTCGACCGGGCGGGACAAGCGGCGGAGGGATGGTTCCTCGCCTCCTTCGTCGTCGATCCGTTCACCGACGACGCCACGACGGAGTTCGCCGGCCGCTTCGACGAGGCGTACGGCCGGCAGCCGGGCTACTTCGCGGCGCGCGCCTACGACGTCACCAGGTTGGTCACGGAGGCGGTGGCCGGCCTCGACCCCGAGGCGGTCGACCGGGACACGGTGTTCCAGGCGTTGTCCCGGGCCAGCCACGAGGGCGTCACCGGCGTGATCCGCTTCGGCCGCGACGGGGAGTACGGCGGGTCCGGGCCCCACCTCTACCAGGTGACCGACGGCGCGTTCGCCCCCCTCGGCCGCATCGAGGAGTACGGCTTCTGACCCGTCACGCCCGCGGTGGGTCCTGGGCGTCGAGCCTGGCCCGCAGTTCGGCGGCCAGCGGCAGGGACCCGGCCTCGTAGCCGGCGAGCGCCCGCCGCCAGTGGGCGCGGGCCGTGGCGTGGTCCCCGAGCCGGGCCCGCATATCGCCGATCCCCGCGTGCGAGTGGGCCTGCGCCACGCGTTCGCCGACCTCGACGGCGAGGGCCAGCGCCTCCTCGTGCAGGCGTAACGCCCGGGCCGGCTCGCCCGCCGCCGCGTGGGTGCCGGCCAGCGTGTTCATGGCCTCGACCATCAGCTCCGACTCGGCCACCGCGCGGGCCAGGTCGAGCGCCTCGCCGTGCAGGTCGAGCGCCCGGGCGAGTTCGCCGCGGTTCCGGTGGAGGGTGCCCAACTTGCCCAGGCACAGGGCCTCGATCTGCCGGTAGCCGGACTCGCGGGCGAGGGCCAGGCCGCGCCGGGCGTGGTCGAACGCCGCCGCCTCGGCCCCGAGCCGCGTGTGCACGTCGGCGAGGACACAGTGCGTGTTGGCCTCGACCGCCTTGTCGCCGTGGGAGGCACAGAGTTCGAGCACGCTCTCCAGGCGGTGCCTCGCCTCGTCGAGCCGGCCGAGGGTGCGCAGCGTACGCCCCATGTTGACCAGGAGCGCGCAGCGGACCCGCCAGTTGCCCGCCGCGCCGTTCAGCTCCAGCGCGCGTTCGAACTCCCGCATGGCCGCCGGCAGTTCCCCCCTGCGCAGCCGAACCCCCGCGAGGCCGTTGAGCACCGAGGCCTGGAGCGACCGGTCGCCGGCCCGCTCGTAGACGGCGAGTGCCCGCTGGAAGTGGCCGACCACCGCGTCGGGGTCGGCGCCCCACAGGTTCATCATCGTGCCGAGCACGCGCCGCGCGTTCGCCTCCGCGAACTCGTCGCCGACTGCCCGGGCCGCCCGGAGCGCCCGGGTGTGCAGGGTGATCGCCTCGTCGAAGTAGCCGCCCACGCGCAGGTACAGGTGCACCGTCTCCGACAGGCTGGTGACGAAGGTCGGATCGGCGTGCCGGGTGACCTCCAGCAGGTTGGCCCGTTCCGCGTCCAGCCAGCGCCGGGCGTCCTCGTGACCGGCGAACGTCAGGAGCGGCCCGGCGGGCGGCGGCGCCTTCGGCCGGTGCGCGTAGTCGTGCGGCGCGAAGACGTCCATGGCGGCTGAGGCCGTGTACAGGTAGTGGCCGCGCAGCCGGTCGAGCGCCGCGGCGCGCTCGGCGGCGGGGTCGGTGGACTCGGCGAGCTCGGCGGCGTAGTCGCGCAACAGGTCGTGCCGCCGGTGCCGGCCGTCGCCGGTCTGGTCCACCAGGTGGGCGCGCAGCAGCACGTCCAGGCACCGGCGGGTCTCCCGGAGGCCCAGCCCGGCCAGCACCGCCACGGCGTGCGCGTCGGTGTCGCGCCCGGGGTGCAGGCCGAGGAGCCGGAACACCCGGGCCGCGGCGGGGTCGAGCCGCTGGTAGGACCAGGAGAACACGGAACGCACCGCGGTGTGTGGGTCGCCCTCGATGTCCAGCAGGTCCAGGGCGCCCTGCCGCTCGGCGAGTTCGCCGGTCAGCGCGGTGAGGCCGAGGGCGGGCCGTGACCTGATCAGCTCGGCGACGATCCGCAGCGCCAGCGGCAGCCGGACGCACTGGTGGACCAGCGCCTCGGCCGCCTCCGGTTCCGCCTCGACGCGGGTGCCGAGCAGCTCCCGCAGCAGGCGGCGGGCGTCCGCCGCGGGGAGCCGGTCGACGCGGACCCGGTGGGCCCCGTCCCGGGCGACGAGACCGGCCAGCGTGTCGCGGGAGGTGACGAGCGTGAAGCACGCCGGGGCGCCGGGCAGCAGCGGCCGCACCTGTTCGACGGCGTGGGCGTTGTCCAACACGAGCAGGATCCGGCGCCCGGCGAGCAGGGTGCGGAAGCGGGCGGCGCGCTCGTCGAGCCCCTGGGGCAGCGCCGCGCCCTCCAGGCCGAGTGACCGCAGGAGCCCGGCCAGCGCGTCCTGCGGCGCGACCGGCCGGTCGGGTCCGTAGCCGCGCAGGTCGACGTAGAGCTGGCCGTCGGGGAACCGTTCCCTGGCGCGATGGGCCCAGCGCACCGCGAGCGCCGTCTTGCCGACGCCCGCGGTCCCGGACAGCGCCGCGACGGCGGCCGGCGCCGACGCCAGCAGGCCGTCGAGCTCGGCCAGTTCGGCGCCGCGCCCCACGAAGGTCCGCACGTCGAGCGGGAGCTGCGCGGGGACCTCCGCGCGCCCGGCGTCCCCCCGCCGGCCGCCCGGGCCCGCCGTCCCGCCGGGCCCCAGCGACTCGCCGTCGAGCACCCGGCGCTCCAGCGCCCGCAGTTCTTCCCCCGGCTCGACGCCCAGCTCCCGCACCAGCGTCTCCCGGGCCGCGCGGTAGGCCGCGAGCGCGTCCACCTGGCGCCCGGCCCTGGCCAGTGCCGTCATCAGCAGCGCGTGGAACCGTTCGTGCAGCGGGTGTTCACGCACCCGCTGGATCAGCTCCGCCACCACCTCGGTGTGCCGGCCGCGGGCCAACTCCGCCTCGTACAGCGTCTCCAGGGCGACGAGGCGGCGCTCGACGAGTCGATGTACCCAGTCGTCGAGGAGCGGGAGGTCGACCCCGGTGAACGGCGCCCCGCGCCATAACTCCAGCGCCGCGCGCAGCGCCGCGGCCGCGCCCCGCGGGTCCCGGCGGGCGGCGATCCCAACAGCCCGCTCGACCGACGACTCGAACCGCTCCGCGTCCAGCTCGCCCGACTCCACCCGCAGCCGGTAGCCGGCGGGCCCCAGCGTGAGCCGGTCCGACTCCCCGAGCTTGCGGCGCAGTCGGTGCACCTGGAGCTGGAGCCGCTGCCCGCTACGGGGATCCGGCCGGTCGCCCCAGAGCGCGTCGGTGAGCACGTCCGTCGCCACCGGCCGTCCGGCGCGCGCCAACAACACGGCGAGCAGGGTGCGTTCCAGCCGCCCGCCGAGCGCCTCCGCCCGCCCGTCCCGCCGGATCGCCACATCGCCAAGCACCTGGAACTCCACGTCCCGCGCCCTCCCCCCGCGCACCCGCCGGCCGGAGTGGCGGCTGACGGGGTGTCACGAGTCGCATGCTCCCAGAGCGGAATGGCGAGAGCAAAGCGCGCGGGGCGGCCGTGGGGCTGGCGGCCGTGGGGCTACTCGTGGGCGTCCACGGACAGCGGGGTCCGCCGTACCGTGCTGCGGCCGCGCACGTCGTAGTCCTGGGCGAGTCCGGTGGAGTGCAGCCGGCCGATGTCGGCGTTGTCGAACGTCAGCCAGCCGATCTTGGCGACCTTGCCGTCGTCCCAGTTGTAGCGGTCCCACACGTTGACCTGGTAGTCGAGGCGGGCCTCCGGGCGGCCGGTCGGCCCCGGCTCCACGGTGACCACGCCGGCGACGTCCAGCTCGGCGTGGCCCATCGCCAGGCGCCAGTCGGCGTCGTCGAACTCGAACCCCCGGGTGCCGGTGCGCACCGGGAAGGCGACGGGCCGGCCACCGCTCTCCCGGAACGCCTCCGTCGCCTCCCGCGCCCACTCCTCCCGCTTCGCCGAGACCGCCGTGTCGACCGCCCGGCCGACCACGGCCGAGTCCTGGAGCATGCTGTCGACGTCCACGTCGAGCGGGCTGCCCGAGCCGTCCAGGTAGTGGTCGAGCAGCCCGGCCGCGTCCTCGTAGCCGAGGGCCTCCGCCACCGTGCCGCCGGCCTCCAGCTCGGTCTGCAACGCGTAGTCGCGGACCAGGGGTTCGGCCACGTCGTACGCTCCCGCGCCCTCGTCGTAGCGGCGGTCAGGCGGGGCCGACAGCAGGCCGGCGTCCGTCAGGGCCGCGCGGTGCGCCGACCAGAACGAGGCCCGCGCGCCGGGGTCCATCTCGGCGAAGGCGCTCCGCAGCGCCGCCTCGCGCTCCGCCCGCACCTCGACGCCGGCGTCGCCGGCCTCGTGCGAGGCCCAGAGCGCCACCACGGTGCGCTGGGTGCGCAGTTCGCGGTCCAGGTCGGCGGCGGGCGGGTGGGTGGCGGCGTCCATCAGCCGGCCGAAGTCCTCGAACCGCTCCCGCCCCAGGCCGCCGGTGTCCCGGGGCGGCAGCTCGGGATCGTCGTTGACGCCGAGGAACGCCAGGGCCCCGGCGGGCAGGCGGTCCCGGCCGCCGCCCACCGCCGGGTCGGTCAGCATGACGATGCCGTCGGCGACGCGCGCCAGGGCGTCCGCCAACGGGGCGCCGCGCGCCGGGTCGAGCGCGAGCGGCCCGCCGGCCAGGGCACCGAGTGCGGCGAGTTCGCGGGCGTCGAGGCGGGCGTAGAAGCCCTCCAGGTAGGCGAGTTGACCGGCGTCGAGCCGGGCGCCCGACAGCGGCCGGCCGGTGAGCGGGTCGTACAGCTGGAGCCCGATGGCCGCCAACGTCTCGGTGTGGCGGCGCAGCGCCGCGGGGTCGGGCGAGCCGGAGGCCAGTTCGCGGGAGACCTCGTCGGCGGCGAATCCGGCCATGCCGGAGGTGGTCCAGAGCCCGAGCGGTCCGTCGGTCACGTCGTAGTCCAGGTCGCCGAGTTCGGCGCCGTACTCCGCCAGCCGGCGCCGGTACTGGGTGATGGCCTCGCCCATCTCCCGGGCCGTCTCCCCGGCCCGGTCGACGACCGCCGTCAGATGCCGCAGCCTGATCAGCGCGGGCCGGGACAGCGCGCCGCCCGCGCCGGGGGCCGGCAACGCGTCGTCGCCGAACGCGCCGGCCTCCAGCGGGGGAGTCTCGGCGAACTCCCGGCGCGCGCCCTCCAGTTGCTCGGTGAAGTAGGCGTCGAGCCCGGTCGGCCCCACAACCAGCGCGTTCACCTCGTCGACCGCGTCCAGGGCTCGGTTCATCGCGCGGACCAGCAGGCCGGTCACCCGGTCCAGGTCGGCGCCGTTGCCCTGGAGCCCGCGCGCGGTGGCGTCGATCCGCTCGGCGCCGTCGACCACGGCCTCGCCGTCCAGCCGGGCCGCGTCCTCGCCCGCCCGGGTGGCGGCCTCCGCCAGCTCGCCCGCCTCCCCGGCCTCGGCCGCGGCCCGCGCGTATGTCGCCGCGGTGTCCGCCATGCTCTCCGGGTCGATCTCGTCGACGAACGACTCGCGCCGCCGCCATGGCGAGCGGCCGAGCGCCGCCTCGACGTCCTCGCGCGTGAAGTCGACCGTCCCGGCCACCGCGCCTCCCTGCGGGCCGCTTTCCGTGTGCGAACACAGCCTAGCCCCGGGGCCGGCGGGCGGTGGCGGTGGCGGTAGCGGTGGCGGACACAACCTGTCCGCCACCGCTGGAAGTCTGCGGTCACCGGCACCAACCGGGGCCGGACGGTGATCGAAAGCCAGGAGCCACCATGTCCATCGCGACGACGACCCACCTGAACTTCCGCGGCGACGCCCGCGCGGCGCTCGACTTCTACCACTCCGTCTTCGGCGGGCGCGCCGTCGCCGTCACCCAGCGGGACGCCGGGAACGTCCAGCACCAGGACGAGGCGGAGTGGGTGATGTGGGGCGAGGTGGTCGGCGACAACGGCTTCCACGTCATGGCCTACGACGTGCCCTCGCGCCTGCCGTACCACCCCGGCGAGAACACCGTGTTCGTCTCCGTGCGCGGCGACGACCCGGCCGAGATCGCCGAGCTGTGGGGAAAGTTGACCGTCGGCTCCACCGTCGTGCGCCCGTTGGAGCCCGCGCCGTGGGCGCCGCTGTACGGCATGCTCAGGGACCCCTTCGGCGTCACCTGGGTCCTGGACCTGGCCTTCCCCAACGCATCGTGATGTGAAGTTACAAGCGATTTCGTTACGTTCGGCCCCCGTGCGCCGGGCCTCCGCCCCCGCCCGGGGGCTCGTATCGCTGTGACCGGCGCGGAGAAGTTCTGTCCTGAGTGTTAACAACACAGCTGGCCTGTTATAGCTTTCTGCCGCCTTCCCTCGGCAGCGAGGATTCGGACCATGACTATGGACAGAAGTGGTCGGCGCGGCCCCGAGCAGCGTCGGCAGGACATCGCCGACGTCGTTCTCTCCGCGGGCTCCGTCGCCGCCGCCGAGCTCGCCGGGCGGTTCGACGTCAGCCTCATGACGATCCACCGTGACCTCGACGAGTTGGAGCGCCGGGGGATCGTGCGCAAGCACCGCGGTGGCGTCACCGCCCAGCCGTCCGGGGTGTTCGAGAGCAACGTCGCCTACCGGTTGAAGTCGATGGGGCCCGCCAAGGACGCCATCGCCGAGCGCGCGGTCGAACTGATCGAGCCGGGCATGGCCGTCCTGCTCGACGACTCGACCTCGGCGCTCGCGTTGGCCCGCCGGCTCGCCGGGATCACGCCGCTGACCGTCGTCACCAACTTCCTCCGGATCATCAACCTGCTCGCCGGCGAGCGCGACATCCGGCTGATGGCGCTGGGCGGCGACCACGACCCGCTGCACGACTCCTTCCTCGGGGTCTCGTGCGTGGACGCGATCGAGGCGCTCAACGTCGACCTGTGCTTCGTGTCCACCTCCGCGGTGTCCGAGGGGTTCGCCTACCACCAGGAGCAGCACATCGTGTCGGTCAAGCGGGTCATGCTCCGGGCCGCGGCCCGCAACGTGCTGCTCCTGGACCACTCGAAGCTGGGCCGGGTCGCGCTGCACCGGGTCGCGCCGCTGACGGCGTTCGACCGCGTCATCGTCGACGACGGCGCGGATCCACGGGCGTTGCGTGACCTGGACGAGCGGAACGTCCCCTACGAGGTGGCGGCGACCTGAGCGGCGTCGCCCCACGGGCCGGGGCCGGGGCGGGCAGAGCGTGGCGTGAGTTCGTGAATTCAAGGAGGAATTTATGAGAGCGTCGATACCGAGCATCCCCTTCGACCGCCGCCGTTTCCTGCGGCTGGCGGGCGGCGCCGCCGCCGTGACCGCGCTGCCCGCGGCGCTGACCGGCTGCGGCGGCGGGTCGTCCGGCGGCTCAGGATCGCTGCGGCTCGTCGGCGTCTCCGACCAGCAGGCACCGCTCGACCTGCTCACCGCGGAGTACGGCGCCGCCGAGTTCGAGACCTCGTACTCCCCGACCGACCAGGTGCAGACCTCGCTGCGCACCCAGTTGGGCGCCGGCAACGCGCCGGACGTGCACGTGGTCTACCCGGGCAACGGCAGCGCGATGAGCATGGCGCAGATCGCCGAGGCCGGGCTGCTCGCCGACCTGAGCGAGCAGGCGTGGACCCGGAACATCCCCGACAACTTCAAGCCGGCCTTCCAACTCGACGGCAGGACCTACCTCTACTCGGCCGGCGCCAGCGTGATCGGCGCGATCTACAACCGGAGCGTCTTCCAGGAGGCCGGCGTCGAACCGCCCACCACCTGGGGCGAGTTCATCCAGGTCTGCGAGGCGGTCAAGGCCACCGGGCGGGTGCCGATCGCGCTGGGCGCGCAGACCCAGTGGGTCACCCAGCTCATCAGCTACGCCCTGGTGCCGTCCACCGTGTACGCCGGGAACCCGGACTTCGACAGCCAGCTGCGGGACGGCTCGGCGAGCTTCGCCGACTCCGGCTGGGCCGACGCCTTCGAGATGTACCTGGAGCTGCGCGACCGGGGGTTCTTCAACGACAACCCCAACGGCACGACGTTCGAGCAGCAGACCGCCATGGTGGCCACCGGCGACGCCGCGATGGCCGTCCAGGTCTCGGCGGTGCTGCCGGACTTCCGCGCCGCCGCCGCCAACCCCGACGACCTGTCGATGTTCCCGGTGCCCGGCGCGGACGCCGCCGACGACGTGTGGATCCCGGCCGGCGTCGTGGTCGGGCTCGGCGTCAGCGCGGGCAGCCGCAACCAGGCGGCGGCCCTGGAGTTCGTCGAGTTCCTCGGCGAGCAGCGCAACATCAACGCCTGGGCCGAGGCGATCGCCTGCGTGCCGCTGGTGCGCGACGCCGAGTCCCGCGTCGACCCGGTGCTCGAGCCGTTCCTGCCGTTCCTGGACGGCGACCGCGCGGTCCCCTTCATGGACCAGGCGTGGCCCAACGCCGAGGTCCAGCCAGCCCACTTCGCGGTGGTGCAGGAGCTGCTCGGCGACCGGATCACGGTCGCCGAGGCGCTGAACCGGCTGGACGAGACCTACCGGCAGGAGTAGGCCATGCCCACGACGTTCTCCGCGCATCCGACCACCCGGCGGGGAGGGCGGGCGTTCGGCGGGTCGCCACGGCGGGGCGGCTTCCTGACCCCGCCGTGGTGGTTCGCCGCGCCGGCCCTGCTGGTGTACGCCCTGGTGGTGCTGTACCCGAGCCTCAGCGGCATGGTCTACGCCTTCACCGACTGGAGCGGCATCGGCGACCGCTCGTTCACCGGGCTCGCCAACTTCCGGGAGCTGTTCCGGGACGACGCGGCCCGCGGCGCGCTGGGCAACACGCTGGCGCTGACCGTCGCGGTCGTCGTCGTGCAGAACGGCATCGGCCTGCTGCTCGCGCTCGGGGTGCACACCCGCATCAGGTCGCGCGGCGTGCTGCGGGTGGTCTTCTTCGCGCCCGCCGTGGTCAGCCCGGTCATGGTGGCGGTGCTGTGGAAGTACGTCTACAACCCTGCGCCGGACGCCGGCCTCAACGGGGTCCTCGGCGCGCTCGGCCTCGGCGGCCTGCGGCAGGACTGGCTGGGCGACCCGTCGTTGGCCCTGTGGTCGGTGGCCGGGATGGTGGTCTGGCAGTTCGCCGGCTACTCGATGGTCATCTTCCTGGCCGGTCTCGCGGGGGTGCCCGACGAGCTGCACGAGGCCGCGATGATCGACGGCGCCGGTCGGTTCCAACGCTTCCGGTACGTCACCTGGCCGCTGCTGGCGCCCGCGCTCACCATCAACGTCATGCTGTCGACCATCGGCGGCCTGAAGCTCTTCGACCAGGTCTACGCGGCGACCAGCGGCGGCCCGGGCCACGCCAGCGAGACGCTGTCCACGGTGCTCTTCAAGGAGGCGTTCGTCTTCGGTAACTACGGCTACAGCACGGCGATCGCGCTGGTACTCGCGCTGTTCGTGGCGGCGGTCTCGCTGGTGCAGATCCACTACCTGCGCGGCCGGGAGGTGAACGCGTGAGGTTCCGCTACGGGTTCCGCACCTTCCTGCTGGAGATCGTGATGGTCGCCGTCGCCCTGGCGTTCCTCTTCCCGGTGTACGCGCTGATCGCCCTGTCGCTGAAGGACGAACGGGCCATCGCCGCCGAGCCGTTGGCGCCGCCGACCGAGCCGACGTTCGACAACTTCTCCCGCGCCTGGTCGCAGGCGGCGCTCGGCGAGGCGCTGCTGAACAGCACGCTCATCACGGTGCTCAGCCTGGTGGCGCTCATCGCGACCGGCTCGTTCGCGGCCTACTTCCTGGCCCGCTGCGCGTCCCGTCTCGGCTACCGGCTGTACGTGCTGTTCCTGCTCGGCATCGTGCTGCCGTTCCAACTCGGCATGATCCCGCTGTTCACGTTCTTCGACTCGATGGGCCTGTTGGGCAGCTACCAGGGGATGATCCTCTTCTACACCGGCATCCAACTGCCGTTCACGGTCTTCCTCTACACCGGGTTCATCCGGGCGCTGCCGGCGGAGTACGCCCACGCCGCGCTGATCGACGGCGCCACCCACCTCCAGGCCTTCACCCGGGTGGTGTTCCCGCTGCTGCGACCGATCACCGGCACCGTGCTGATCCTCAACGCCGTGTTCGTCTGGAACGACTTCTTCACCCCGCTGCTGTACCTGGGCGGGTCGGCGCGGGAGACGGTGCCGGTGCGGGTCTTCGCCTTCGTCGGCCAGTACGTCTCCGACTACGGTCTGGTCTTCGCCGGCCTCGTGCTGGCGTCCCTCCCGATCATCGCCGCCTTCCTGTTCCTCCAGCGGTATGTAATCAGGGGCTTCGCCAGCGGCATGAAGGGATGAGGAGGTGAGTGGGGCGGCGGCTAGGGGGCCGCCGCCTCCTGCCAGCCCTCGCCGCAGCTGCCGCCGTCGGCCGCCTCGGTCACGGTGACCTCGTCCCCCTCCGGCGTGAGCAGCGGGTTGTAGAAGCGCGCTATCTCGGTGCTCGACCGCGGCACGTAGTGGAAGATCAGCGAGCGCCGGAACCGGTCGGTCGTGCGGTTCGGTCCCGAGCCGTGGACCAGGCTGCCGTGGAAGAAGAGCACGTCGCCGGCGCGCATCTCGGTCTGGACCTCCGCCATCCCCGGGGGCAGTTCGAGCCCCTGGGTGGTGAAGGACTCCGAGCGGTCGGCCTCCTTGGGGCACTCCAGCTCGTACCGGTGTGATCCGGGCGCCACCCGGAGCGCGCCGTTGGCCGCGTCGCAGTCGTCCACCGCGATCCACGCGGCGAGACAGGTCTCGGGGTGGGCCCGCAGGAACAGGTTGTCCTGGTGCAGCGCCTGGCCCCGGGCGGTGGGCGGCTTGAAGTAGAACATCGACTGGGCGCCGAGCGGCGGGCCGATCAGCTCCGCCACCCGCGACAGGATCCGGTGGTCGAGCATCCAGCGCCTGGCGAGCCGCCCCGCCGGCCGGTCGACGTGCCGGTGCGGATGGACGAAGCGCGGGTAGCGGGCCAGCACGTCGTCCTCGGGCACATGGTCGTCGTGTCCCATGGACCGGTCCCGCTCGACCTGTGCCATGAAGACGTCGCGGATTTCCTCGATCTCGGCCGACTGCAGGAGCGCGCGTTCCAGGACCACGCCGGTGCGCGCGTACTCGTCGGCGAGCCCGGTTCCGGGCTCACGCACGATGGTTGGCATACCAGCGATTCTGCGGCGGGGCCCGCGCCACGGGTATGGCAGAACGCGGCGCACCCATGGAAGATTCTGCTGTGCACGGCCAACGACCGCGTGCCGAGTCACGCAGCCCGGTGATCGACCAGCTGGAGGGCGGCCGACTGCGCGAGGGGCCCGAGTACGCCACCTTCCGCAGCCGCGGGACGACCGACTGGCTGCTGATCCACACCCTCGCCGGCGCCGGGCAGTTGACCGGGGTGGACGGGAGCCTGCGCACGGCGGTCGGCGACGCGGTCCTGCTGCGCCCCGGCGTGCTCCACGACTACCGGACGGCGCCCGACGAGACCTGCTGGGAGATCGTCTTCTCGCACTTCCACCCCCGGCGCGCCTGGCTGCCGCTGCTCGACTGGCCCCAGCCGGTCGCCGGCGTCGGCCGGATCCGCACCGGCGGCGAGGTGCACCGGCGCGTCGCCGCCACGCTGACCCGCGCCGCCCATGTCGGCGCGGGCACGCTGCGGCAGGCCACCGCGTTCGCGATGAACGCGCTGGAGGAGGCGCTGCTCTGGTGCGACACGCAGAACCCGCTGACCGCCCGCATGGACGAGCGGCTGCTGCGGGTCATCGACCATGTGGACGCCCATCTGGCCGAGCCGTTGACCGTCGACCGGCTGGCGGCGAGCGTGCACCTGTCGCCGTCCCGGCTGACCCGCCTCTTCGTGGAGCACCTGGGCACCAGCCCGCAGCGCTATGTGGAGCGGCAGCGGATGACCCTCGCGAAGCAGCTCCTCGACCTGACCAACCGCCCGGTGGCCGCCATCGCGCGCGAGCTGGGGTGGCGCGATCCGCTGTACTTCTCCCAGCGCTTCCGGCGGTTCACCGGCCTGAGCCCCACGGCCTACCGACAGCGCCGCTGACGCGGCGCGTTCGGCCGGCGTTCCGAGTGGATTGACGCGCGAGGTGAACTGACACTAGCTTGGTTGCAGTTCGGTCGGCGGTGCGCCGCCGGGAAGGGGTCGTGGTGAGCGTCAGCAGCAGGAGCGCGGTGGCGATCCACGCGCTCACGATGTTGGCGCGCTGGCGGGACCGCACGCTGACCTCCGGTGAGATCGCGGACAGCCTGGCGAGCAACCCGGTCCTGGTGCGGCGGATCCTGGGCAACCTGCGGGACGCGGGCCTGGTCCGGTCCATCGAGGGGCGCCACGGGGGCTGGCAACTGGCCCGCC
Source organism: Streptomyces millisiae (assembly GCF_031845425.1). NCBI lineage: Bacteria > Bacillati > Actinomycetota > Actinomycetes > Kitasatosporales > Streptomycetaceae > Streptomyces > Streptomyces millisiae. The sequence continues at coordinate 109,199 of NZ_JAVREM010000007.1, forward strand.
CCGCGCGGGAGATCACGCTGTACGACGCGTACGCCGCCGTGGAGGCGGGCCCGGTGCTGTCCCGGCATCCGCATCCGCCGAGCGAGGCGTGCGAGGTGGGGCGCAACATGCAACACCTGCTCGACGTCGAGTTCGAAGCGGCGGAGCGGGCCATGGAGGAGCGGCTCGGCCGGACGACGATCGCCCGACTGGCCGGGCGGGTGCTCGACATCGAGCGCGAGGCCGCGCGCCGGGGCGACTGACAGTAGCGACGACGGAGGCGGGTTCCTCCGTCGTTTCCGACATCCAAAATGTAACCGCCGTGGTGGCGGTTGCGGGCTTTGAAGGGACCGGTTCACCGCATGACTTCCCCACCGAGGACGAGCGAGCGGAACGACCGCGGGCTCGCCCTGCTGACCGTGCTGATGGCGGCGATCCTCGCCACCGTCACCGCCAGCGACATGGTCAACCTGATGCTCCCGACGATCGGGGCCGAGTTCGGCGCCTCCGAGGCCGAACTCGCCTGGGTCGTCACGGGGTTCCTGCTGGTGTTCGCGGTCGGCGTCCCGCTCTACGGCCGGGTCTCCGACCGGGTCGGCCTACGGCGGCTCTTCGCCTTCGCGCTCCTGACCTACGCGGCCGGCAGCCTGCTCTGCGCCGTCTCCCCGAACCTGCCGGCCCTGGTGACCGGGAGGATCGTGACGGGCGTCGGCGCGGCCGCGATCCCGGTGCTCTCGGTCATCGCCGTCACCCGGCTGCTGCCGGGTGACCGGCGCGGCGTCGGCATCGGCGTGGTCTCCGCCGGCGCGGGCATCGGCACGGCGGCGGGGCCCGCGGTAGGCGGCGGGATCGGCGAGGCGCTCGGCTGGCCCGCGCTGTTCTGGATCATGCTCGTGGTCTCGCTGCTGTTGCTGCCCGCGGCCTGGCGGGTGCTGCCGGACGAGCGCCCGTCCGGCACGGGCCGGCTCGACCTGCCCGGCGGCGCGCTCCTCGGCCTCGGCGCCGGGCTGGCGCTGTTCGGCATGACCCAGGCGCAGGTCTCCGGCTTCGCCGCGCCCTCGGCCTGGGGCAGCCTGCTGATCGCCGTCGCGGCGCTCGCGCTCTTCGGGCGACGCACCGTCAGCGTCGACCAGCCCTTCGTGCCGCCCGCCCTGTTCACCAACCGCGTCTACCGGACCGGTCTGCTCGTCGCCTTCCTGGCCATGACGGTCAACCTGGGCGGCCTGGTGTTCGTCCCGCTGCTGGTCATCGAGGTGAACGGCCTCGACCCGGGGGAGGGCGCGCTGGTCATGATCCCGGCCGGGGCCGCCGTCGCGCTGCTCTCGCCCCTGATCGGCCGGCTCGCCGACCGGGCCGCCCCCCGCCCCCTGGTGCTGGCCGGGCTCACCCTGATGGGGCTGTCCGCCCTGTGGCTCTCGGCCCTCACCGACGGCTCCTCGGTGCTCCCGGCCGGCGCCGGGATCCTCGGGATCGGCGTCGGCTTCATGCTCGTGATGACCACCGTCATCGGCGCCGCGGCCCGCGAGCTGCCGGCCGAGCGGGCGGGCGTCGGCCTCGGCATCCTGCAGGGCGCCCAGTTCCTGGGGGCCGGCACCGGCCCCGCCGTGTTCGGCGTGCTGGCGTCCGCCAGGGCGGACGGTGGCGGCGGCGCCCTCAACCCCCTCTACTCCGGCGCGGACGGCGCCGCCTACTCCGACGTCTTCCTCGCCATGGCCGCGGTCGTCGCCGGCACGCTGGTGGTCGCCGCCCGGATGCGTCCCGCCGCTCAGCCGGAGGACGGCCGACGCAGCCCCGCGACGAGGATCCCGACCAGGCGCCGGGCGTCGTAACGGGGGTCGTCGCCGGCACCCGCGCAGAGGTTGCCGACGCCGCGCATCAGCTCGTAGGCGCCCGGGGCGGAGCGGATCTCCGCCGAACCGGTGGCGGCGTCCAGGAGTTCGGCGCAGACCGGGACCAGCCGTTCGAGGAAGGAGGAGTGCAGCGAGGCGAAGCGGTCGTCCTCGGACTGCAGGACGGTGGCGAGGCCGTGCTTGGTGACCAGGAAGTCGACGAAGAGGTCGATCCACCGGCCGAGCGCCGCGTAGGGGCTCGGGCCGTCGGCCAGCAGGGCCGGGCCGGCCTCGGCCAGCGCCTCGACCTGGTGCCGGTAGACGGCGACGATGAGGTCCGCCCGCGTCGGGAAGTGGCGGTAGATGGTGGCCGTCCCGACGCCGGCCCTGGCCGCGATCGCGCGGACCGGGGCGTCAACCCCCGACGTGACGAAGACCGCGGCGGCCGCGTCCAGCAGGGCCTCCTGGTTGCGTCGGGCGTCCGCCCGCTTGGGCCTCGTCGCCCGCTCCACGCCCCGCTCGCCGCCGTTCACCGCACCGTCTCCCTCGTCGCCGTGCCACCACGACGTTGCTAACCGGGACAGTGTCCCGTATCTTTGGAACCGGGACAGCGTCCCGTTTCTCTCATGGTGGCAGATCGGCCGCCGAACGGCCAGCAGAAAGGCATGCCCATGGCCACAACAGCAGGGGTCGCGACGGACGTCGTCGGCACCGCGCCCGCCCCGGTCGTCTCGGTGAAGCCGGTGACGCTGGAGGCGCCGGGCCGCGGCGAGGAGCTGCGGGTCAGGGTCTCCGCCCCGACCACCGGCGACGAGCTGCCGGTCGTCCTCCTCTCGCACGGCTTCGGCTCCTCGCTCGACGGCTACGGCCCGCTGGCCGACTTCTGGGCCGCCCACGGCCTGGTGGTGGTCCAGCCCACCCACCTCGACTCCCGGACCGTGGGCCTCGCGCCGGACGACCCCCGCACCCCCGACATCTGGCGCATCCGCGTCGACGACCTGAGGCGCGCCCTCGACCAGCTCGACACGGTCGAAGCCGCCGTGCCCGGCCTCGGCGGCCGCCTCGACCGGAGCAGGGTCGCCGTGGCCGGCCACTCCTACGGCGCCCAGACCGCCGGCAGCCTGCTCGGCCAGCGCGTCCTCGACCCGGCGGGCGCGCCGGGCGACGACCTGTCGGACCCGCGGATCAGGGCCGGCGTGCTGCTCGCCGCGGCCGGCGCCGGCGGAGCCGACCTGTCCCCGTTCGCGGCCGAGCACTTCCCGTTCATGAACCCGGACTTCACCACCATGACGACGCCCGCCCTCGTCGTCGCCGGCGACAAGGACGACTCCCCGCTGTCCGTCCGTGGCCCCGAGTGGTTCACCGACCCGTACCACCTGAGCCCGGGCCCCAAGAGCCTGCTCACCCTGTTCGGCGGCGAGCACTCGCTCGGGGGGATCGCCGGCCACGAGATCCGCGAGACCACCGACGAACACCCCGGACGTCTCGCGCTGCTCCAGCGCGTCACCCTGGCCTACCTCCGCCACGCGCTGGGCGTCGGGGACGCCGACTGGACGGCGGTGCGGAGGGCGCTGGCGGAGAGCGACGCGCCGCTGGGGCGCATCGAGTCCAAGTGACCCGCGCCCCGGCGGCGCCGGACGCGACGCGGGTCAGCCTCCCGGGGTGCGGACGGAGGAGCCGCCCGTGGCCGGCTCCGCGGCGCGCGCGGCCAGCAGCCGCTGCCGCCTGGGCCTCCCGAGACCCGGCGCAGGCCGCACGAACCCGGCTTGCGCGCCTCGCCGGCCAGGTGCTTGACGATGCCCCGGCACACGAACTCCTTCAGCCGCGCACCGGGCCGGCCTGCGACGTGGAACCCCAGCGTCGTCGGACCCGCCCACCAGTTGGTGCAGGCGGATCCGCTCGACGAAGGTCGGGCGCGGGTTGATCAGCGTCACCGTCACGTCGCGCGCCGCGTCTCCTCCGCGTTCACGGGGTCGGCCTCAAGACACCGGACGGCCAATCGCTGTGACAGCGTGTGAGTCAGATCACCCCACAGGCGGGTGCCGGGCCGCGGCCGCTCAGGGGTGCGCGGCGTGGAAGGCGGAGAGAGCCCGCTGCGCGAAGGGGCGGCGCTGGTGGAACACCTGCTGCACCCGGGAGTCCGAACGGGGCAGCTTGTGGCCGCCCTGCAGGACGGCGCCCGGGACCTCGAAGTTGTACGTGACCTCGTCGCAGGCCTCGTCCACCTTCACCCCCGGCTTCTTCAGCACGCCCTGGACCCCCTTGAAGCTGGTCTTCAGCTCCTCCGCCAGGAAGTCGATCTGGTCGTCCATGTCGAAGACCGCGTCGGCCCCCAGGGCGGGATGGCCCTCGGGCTTGTGGGTGAACACACCGGCGCGCCGCGGCGGCGACGTCCACTGCGCCAGGCCGATGCCCGGCCGCGCGGGGCCGACGTGGTGGGCGGCGTTCCGGTTCATGATCGCCTGCGGGGTGTGGTTCACCACGGCGCCGTTGAAGTTCTTCGACCGCATCGGGGTGCCCTCGGCGCTGCCCTCGACCCGGTTGGGGATCACCCCGGACTCGGCCACCAGGTTGCCGACGATCCCGGCCGCCCCGTTCACCGGGTAGTGGTAGTGGTCCACGAGGCGCTCCACCACGTGCAGCATCCGCTGGTCGAGGCTCTTCTTCTCCCAGTGCGCGTCTTTCGTGCCCATGATCCTCCGATCCTCCTCCTGTCACGTCGTATCGATGTGTCGCTTTGTCGATGTACCCCCCGGGTTTCCGCCGCGCGGCATCGATAACCCCACGGAAGGCCCCCACATCGCCGTTCTCGGGACGCCCCGATCCGGGTCCGAGGGCCGTGCCGGCCCCTATCGTCGGAGGCGTCGCCGCCCACGCCGCCGAAGGATCAGGAGCGATCGATGGTTCGCCGGGAGCCCTTCCAGCACCCCCGCTTCGCGCGGGCCTACCTCGGCATCGCGGAGCGGGCCGACCGGCGGGGCGGCGCGCGGCACCGGCACCGCCTGCTCGCCGGGCTGCGCGGCCGCGTCCTGGAGGTCGGCGCCGGCCAGGGCCGCAACTTCGCCCACTACCCGCCCGAGGTGCGGGAGGTCGTCGCCGTCGAGCCCGACCAGACGCTGCGCGCCGAGGCCGGCCGAACCGCCGCCGCCGCGCCGGTCCCGGTGTCCGTCACCGCCGGGCACGCCGGCCGGCTGCCGGCCGCCGACGGCACCTTCGACGCCGTCGTCTGCTCGCTCGTGCTCTGCACGGTCGACGACCCGCTCGCGGCGCTCGCCGAGGCCGCCCGCGTGCTGCGCCCCGGCGGCCAGCTGCGCTTCTACGAGCACGTCCGCTCCCCGCGCCGCTGGGCCGCGCTCCTCCAGGACGCCGTCACCCCGGTGTGGCGGCTGGCCGCCGGCGGCTGCCACCCGAACCGCGACACCGAGGCCGCGATCCGCGCCGCCGGCTTCACCGTCGACCGGGTCGACCGCCTCGCCTTCGCTTTCTCGCCGCTCTCCCCACGCCTCAGCCACGTCATCGGCGCCGCCACCCGCCCCTGACCGGGGCGCCCGACCGCCCACCGGAACCAGGGGGCACACTGGGCAAGGCAGACCACCGCGGAGAAGACTGCACCTGTGACCACGACTGACCAACCAACCCGGACCACCGGCGCCCCCGAGGCGGAGCCCACCGGCCGCCGCCGGCGCCTCGACCGGAGCACCCTCACGGCGGGCGCCACCGCGGCCGCCGGCGGACTCCTCCTGGCAGCGGCCTTCCCGCCCCTCGGCTGGTGGCCGCTGGCCGCGGTCGGGCCCGCGCTGCTGCTCGTGGTCCTCCGGCGGCGCCGGGCCCGAGCGGCCTTCGCCCTCGGCACCGTCTTCGGGCTGGCGTTCTTCGGCCCGCACCTGGTGTGGCTGACCAACCTCGGCCCACTGCCGTGGGCGGCCCTGACCGTCATCCAGGCCCTGCTGCTCGGCGGGCTCAGCTGCGCGGTGCCCGTCCTGACCCGACTGCCGGCCTGGCCGCTGTGGGCGGCCGCCTGGTGGGTGGCGGTCGAGGCCCTCAGGTCCCGCGTGCCGCTCGGCGGCTTCCCCTGGGGCCGGCTCGCCTTCAGCCAGGCCGACGCGCCCACCCTCGGGTGGGCCGCGATCGGCGGCGCCCCGGCCGTCAGCGCGGTCGTCGCGCTCGCCGCCGCCTGCCTGGCCGCCGTCCTCACCACGCTCCCCGCCGCGGCCCCCACGGCGACCCGGCGCGGACGCGCCGTCGCCGCGACCGGCCTGCTGGCCGCGCTCGCCACCTGCGCCGCCGGCGCCGCGTTCCTCCCGGCCGCCGCCAGAAGCGGCGACGAACAGGCCACGGTCGCCGTCGTGCAGGGCAACGTGCCGCGCGGGCGCACCCTGGAGGAGCAGGCCAGGGTCCGGCAGGTCGCCGAGAACCACGTCGCCGCCACCCGCGAACTGGCCGCCGACATCCAGGCCGGCCGGGCACCCCAGCCCGACCTGGTGCTGTGGCCGGAGAACGCCACCGACCGCGACCCGCGCGAGGACCCCACCCTGCGCGGTCCCATCTCCCAGGCGGCCGCCGAGGTCGGCGCGCCCATCGTGGTCGGCGCCATCCTGGACGGCCCGGGCGACCGCATCCGCAACGCCAGCCTGCTGTGGGACCCGGAGACCGGCCCCGGGCCCTACTACACCAAGCAGCACCTCGTGCCCTTCGGCGAGTACATCCCCGCCCGCGGCCTCCTCGGCGGCTTCGGCGACCTCCAGCTCATCCCGCGCGACTTCGCCCCCGGTGACGGACCGGTGCGCCTGGACGTCGGGCCCGTCCGGCTGGCCTCCTCCATCTGCTACGAGGTCGCCTACGACGGCCAGGTCCGCGAGGCCGTGCGCACCGGCGCCAACCTGATCGCCGTGCCCACCAACAACGCCACCTACATGCGCGACGACAACCTCGCCCAACCCGAACAGCAGCTGGCCATGTCCCGGCTCCGGGCCGTCGAACACGACCGCTCCGTCCTGGTCGCCTCCACCACCGGCATCAGCGCCGTCATCGCCCCCGACGGCTCGGTCACCGCGGCCACCGGCCCCTGGGCCCGCGAGGTGCTCACCGCCACCGTGCCGCTGCGCACCGACACCACCCTCGCCACCCGCCTGGGCGCCGTCCCGGAGACGGGCGTCGCCCTGGCCGCCGCGGCGGCCACCGCCCTCGGCGTGGTCCGCGCCCGCCGCGAGCGCCGCCCACCGGCGGACCGGACGGCGCCGGAGCCCGGCTCGGCGAACGACTGAGGCGATGGTCGGGCCCCGCTGCGGGGAGGACGAAGGCGGGGCCCGACGGGGGGCGCAGCAGACCCTACGCCTGGACGCGGCGGAAAGCGCCGGCCGTGCGGCGGTTGTTCCCACGGCGTCGTGCGGCGTCGTGCGGCGTCAGCCGCCCGGCGGCGCGGTGGAGGCCCGCACGACCAGTTCGGTGGCCAGCTCGACCCGGGGCTGGGCCGGCACCCGACCCCCCGCCAGGGCGAGCACCATGGTCGCGGCGGTCGCGGCCATCTCGGTCAGCGGCTGGCGGACCGTGGTCAGCGGCGGCACGGTCCACTGGGCCGGCGGCAGGTCGTCGAAGCCGACCACGCTGAGCTCGTCCGGGATGCGCAGCCCCGCCTCGGCGGCGGCGAGGTAGACGCCGAGCGCCTGGGCGTCGTTGCAGGCGAACACGGCGGTGGGCGGTTCCGGCAGCCGCAGCAGCGCCCTGGCGTGCGCGAGGCCGCCCTCGGTCGTGAAGTCCCCGGTCCTGATCAGCGCCGGATCGGCCGCGATGCCGGCGGTGTCGAGCGCGGTGCGGTAGCCGTCCAGCCGGGCCCGGCTGGCCATGGAGCGGTCGGGCCCGGTGATGACGGCGACGCGCCGGTGCCCGATCCCGAGCAGGTGCCGGGTGGCCGACAGGCCGCCGCCCCAGTTGGTGGCGCCGACCGAGGGGGCGGCGTGCGCGGGCTCCCCGCCCGGGTCGACGAGGACGAACGGGATGCCACGGCTGCGGAGTTGACCGCTCTGCGCGTCGGTCAACACGGCGAACACCGAGATGACGCCGGTCGGCCGGCGTGCCAGGACCTGCTCGACCCAGCCCTGGTCCGGGGTGTGCCGGCCCTGGAGCTCGGACAGCACCACGGCCAGCCGGTGCTCGCGCGCCACCCGCTGGACCCCGTTGATGACCTCTATCGCGTAGGCGTCGCGGGTCTGCCGGAAGACGAGTTCGAGCAGCGGCGCGGGGCCGCCCGCGCGCCGCTTCTGCCGCAGGTGGCCGTGGCGGCGGATGAACTCCTCGACCCTGGCGCGGGTGTCGGGGGCGACGTCCGACCGGCCGTTGATCACCTTGGAGACCGTCGAGACGGAGACGCCCGCCCGCTCGGCGATCTCAGCGCTGGTCAGCGGCTCGGCGCGGGGGTCGCCCGCTGCGGTGCTCGACATGGCCGGGAAGTCTAGCCCGAGGCGTCGAAATTTTCGAAGCCCTCTTTCCTTCAAATTCCCCTGGTTCCAGGGTCCTTGACGGCCCCTCGGAATGCTCCTACGGTTTCGGACACCGCTCACTACCGATCCGGTCGCCGATATTTTCGACGGCCGGAGCAGGGCGGTGACCATGAATGGAAGCGCTCCCATGGCCTGTCGGCCCCCCACGACAACTGGAGAGTGTCCATGTCCAAGACAACCGTGACGCGACGCTGGGCGCTGCTCGTCGCGCTCGTGGCCGCCCTGTGCGGCTCGCTGCTCGGGGTCCCCGCGGCGCGGGCCGGCGACGCCGCGCCGGCGGCCGGGCCCGGCGTCGCCGCCTGGCCGAACACGCCTGACGGTTTCGCCTCGACGTCCGGCGGCACCACGGGCGGCGCGGCCGGCCCGACGGTGACCGTGACGAACTTCGCGGACCTCAACCGCTACGCCACCGCGTCCACCCCCTACGTGATCCGGGTGGCGGCGCCGATCACGGTGACGCCGTTCGGGCACGAGATCCGGGTGACCTCGAACAAGACGATCGTCGGGGTCGGGACCTCGGGACACATCGTGAACGGCGGCTTCTTCCTCAACGGGGTCTCCAACGTCATCATCCGCAACCTCACCATCCGCGACACCCGGATGCCCGACGACGACCCCGGTGACGACGCCTACGACTACGACGGCATCCAGATGGACGGCGCCAACCGCGTGTGGATCGACCACAACCGGATCGAGCGGATGAACGACGGCCTGATCGACAGCCGCCGCGACACCACCAACCTCACCGTCTCCTGGAACATCCTCAACGAGGGCAACAAGTCCTTCGGGATCGGCTGGACGGAGAACGTCACCGCGCGCATCACGATCCACCACAACTGGATCCGCAACACCAACTCGCGCAACCCCAGCACCGACAACGTCGCCTACGCGCACCTCTACAACAACTACATGCAGAACATCACCGGTTATGGCAACTACTCCCGCGGCCAGACCCGGATGGTCATCGAGAACGGCTACTTCCAGAACGTCAAGGACCCCTACTACCGGGACTCCACCGCCACCCTCACCCAGACCGGCTCCATCCTGACCGGCACCACCGGACGCCAGGAGGCCGGCGGCACCACCTTCAACCCCCGCGACTTCTACTCCTACACCCTCGACCCCGCCAGCCAGGTCCCCACCATCGTCGGCCAGGGCGCGGGACCCCGGCCCGACATCGGCAACTGAGGCACCGGGGCCGGGCACGCCCACCACACCCCCAACGCGTGCCCGGCCCCGGCAGACTGGGGGCATGAACGAGTCGTCGCTGCCCGGGGGTTTCGTCAACGCCGTCGTCCGCGTCGGGGACACCGTCCGCCGCCCCGCGCCCGCCCGGGCGGCGTTCGTCCGTGAGCTGCTGCGGCTGTTCGAAGCCGGCGGCTGGGCGGGCGCCCCGCGCCACCTCGGCGTGGACGAGCGGGGTCGGGAGATACTCGGCTACCTCGAAGGGCACGTCGCCTGGGAGCCGGGCCAGCCCGCCGCCGTCTCCTCGGACGAGAGCCTGCTGGCCGTCGCGCGGCTCGTGCGCGAGTTCCACGACCTGACGGCGGGCACCGCGCTCGCCGGGGCGGGAGAGGTCGTGTGCCACAACGACCTGTCGCCGAAGAACACCGTCTACCGGCCGGTCGACGGCGCGCTGCGGCCGGTGGCCTTCATCGACTGGGACCTCGCGGCGCCGGGCGCCCGGGTGCACGACGTCGCCCACGTTTGCTGGCAGTACCTCGGTCTCGGCCCCTCGGTGACCGACGTCGCGGAGGCGGGGCGGCGGCTGCGGCTGGTCGCCGACGGCTACGGCCTGGCGGACCGCGGCGATCTGGTGGCGACGGTGCTGTGGTGGCAGGACCGGTGCTGGCGCGGCATCGAGGCCCAGGCCGAGGCGGGCGACCCCGCGATGGTCCGGCTGCGCGACAGCGGCGTCGTCGAGGAGGTGCGGGCGGCGTACCGCTGGGTCTCCGCCCACCGCGACGCTCTGGAGCGCGCGCTGCGTTGAGCGGGCCCGAGGGGCCGGGCGAAAAATCTTGTCGGCGGCTATGGACCGGACGGGATGCCCGCGCCTATGTTCTAGACATGCCTGGACAGGTACACAAGCATCAGCGCATCGCGCGCGTCCTCGCCGACGAGATCCGCGCCGGGGTGCACTCCGACGGCAGCAGGCTGCCGGGGGAGCACGCGCTCCGGGAGCGGTTCGGGGTCAGCAGGACCACGCTGCGGCAGGCCCTGAAGGTCCTCGGCGACGAGGGGCTGATCTCCACCCACGCCGGCATCGGCTCGTTCGTCACCTTCGACGGTACGCCGCTGGACGGGCGACGCGGCTGGACCCAGGCGCTGGCCGAGCAGGGCGTGCGGCTGACCACCGAGATCCACCGGTTCGAGACGGTCGCCGACCCGGCGCTGGCCGCCGAGCTCGGCGTCGACTCGGACGTCTTCGTCGCGCTCGACCGGGTCAGGCGGCTCCCCGACGGGCAGGGCGTCTCGCTGGAGCGCAGCCGCGTCCCCGCCACCGGGGACCTCGCCGAGCTGCCCCGGCGCGGCCTGGCGGACGGCTCGCTCAACACGGCGCTCGTCGCCGCCGGCCGGATCACCGTCTCGGGCGAGGGCCTGGTGTCGGTCCGGGCGATCGACGCCGGTGAGGCGGCCGTGCTGCACCGCTCGCCCGGCGAGCCCTTCCTCCAGCTGGCCAAGGTCAACCGCGCCGCCGACGGCTCGGTCGTGGAGCGGATCACCAGCCTCCTCGACCCCGCCAGGTTCCAGCTGCGGATACGTTCCCACGAGGGAGACCCCCGGTGACCGCCCCGCCCCAGCTCGACCGCGCGCTCGGCGCCACCTACGGACTCGCCCTCGGCGACGCGCTCGGCATGCCGACCCAGTCGATGTCGCGGGAGCAGGTCCGCCGCGTGTACGGCACCATCACCGGCTTCCGTGACTCCGCGCCCGACAACCCGATCAGCGCGGGCATGGCGGCCGGCTCCGTCACCGACGACACCGAACAGGCCGTGCTCGTCGGCCGGCTCCTCGTCGAGGGGCTCGGCCGGATCGACCCGCTGCGCCTGGCCCGGGAACTCCTCGACTGGGAGAAGGAGATGAGGGCCAGGGGGTCGCTCGACCTGCTCGGCCCCTCCACCAAGGCGGCCCTGGACGCCGTCGCCCGTGGCGTGCCGCCGGCGGAGGCCGGCAGGTTCGGCACCACCAACGGGGCCGCCATGCGCGTCACCCCGGTCGGCGTCGCCTTCCCCGCCGAGCCGCTCGAACCGTTCCTCGACCGGGTCGTGGAGTCCTGCCAGGTCACCCACGACACGACGATCGGGATCGCCGGCGCCGCGGCCGTCGCCGCCGCCGTCAGCACCGGCGTCGCCGGCGGCACCCTCGACGAGGCCGTCCGCGCCGCCGTCGCCGCCGCCCGGGCCGGCGCCAGGCGCGGGCACTGGATCGCCGGCGCCGACGTGGCGGCCCGCATCGAGTGGGCCTGGCGGCTGGTCGACGGGCTGCCCGAGGAGCCGGCCGTGGACCTGATCTCCACCCTGGTCGGCACCAGCGTCGCCACCCAGGAGTCCGTCCCCGCGGCCTTCGCCGTCCTCGCCCTGGCCGACGGCGACCCGTGGCGCGCCGCCGTGCTCGCCGCCAACCTCGGCGGCGACACCGACACCATCGGCGCCGTCGCCGGCGCGATCGCCGGCTCCGTCGCCGGACTCTCCGCCCTGCCCACCGACGCCGTGCGCACCCTGCGCGAGGTCAACTCCCTCGACCTCGAACCCCTGACCGCCCGGCTGATCGCCCTGCGCTGACGCGCCGCCGACCCGCCCCACCACCACCCCGTCCCATCGCACCACCGAAGGAGGCACCGAAGATGAGCGTTTCGAAGACGAACGATCGCGTCGGCGCCGTTGAAACCCGCGGCATCGAGCCGGTGCCCGACCACGAACGGCACGGCCACGCGGGACAGATGTTCTGGACCTGGTTCGCCGCCAACATCAGCATCCTCGGCCTTCCGCTCGGCGCCACCCTGGTCGCCTTCCGGGGGCTCAACATCTGGCAGGCGGTACTCGTCGCCCTCATCGGCTCCTTCGGCTCCTTCGCGCTGGTCGGCGCGCTCAGCCTGGCGGGCAAGAAGGGCGGCGCCCCGGCGCTCACCCTCTCCCGGGCCGTCTTCGGGCAGCGCGGCAACGCGGGCCCGACGCTGGTCAGCTGGCTGAGCCGGATCGGCTGGGAGATCATCTCCACCACCACCGCGGCCTACGCCCTGCTCGCCATGCTCGACATCGCGTTCGGCCTGGACCGCGGCACCGTGCTCACGCTGCTCTGCCTGCTGGTCTTCATCGCCTGCACGCTGCTGATCAGTGGCCTCGGGCACGCCACCATCATGTGGATCAACAAGTGGGCCACCGTCGTCTTCGGCGTCCTCAACCTGATCGTGATGGGCTTCCTGGTCGCGACGGTCGAGTGGAGCCGCGTCCTGGACGCGCCGGCCGGCGCCACCAGCGGCGTGATAGCGGGCATCGGCTTCGTCGCCGCCGGCACCGGCATCGGCTGGGCCAACGCGGGCGCGGACTACGCCCGTTACCTGCCGAAGGAGATCCCCGGCAGCCGGCTGGTCGTGGCCTCCGCGTTCGGCGCCGGCATCCCGCTGCTCCTGCTGATCTCGCTCGGCTCCCTGCTGACGGCCGGCGACGACACGCTCGCCACCTCCTCCGACCCGGTCGCCGCCATCAACGAGATGCTGCCGTCCTGGATGGCCATCCCCTACCTCGTCGCGGCGTTCGGCGGGCTGTTGATGTCCAACCACCTGTCCACCTACTCCGCGGGCCTGACCATGATCACCCTCGGCCTGCGGGTGTCCCGGGTGTGGGCGGTCGCCCTCGACGTGGTGCTGATGTTCGCCGGCGGCATCTACCTGATGCTGATCGCGGACGACTTCTACGGCCCGTTCTCCACCTTCCTCACCCTCCTCGCCGTCCCCATCTCGGCGTGGATCGGCGTGGTCGCCGTCGACTCGCTGCGCGGCCGTGCCTACGACCCGGAGGCGCTGATGGACACCACCGGCGGCAGCCGCTACTGGTACACGGGCGGCTTCCGGCTGCCGGCCGTCCTCGGCTGGGCCGCCGCCATCGTGGCCGGACTGCTCTTCACCGAGGCCGCCACCAGCACCGACGTGTGGTTCGAGGGTCCGTTCGCCGACACCTGGGCCGGCGCCAACGGCCTGGGCTGGGCGATCGCGATGGCCACCGGCGCCGCCGTCTACGCGCTGGCCGGCCGGGCCACGGGGCCCGAGGCCGAGGCCACCCCGGCGCCCGCCCTCCAGGGGGCCGGCCGGTGAGCCGCCGCCTGGTCCTGGTCGGGAACGTCATCGCCGACCTCGTCATCGAGATCCCGGCCCTGCCGGAGCGCGGCGGCGACGTCGTCGGCTCGCGCACCGAACTCACCGCGGGCGGCGGCTTCAACACCCTCGTCGCCGCCCGCCGGCTCGGCACCCCCGCCGTCTTCGCCGGGCCGCACGGCACCGGACCCCACGGCGACCTGGTGCGCGCCGCGCTGGCCGCCGAGGGCGTCGAAACCCTCCTGCCGGTCCGCGTCGACGGCGACACCGGGTTCACCGTGGCCCTGGTCGACGGCGGCGGCGAACGCACCTTCGTCACCAGCTTCGGCGTCGAGGCCCGGCTCGCCGAGCCGGAGGCGGCCGCCGTCGCCGCCGAGATCCGCCCCGGCGACCTGGTCCAACTCTCCGGCTACGCCCTGGCCTTGCCGGCCGTCGGGCCGCTGCTCGCCCGGCTCGCGACCGGGCTGCCGGCCGGCGTCACCCTCTGCCTCGACCCGGCGCCGCTGGTCGCCGACATCCCGCCGGCCGTCCTCGAACCGGTGCTCGCCCGCGCCGACTGGCTCAGCGCCAACGCCCGCGAGGCGCGGCTGATGACCGGCCACGAGGACCCCGCCGCCGCGGCGGCGGCCCTCCGCGCCCGGCTCGCGCCGGGCGCCGGGGCCGTGCTCCGCGCCGGCGGCGCCGGCTGCTGGCTCGCCCTGCCGGGCGCCGAACCCCGGCACGTGCCGGGCTTCCCCGTCCACGCCGTCGACACCAACGGCGCCGGCGACGCACACGTCGGCGCCTTCCTCGCCCGCCTCGCCCAGGGCGAGACCCCGGCCACCGCCGCCCGCACCGCCAACGCGGCGGCCGCCTACGCCGTCACCCGCACCGGCCCGGCCACGGCCCCGACGAGCGCGCAGCTGGCGGAGTTCCTCGCCGGGGGCGGCGCCTGACAGAGCGCGGCCACGAGTGACGCCCGCGCGGCCGGCGCCCGTGTCATCGGTGAACGTCAACCCTAGGGTGGTGCGATGACCTTCGTGACCATGGACGACGGGGTACGCCTGTGGACCGCGACCACCGGCAGCGTCGGGCCGTCCTGGCCGGTCGTCCTGCTCCACGGCGGGCCAGGACTGTGGGACTACCTGGGCCCGGTCGCCCGGCTGCTCGACGACGGCACGGTCGTCCACCGCTTCGACCAGCGCGGCTGCGGCCGGTCCGACGCCTCCGACGACCAGCGCGTGGCTCGCCTCGTCGCCGACCTCGAAGCCCTGCGCCGCCACTGGGGGTACGAGCGGTGGGCCGTCGTGGGCCACTCCTTCGGCGCCCTGCTCGGACTCCACTACGCGTGGACCCACCCCGACCGGGTCGCGTCCCTGGTCCACCTCAGCGGCACCGGACTCGGCGACTGGAGAACCCCCTACCGGGCCGAGCGGCTTCGCCGCATGACGGAACGGCAGGTCGCCCGGCTCGCCGAACTGGAGGCGGAACCGCACCGTTCCGCCGTGCGGGAACGGGAGTTCCGGACCCTGGCCTGGTTCACCGACCACGCCGACCGCGAACGGGCCTGGGCCTGGGCCGCCGAGGACGCCGCCGCACCCCACGCCGTCAACTGGACGGCCAACCGCCGGCTGGCCGCGGAGACGGACGCGTGGCCGGAGGAAGCCGTACGCGACGGGTGCCGCCGCGTCACCGCCCCGGTGACCGTCGTCCACGGCACGGGCGACCCACGCCCCATCACCACCGCGGCCGCGCTCGCCGCCGCCCTGCCCCACGGCCGACTCCACGCGCTGCGCGACGCCGGCCACCACCCGTGGCGGGAACGACCGACCGAGCTGCGCGCGATCCTGCGCGCGGCGCTCGCCACGAACCGGCAGGGGCGCTGAACGCGGACTACTCACCGCGAAGCCGGCAGGAGGTCAGACGCCGGACTGGTCGTCTGCTCTGATGCGTTGATCTCCGGCCGGTGTGTTGGCGAGCGCGGCCGCCATCCGGCGTCGACCGGCCATCGACGTCCCGACTAGGCACGCCACGTGGGAGGTACCGGTCGGCGGAGGGAATCCGTGACCCGCGCCTGCTCTGCGGCCCCCACGACGTGCAGCCGAGGAGCATGGTCGGCCTCACTCTTCGAAGGTCGGGCGGAGCCACACCTCGGTCAGGCGCGAACCGGTGAGACCGAGGGCCACCCCCTGCGCGATCCGTACGCATCGGTCTGACGCGCCGACGGCGGGGGACACCCGCACCAACTGGCGGGCCGGGTCGAACTGGGTGACCCACGCGTCGCCGGAAACGGGCACGGACACTCCCGGCAGAAGTGGTTCCTCCGACCGCACGGACACCTGCCCGGAGGCGCACTCGGGCTCGGTCAGTTCCGCCTTGGACCAGCCGCCCATCGGGTGGTACCCCCACGCGAAGAGCACCCGACCGTGCTCCACCCCCACCTCGAGTTGGAGCGTGTCGATCACCAGGCTGGTGACACCCTGGTCTCCCGTCTCCACGGCCAGTCCAGACCGGTCCGCCACCTGGTACATGAAGCTGTGTTCGGACCTGATGTAGCTCAGCCGTCCCTCGATCGCGTCACCAGGGTTGACCGTGAAGCTCAGAGTCATCGTGTCCCCACGAAGTTGAAGTGCAGGATCGTGTTGCTGTTCGTGTCGATCACCAGCTCCCATGTTCCAGGGCTGCCGTTGAACGCGCCGGGAGTATCCCATCGGAGTGCCCCAGAGGCGCCGCGAGGGTCGAGTGCCGGGCGGCTGCCCTGCATGATCTCCCGGATCAGGATCGTCGAGTCCATGAAGGGGCGTGAACGAGAGACGTAACGGCCGCCGTCGGGCCTGGGGACGGGCCGATCCGCCATGTCATCGAGGTGGTTCCGGACGGTCCGCGTCATGGTCAGGCTGTCCGGATCGATCCGCCCGATCATGTCGTCGATGGCGTCTCCGGCCGGGTAGGGAGACAGGCCCAGCGGGTCATCCCAGTTCAGCGGGTTGTGGACGTAGGCGACGGGGTTCGGCGTCGGGCGCAGGCCCAGGGGGTCCGGTGACGTGTAGCGAGCGGTCTCCGGGTCGTAGTAGCGATGGTGGTTGTAGTGGAGCCCGGATTCCGGGTCGTGGTACTGACCTGGAAAGCGCAGCGGAGTGTAGGCCCGGGCGTCCGCGCGCCACACGCTCAGCCCCCACAGGGTTCGACGAACGTGCCATGCCACGTCGCCGTCCTCGCCGACGAGTTCGGTGGGGCTGCCGACGAGGTCGGTGACGATGGCGAAGAACCGGCTGTCGATGGTCTCCTGTGTCGTCGCGTCGGTGATGCGCTCGGCCTGCGAGACGGGAGCCAGCCCGTCGTGCTCCCAGGTGAGCGTGACGGGGTTCGGCGCGTCGGACGAGACGGTGGTCTGCTCGGCCAGCGTGACCCCGTCCCATACGAAACTGGTCTCCTCGACCACCGTCGTGCCGTCCTCGCCGAGCCGCTGCTTGGCGATCCTGCGGCCGAGCGGGTCGTAGCGGTAGCGCCACACGGCGCCGTCGGGGGTGGTGACGGAGGTGAGGCGGTCCTCCGCGTCCCACGAATAACGCCAGCTGTCCGGCTTCCTGGAGAGGCGGGTCCTGCGCTTGACGGTCACTCGGCCGGCGTCGTCGTACTCGTAGCGCACGCCACCAGCCGCCACCAGCCGTGTGCCCTCAAGGGTTCGGGCGCCAGTGGCTTCCTGCGCGGGGTGGTGTGAGGACCAGGTGGCGTGGCTCTGGTTACCCGCCACGTCGTACGCGTAGGACTCGGTCCAACCTCGTGCGTCCACCCCCGTGACGCGCCCGCTGGCGTCCAGGGCGAAGGCGGAATCGCCTCGCACGGAGTCCTGGAGGGCGGTGACGTAGCCGTCGGCCCGGTAGGTCCAGGCGCGGGTCAGCAGAGGCTGGTCACGGCCTCCGGCGAGCTCTTGATGCGTAAGGCGTCCGACCGGGTCCCACACGTTGTTCAGCGTGAAGGAGTCCCCCAGCACACGGGTGGTCTCGCGCCCCACCGCGTCATGGGTGGAGGACAACACATGCCCGGAGACATCGAGGGCCACCCGCCGCCCCGCGGCGTCATGGTCGTAGGACGTACGGCCCGCGCCTGGCGTGGTCCGGGAGACGCGTCGACCGGCCGCGTCGAGTTCCAGGGACAGCGTCCTGCCGTTGATCGTCTCGGCGAGCACCCGTCCCGCGAGGTCGCGTTCCCACCGCACCTCGCAATCCGGGCCGGAAGCGTGAAGCAGCCGTCCCAAAGGGTCGTAGCCGTACGTGAGGCTGTGGTCGCCGAAGTGCTTGGCGATCAGCCTGCCCATGGAGTCATGCTCGTAGGCGATCGTCTGGCCGAGCGGATTGGTCAGTTCGGCCAGACGGCCGGCGGCGTCCCAGGCATAGCCGACACGACGTCCGTCGAAGTCGGTCTCGGCGATCAACCGGCCGGCGGCGTCGTAGTCGTACTCCCAGGCGAGTCCCTGCGGGTTGGTAACGCGGACGAGACGGAGCGCCGCGTCGTGCTCGAACTCGTAACGGACCCCGTCCGCCTCGGTACGGGCCGTAAGTGCGTCGAAGTGGGTGTACTCGTACTCGACGACGGCGCCTGCCGCGTTGGTGTGTCGGACGCAGTTGCCCTCGCCGTCGTACTGCCAGGTCTGCTCCGCGCCGCTGGCATCGACGAGCCGGGTCAGATGGCCGTCCGCGCTCCACCACACCCGCGTTTCGGCTCCCGACGAGTCGGTTATCCGATCGGGGCGGCCGAAGGAGTCGTAGCGACGGGTGGCCGTGTTGCCCAGCGGATCTGTCAGTTCGGTCGGGAGCCCGGCGCCGTCACAGCGGATCCGGGTCGTCGCACCCAGCGGGTCCGTTACCGACGCGATTCCACCGAACGCGTCGTGGGTGTACCGGGTGGTGGCTCCGAGCGGGTCGGTGACGGAGACGCAGTTGCCGCGCTCGTCGTACTCGCGTAGCCAGGTGGTCCCGTCGGGAAGGGCGATGGAAACGGGGAGGGCGAGGTCGTTGTACTCGTAGCGGGTGAAGGTGCCGTCGGGGAACCGGACGATGAGCGGTTGGCCGTCAGCGTTGCGACTCACACGTGTGGCATGGCCCAGGGGGTCGGTTTCGGCGACGGTGTGGTGGTCGGCGTCGTATTCGGTGCGGGTGACGTTGCCGAGGGGGTCGATCTCGGCGATGACGTCGTGGTGGTCGTCGATGATGTAGTGGCTGGTGGTGCCTTGGGCGGTGGTGAGGGTGGTGACGCGGGCGTCCGGCCAGTCGGGGTGGGTGCCGTCGTAGGCGAGGGTGAGGGCAAGGTGGCCGGCTTCGCCGCCTTCGGCGACGCAGCGGTCGTGGTCGTCGTAGGTGTAGGCGTAGCGGCGGTTGTTGGTGTCGGTCCAGGAGGTGACGCGTAGGCGGTGGTCGTAGGTGAACTGGAGCGGCTGGCCGGCGGGGTTGAGGACGGCGGTGAGGTTGCCGTCGGTGTAGGCGTAGCGGCGGATGAGGGTGTCGCCGAGGGCGAGCGTGGTGACGCGGCCGTGTTCGGTGGTGAGGGTGAGGTGGTAGCCGCCGGAGTGGCGGATGGCGGTGGGGGCGCCGTGGGGGTCGTAGTCGATGTCGACGCGGTTGCCGTTGCGGTCCGATATGCCGAGGATGCGGCAGTCGCCGTCCCCGTCCGGACGTCGGAAGTGCCGGATGTGGCCGGTGACGGGGTCGGTGAGCGCGTAGCCGCCGTCCTCCTGCCGGGCCAGCGGCCAGCGGGGGCCGCTCTCGGGCAACACGGCCGTGCTCGGCGCCTTCGGGTGGGGGTAGGCGAGGACCAGGCCGTCCTCAGCCAGGAACACCACCCCCTCCTCGTCGACTTCCAGCCGCTGGTCGAGGGTGGAGGACCAGGACGGGCCGAACCACCGGCCGGCGTAGTAGCCGGACTGGACGCGGCGGGTGAAGGCGAACGGCAGCGTGCCGGGCAGGGTGACGTCGGTCTGGGGCAGGTACATGTGGCCGGTGGCCAGGTCGACGGGGTCGGTGCCGCCGCTGCGGATCATGGTGCGGGCGCGCGAGTACGCGGACTGCATGCCGTCCGCGATCATCGTGCGGCCACGGGTTGCCAGGCCGCGTACCCCGGCGGCCATGCCGCGCAGCCCGCCACGCGCCAACGCCCGTACACCGACGGCCAGTCCGCCGAGGGTGGTGAGACCCTTCATGCCGGGGATGCAGTCAAGCGCCGCGAACGCCACGTCCCAGAGGGAGGCGCGGCCGTTGGCGTAGTCGTAGAGGGTGTCGGCGAGGACGACGAGGGCGGCGGCGAGGACGACCCAGGCGAGGGGTCCGCCGATGATCATGACGACGATGCCGAGGACGGCGACGACGACTTTGCAGATCTCGACGATGGTGTCCCAGTTTTCTGAGACCCAGTGGATGGCGTCTTCCCACCAGCGGCGGTTCTGGATGCCGGCGTCGGAGGCGGCGTCGATCTCGGAGGCGCAGGTGCGGGCGGCCTCCTCGCGCATCTCCTTGGCATCCAGGGCGAGTTGGCGGGCGGCGGAGAGTGCTTCCTCGGCGGCGTCGACGCGGGACTGGGCGGAGGAGGCGGCCTCGTTGGCGGCGGTGGCATCGCGGGTGGCGGCGCGGACCTCCGCCTCGGATGGCGGTTCGACGTTCTCGCGTTCGCCCTCGCGTTCCAGGCGTTCGGCCTCGTCGCCGGCGCGGGAGACCCAGTCCTGCGCGTCGGTCAGGGCGGCTTGGGCGGTGGAGAGGTCGGCTTGGGCGGCGATGGCGCGGTCCAGGGCGCGGTCGGCCATGCCCTGGGCGGTCTCCAGCTTGGGCCAGTAGGTCTGGAGGGCCTGGGCGGCCATGTCGTAGGAGGTCTGGAGTTTCTGGAGGTTGGGCGGGACGCCGTCGAACTCGGAGCGGAAGGCTTCGGCGGACAGTCCTGCCCAGTCGAGCACGGCCCGGTCCTCCGCCATGCCGCGGATGCGGCCGAGTGCCTCGCCGACGTCGTCCGCGAAGGTCTGGAGGTCGTCGGCGAGTTCCCGTACTTCGTCCGGGTTCCCGGGTGTCGGGTCCCGGTCCATGTCGACAGGCGACCAGTCAGACGGACGAGCCATGATCTTTCCCCCGTGACGATCAAGTGACGCGTTGTGCCCGACTGTACGGTAAACGGCAGGTCACGTTGGGTTCAAGTGATCATGCGGGGGCGCCGAGTTCAGCGAGGCGGCAGCGGTCCCGTTCGTGGGTGTACCCGGCAGTTGGTGTGCAGGTACCGGGCGGTGCCGTTCGCGGCCGTGAAGTCGTAGATCGCCACCGTCTGGGGGTCCTCCAGGGGACGGGTCGGCGGCATCAGGAAGTGCGTCTCGCTCACCGGGAGCAGTTCGTACCTGATGCGGTCGGGTTGCTGGAGGAACTGTGCCTGAACGGGGTCGAGGACCAGGGTCAGGTACAGCTTTCCTCCTTCGGCGGACACCTCGTAGCGGGTGCCGGGGCGCTCGTAGACGCCCGCGTACCGGGCCGGGTCGAGGTTCAGTGTCGGGTTCGGGGTGGGTGGGGCGGGGATGGTGGGCGCGCCGAGGTCGGTCAGGATCTCGTTGAACACCGCGTGGTAGAAGCTCTCTCGCGGTCCGCCGTTGGTCAGCATCGTGAGGGCGGTGTTCGAGTCCGGCAGCAGCCGTAGGCGGGCGTTCTGGCCGATGGTGCTGCCGTCGCTCGCGTAGACGGTCTGGCCGTGCCAGTCGCACACGATGAGGCCGAGCGCCCATTCGGGCCCGAACAGGTACGGATCCGGGACGGGCACCCGGGACCGCTGCATCTCCCGGACGCTTTCGGCGGAGACGATCCGGTTTCCGTTCGGCGCCACGCCCTCGTTGAGGAGGACGTGTGCCAGGGCGAGCACGTCCCGGGTCGTCGAGGTGATGGTGCCGCCGGGGCCGAAGGCGCGTGGCAGGTGGTCCACCGGTGTGACGACGGGGCCCTCCTCCAGGGAGTTGAGCAGGTGCCCGGTCGCGGCCCGGGTCGGGTCCACCTGCTCGTGCCGGCTGTTGGTGCTGGTGAGTCCCATCGGTGCGACGAGGCGGTCCCGCATGACGTCGTCCCAGCGCTTGCCGTCGCAGACCTCCAGGATCCGGCCGAGGATCGCGTAGCCGAGCGCGGCGCTGTAACCGTGGGTGTGGCCGACGGGGAAGACCTGGGGTGCGTCGGCGATGTTCTCGACCATGCGTTGGAGGACGTCGTCGTCCTCGCCGGGATCGCCGTAGTCCTCCTCGATGCCGTTGGTGTGGCGCAGCAGGTGGCGGGGGGTGACGGTGGCGGCCGCCTCGGGGTCGGCGACGGTGAAGCCGGGCAGGTAGGTCCGCACCGGCTCGTCCAGGTCGACACCCCCCTCGTCGACGAGCTGCATGATGGCCAGCGCGGTCCAGGTCTTGGTCATGGATCCGCACTGGTAGACGGTGTCCGGCGTCGCGGGCTCCCGCGTCCGCACGTCCCGGACGCCGACCGCGAACTCGGCGAGCTCCCCGTCGTGGAGCACGCCGATCGCGGCGCTCGGGATGCCGTACCGCGCGAGGAGTTCGGCGACCCGGGCGCGGGCCCGCGGCACGTCGAGCCTCATCGGGGGAGACCGACCGCGTTGGCGGCGTCCGCCTCGACGTACTCCGTCGTGGCATAGGCGCCGGCGTGTGCCTCGAAGAAGTCCCGGACGGCGTCGACGGATTCGTCGGTGATGATGTTCACCGCCCTGGCCCCGTCCCTGCTCGCGACCGCCACCTTCCAGGCGGCGCCCCTGGGGAGCTTGGCGTGGGCCTTCTTGAGACCGCTCCAGAACCTGTCCTGGTCCGAGACGGTCGATATGGCCAGCACGTGCATGGCGCCTTCCTCTCTTTCGAGTTGCGGAAAAGCTAAGTTGCGTTTTTTGTTGGGTCAACTCCGGCGGCACGAAATGCCAGGTCAGCTCCAGAATCGTTGCAACAAGCTTGTGGCAAAACGCAATTACCTCGGATAGCTCGTTGCAATGTACTGTCGATGAAGACAAGGAGGGAGGGGGCGCCGGTGCCGGGCGGCAGGCTGACCCACGAGGACCGTCAGCGGATCGCGGCCTGGCTGGCCGACGGGCTCGGCTATGCCGAGATCGGTCGACACCTCGGCCGGCCGACCTCCACGATCAGCCGCGAGGTCGCGCGCAACGGGACCCCCGGTGACTACCGGGCCGCCCGCGCGCAGCGGGCCGCCGACCACCGCGCGCGCCGAAGCGGGTCGGCGCGACCGGTCGAGCCGACGACCGGCGAGCGGCCGGCCGAGGCGGTGCGCGGCTTCGTCGACCAGTTCGCCACCGTGCTGGCCGCGACGGGCATGCCCCGGATGACGGCCCGGGTGTTCGTCTGTCTGCTCACCGCTGACGAAGACGGCCTGACGGCCGCCGACCTGGTCCGCCGGCTACGGGTCAGCCCGGCGTCGGTGTCCAAGTCCATCGGCTCGCTCGAAGCCATGGACCTGGTCGTCCGCCAACCGGACCCCGGCACCCGCCGCGACCGGTACGTGATCGACGAGGACGTCTGGCTCCGGGCGTGGGGGACCGACACCGGCGCACACGGCCACGTCGCGGACGCGGCGCGGCGGGGCGTCGCGATCTTCGGCGCCGACTCGCCCGCCGGCGCCCGACTCGGCGCGATGGGCCGGTTCTTCGCCGAGCTCAGCGAACAGATGGCCGGCAGCGCGCTGGCGGAGGCCGGCGCGCACGACGCGCTCACCGTGCTCGCCGCCCTCGTGCACGCCGGCCGACCGCTCAGCGTGCGCGCGCTGGCCGGCGCGCTCGACTGGCCCGCCGCCCGGGTCACCGCCGCGCTCGACGCCATCCGACGCCGACCGGCCATCGCCGACCCGCTGACCCTGCGGGTGGGCGCGGACCACACGTACACCCTCACCACCCGACCGGACCGGCTGAGCCCGGCGCAGCGCGCGGCGCTCGGTCGGCTCGACTGACAGAGCCATCACGTGCCACGCGGTAGCTGAAACAGGGCCGTCGAGACAGCGCCGGCGGTGAACTCCCCCCGCGAGGTCCGAACGTGCGACCGTGGCGCGCGCTACCAGTCCAGCGGTCGCCCGTCGCGGTAGAAACCGCCGGTGGGCCCTTTGTCGGGCAGTTCCACGGCCCACAGGACGCTGCGGGCGCCCTCGCTCACCGGCCGCCCCCCGGCACCCCCCATGTCGGTGGCCACCCAGCCCGGGCAGACGGCGTTGACCAGGATCCGGTCGCGCTTGAGGTCGGCCGCCAGCAGGCGGGTCGTGGCGTTCAGCGCGGCCTTGGACACCGAGTACGCCGGAGTACCGGCGCCCATGCCGGCCAGCGAACCCCCACCGCTGGATACGTTGACGACGCGCGGATGCGGGCTGCGGCGCAGCAGGGGCACCAGGGCCTGCGCCGTGCGCCAGGCGCCGAGGGTGTTGGTCTCCAGCGCCTGGCGCACCACGTCCAGATCGGCGCTGGCCGGCCGTTGCCACGTGTCGTAGAGAATCGCGGCGTTGTTGACCAGCACGTCGCAGCGCCCGTACTCGGCGGTCAGCCACTGTGCGAACGCGGTGACGGACTTACTGTCGGCCACGTCGAGTTGGTGGGTGACCACGCTCAGCCCGGCCTCGGCCAACGACACGGCGGCGGCCTCGCCCTTCACCGCGTCACGCGAGCCCAGCACGGCCGTGAAGCCGCGTTCCGCCAGCTGGCGGACGACCTCCAGCCCAATGCCCCGGTTGGCCCCGGTGACGACCGCCACCGGCTCGTGCGCACCTGACAACACAGCCTCCTGAAAGAGTCGGCGGACAGCTCACCCGCGGGCCGGCTCAGCCGGTAGCCTTCTCCGGAACGCCCGGATGATCTGGGGCGGGTCGGTGGAGGACTTCCACCGCGTGATCTTCCCATCCCGGACACCCAGTGGATGGCGTCCCCCCCAACTGCGGTTCTGGATACGGGCGTCGGAGTTCAACCGGTCAGTCGACGGCCCTGAGTTCGTCGAGCGGCGCCTGCCACTCGTGGCCGCCGCCGATGGGGCGGAGGAACGCGGTCCGACGGACGATCCGGTCGGTGGTGCGGTCGCGCTCGATCAGGCTCGCCATCAGTCGTCCTCGGCGGCCGTGCGCGTCCTCGACCAGAGCGCCTCGGGGGAAGGGGAGTTCGGTGGCCCACTCGGCCTTGGGGACGTTCACCTGACGACCGTCCGGCCGTAGATCAGCGCGTCGCAGGCGGGGCACCGCAGGCCCTCGGGGGACGGTTTCATGTCCCGGAGGAAACCGGGGTGGGGGCAACGGACCGGCGGGGCAGGCGGTTGGGGCTGCATGGACATGCGTTCTCTCTGTAGTCGCGTGACTACAAGGTTTGCCGCGTGGGTAGGCCGCTGGCCAGAGCGGAGCTGTGGCCTCTCAGACCGGCCACAAACGCGCATTCGGGAAGGGGCGGCCGATGGCGCCACGCAAGTCCGAGCCGGAGCAGGTGGCACCGGCCAGGCGGAAATACATGGAGGAGCTGCTGCAGCTCCGCGAGGAGTCCGGCATGTCGCTGGGCGACCTGTCGGAGGCGACGACGTACGACCGGTCGTACCTCGGCAAGTTGGAGCGTGGGGAACGGCTCGGCGATCTGGACACGGCCAAGCGGCTCGACGAGGTCTACGGGACGCGGCGCAGCCTTCAGAACCTGTGGTCGCTGGCCAAGGACGACGCGTACCTGGGGCGGTATCAGCGATACATGGCGCTGGAGAACCTGGCGCGGGTCCTCCAGGTGTATGTGCCGCAGACCATTCCCGGGCTGCTGCAGACCGAGGAGTACGCGAGGGAGCAGCTATGGTCCATGCCGCACCGCGCGGACGAGGCAGATGGCTTTGAAGAGCAACTGGTCCTGCGCTTGAACCGACAGCGGATACTGCGCCGTGACAATTCGGCCCCGCATCTGCGGGCGGTGCTCGATGAGGCTGTCTTCAGCCGGCCGCTGAGGGACCGGGACGCCTGGAAGCGGCAGTTGCAGCGCCTGCTCGACGACGCCGAGCTGCCGAACGTGACGATTCAGGTGCTGCCGTTCGAGACGGGGTTGCACTACTTGCTTGGCGGCTCCCTGACCATCATGTGGCTCCCGGACGGCACCTGTGCCGTCTACTCGGAGGGCAGCAGTTCCGGGGAGATGATCGAGGAACCGGAGGAGGTGGAACAGTACAGACTCTCCTACGATGAGGTCAGCGCACTCGCACTATCCCCGAAGGACTCCTTGGAGTTCATCCGCGACCTGATGAAGGACGGCTAGAGACGATGCGATCCCCCAGCCCCGACCTGAGCGGTCTCACCTGGCGCAAGTCCAGCTACAGCAACGGGGGAGCCAACAACTGCGTCGAGGTCGCCGACGGCCTGCCGAGCGTGGTGCCCGTGCGGGACAGCAAGGCCGTGGCCGGTCCCGTGCTTGTCGTTCCGGCGGGCGCATGGGCGGCATTTGTCGCGGCCGTGAAGGGGTGACGATGCGACTCCCTAGCCCTGATCTGAGCGGTGTCACCTGGCGCAAGTCCAGCTACAGCGACGGGGGAGCCAACAACTGCGTGGAGGTCGCCGACGGCCTGCCGAGCGTCGTGCCCGTGCGGGACAGCAAGGCCGTGGCCGGTCCGGCGCTTGTCGTTCCGGCCGGTGCGTGGGCGGCCTTCCTGGTGTCCGTGAAGGGCTGAACGCTCGGCCGTGCGTTGGTCGCCGTCGCCGTCGTCACGCCGTCCTGGTCGTGAACTACTACCGGGTCGGTCCCGCGCGCCCCTATGCGTCACACCCGGACCGGGCGGTGGCCGATTCGCCCACGTGGATGATCGAGTCGAGCATGGCGTGGGCGGCCCGGAGTTGTTCGATGGAGCGGCCGAGGCGCTCGCGTTCGCGCCGCAGGTCCTCTGTCATCTCCTCGCAGGTCGGGGCCAGTATGGCCCCCTCGTCGGCCACGCAGGGCAGCATCTCCCGGATCAGTTCGGTGTTCAGCCCTGCCGTCAGCAGGACCCGAATCCGACGCACCGTCGCCACGTCGGAGTCGGCGAACTCGCGATAGCCGCTGGCCCGGCGTTCCGGCTGTAGCAGGCCCTGTTCCTCGTAGTACCGCAGCCCTCTGGGGCTGACGCCGGTGCGGCGTGACAGCTCTCCGATGAACATGTGACCCCCGCCATAGAAGTTTGACTCTCACGTCAACGTCAAGCTTTAGCGTAACCGCCATGACAACGAGGCACAGCAAAGACCTGGCAGGAAAGAAGGCCGTCGTCACCGGTGGCACCATCGGGATGGGGCAGGCCGTTGTCCGAGCCCTGACCGACCGTGGTGCCGAGGTCATCTACACCGGACGTAGCGAAAACCGACTGGCCGAGGCTCAAGCGGCGCTCGACACCCCGCTGGCCCACCCGATACGGTCCGACGCCACCGACATGGCCGCCATCGACGCCCTCGGCGACCAGGTCGCCGACATCCTCGGCAGCATCGACTACCTGTTCGTGAACCAGGGCGTCGCCGAGTTCCAGACTCTCGAAGAGGTCACCGAGGATTCGTGGGACCGCATCTTCGATGTCAACGCCAAGGGCTCCTTCTTCACCGTGCAGCGGCTGGCGCCTCTGGTGTCCGAGGGCGGCTCCATCGTGTTCACCACCGTCTCCAACGACCAGATCTTCCCGGGGCTGAGCGCCTACTCCGGGGCCAAGGAGGCAGTCGCCGCCTTCGCCAAGGTGCTCGCGGCGGAGTTGCTTCCCCGCGATATCCGCGTCAACTCGATCGCACCCGGGTTCATCCTCACACCCACGATGGGAGTCGCCGAACTGACCGAAGAGCAGCGTTCCGAGTTCATCGAACAAGGCAACGCGTCCACGCCCATGGGGCGCGGCGGCACCGTGGAGGAAGTCGCCGCCGCCGCGCTGTACCTGGCCGTCGAGGCCACCTTCACCACCGGCCTGGAACTGCCCGTGGACGGCGGGTTCGGCCAGGGCATCGGGCACTGACGGACCGTCCTCCGGCGAGCGCCCGACCACCGGCCGTGCTGACCGCTAACCCTCGGGATCGATCGCTTGGTTGGCCGGCGCCAGGGAGCGGAGGACGTCGAACTCGTTGCCCTCGGGGTCGGCCATGACGACCCACGTCTGGCCGGGGTGCCGGCCCACGTCCACCCTCGTCGCGCCGAGGTCGAGCAGCCTGCTCACCTCGTCGTCGGTGCTGCCGTCGATCGGGCTGACGTCGAGGTGGAGCCGGTTCTTCACGGCCTTGCCCTCCGGCACCCGGATGAACACCAGGGTGGGCGGCATCTGGCGGGCCCGGACCTCCTCCACGGTCGGCTCCCACGAGCCGATCTCGACCTTGCCCTCGCTCCGGTCGATCACCCTGAAGTCCAGGACCGCGCACCAGAAGGCCGCGAGGCGTTCCGGATCGTGGCAGTCGACAACCAACTCGGTGAACCTACTCGTCATGACTCCCCAAACGGTGTGAACGGGGGCTCAGCCTACCCAGAGCCTCACAGCCGCAGGCGATCGTCACCGGTCGTCCTCCACCAGAGCCCGCAGCACCGGTCTTCGGGGTGATGTGCCTCGTGTCACATCGATCGGTGTCACGTTTCGGCCGGCCTCGGTGTCTTGGAGGCATGACGGAACACAGCCCACCAAGCAACAAGGTCGACTACGGCACGCTGCTCGGCGAGGAGGTCCGGCTGGTCGTCGACAGTGCCACGCACAGCGCCGTCCGCCAACTCGCCGGCAGGGACGACGACCCGGTGAACGTCCACACCGGCGGCCCCCGTCACGAGCGGCCGGCTATCCGCACCGGGGGGAGTCACGTCGCCATGACCACCGACGAGCACGCCGAGCGGTTCACCCTGCTGCGGCCACTGCTGTTCACGATCGCCTACGAGATGCTCGGCTCGGCAACGGAGTCCGACGACGTGCTGCAGGACAGCTATCTGCGGTGGGCCGACGTGGACCTCGCGACGGTGCGAGACACCAAGTCGTATCTGGCGCGGCTGGTGACCCGCCAGGCTCTCAACGCGTTGCGGGCGAGCGCGCGTCGGCGCGAGGACTACGTCGGTCCGTGGCTGCCCGAGCCCGTGCTGCTCGACGAGAACGACGCGGCGGCCGACGTGGTGCTGGCCGAGTCCGTGTCCATGGCGATGCTGGTGGTGCTTGAAACGCTCACACCCGACGAGCGTGTGGTGTTCGTGCTGTACGAGGTGTTCGGCTTCTCCCACAGCGACATCGCTGCCGCGGTGGGCAAACCCGTGGCGACGGTACGGCAGGCGGCGCACCGTGCCCGCAAGCACGTGCAGGCGCGGCGCAGGCGCTTCGAACCCGCCGACACCGCGACGACCGCACGGATCACCGATCAGTTCATGACCGCGGCCACCACGGGTGACATGCAGGGGCTGCTCGCGCTGCTCGCGAAAGATGCCACCTTCACAGCCGACGGCGGCGGCAAAACCCCTGCGGCACGCCAGCCGGTGGTGGGCGCGGAGCTGGTGGCGGCGCACCTCGCGAACCTCTTCCACAAGGGACGAGCAGTACCGGGCCTGCGGATCGAGATGGTGAACTGCAACAACGCGCCCGCGCTGGTCGCCTACCGCGGCGACCACCTGGAGGGCGTGTTCCTGATCGAGATCACCAACGACGAGATCACCAACATCTACGTCATCCGCAACCCGGACAAGCTCCTCACGCTGACGGTGCCACGCCGGATCGGCCGGTAGCGGGAGCCGGCCTCCCGTGGTGTTCCAGCGCCTTCCAGCACCGGCATTACCGCTGTGGACGCGGCAGGACGGGTTCCACCGGATCACCGAACTCGCCCGCGCACACGATCACGAGGTGTGGCACGTGTGGCGGCGCCAACGCCGCCTCGCCCTGGCCGCTCCGTACGAGCACGTCGACTCCCGGGCCTTCAGCACCCACCTGAAGCCGACGCCGCTCTCGAACCAGCAACCAGTTCGGCAAGGAGACCGAGATGCAAACTCAATCGACCATCAGCCGACAGCGGGCGACCGGCGAGAAGTCGGCCACCGCGGGACAAGCCGACCGGAACCGGGTCCGCCCCATGGCCTTCTGGTTCACCACCGTCGTCATCGTCTTCGAGTTGATCGCCGGATCGGCGTGGAACCTTCTGACGATCGACTGGGTCGAAGCCCAGTTGGACCACCTCGGATACCCGGACTACTTCGCCTACGTTCTGGGCGTGTGTCAATTCGGTGCGGCCGTCGCGATCGCCGTGCCCGGGTTCCAGCTGATCAAGGAATGGGCGTACGCGGGTGTCCTTTTCCTTTGGGGAGGTGCCGTCGTGTCACATCTGGCACTTGGCGACGGTCCTGAGTCGTGGGGGCCGCCGCTGATGTTCCTGGTGCTCGCCGTCGTGTCGTGGACGCTGAGGCCGGCCGACCGTCGACTCCAGGCAACCCGGCTCCGCCGGGACCGCTCCGCTGACGCCGGCCAGGACAGCACGGGGCGGCCGGAAACCCGTCCTCGCGCTTGGGCCGTTTCGGCCGGGCTCGTCGTCGTCCTGTCTGCCGTCTCGCTCCTCACGCTGCCCGCCGCGGAGGACATCACGGACGAGTGGGCAGTCGAGCGCGGCTGGGTCGACGAACAGCGGCCGTGACCGTCTCTCGCCGACACCGGTGTCACCACGTGGTCGGCAGGCATATGGCCCGCCCCGGCGACCCGCAGCGGCAAGAGGCTGTCGACGCCACTCGGGTCGCCGCCGACCGCCGGCTTCGCCGCCGAGGGCCCGGGAGGCGGCGGGGGAACCACGGGCGCGTGGGGTGGGGCGGCGGGCATCGACGGCGGAGCACCGGAAGCCGCTCCGGCTGCTGATCCGGCCCACCGCCGCGAAGTGGCGCACCGCGCCGAGCCGTGGTCTCCGGCTCGCTGAGCAACTGCTCAGGGGAGAGGTAGTCCGCGTCGCCCAGCGCCGCGTCGCTCGGCCCGGCCGACGCCGAACGCGGCGCGCGGGCTGTTCCGACACCACCCTGAGCGCCACCGCCTGCCCGGCGGAGGAACGCCCCATATACAGCTGGCCCAGCCGCCCGGGCGGCCGGTAGGGCCGGGCCCGACCGCCGGAGGACGGACCCTAGCCGCCGACGGTGAGGACGATCTTGCCGGTGGTGCGGTTGGTCTCGCCCAGCGCGTGGGCCTTCGCGGCCTCGGCGAGGGGGAACGTGGCCTCGATGTGGGCACGGAGGGCGCCGGACTCCACGAGGTCGGCGATGGCGGTCATGCCGGCGTGGTCGGCCTCGACGAGGAGCGTCTCCACCCGCACGTTCCGCTCGGCGGCCTTCGTGGCCTCCGCCTCGGGGTCGGGGCTCGGCAGCAGGGAGACGAGGACGCCGCCGGGGCGGAGGACGTCGAGGGAGCGGGTGCGGGTGTCGCCGGAGACCGTGTCCAGGACCATGTCGACGTCCCCGGCGGCCTCCCGGAAGTCGGTGGTGCGGTAGTCGATCGTCTCGTCGGCGCCGAGGGAGCGCAGGAAGTCGTGCTTGGGGCCGCTCGCGGTCCCGATCACGTGGGCGCCGCGCGCCTTGGCGATCTGGACGGCGAGGTGGCCGACGCCGCCGGCGGCCGCGTGGATCAGGACCCGCTGCCCCGCGGTCACGTCGGCCGTGTCGACGATGGCCTGGTACGCGGTGAGCGCGGCCAGCGGCAGCGCGGCGGCCTGGACGTGGTCGACGGCGGCCGGCTTGGGCGCGAAGGCGCGGGCCGGGCCCGTGACGTACTCGGCGTGCGCCCCGACCCCGTACGGGTAGGGCAGCATCCCGAAGACCTCGTCGCCCGGCTTGAAGAGGGTCACGCCGTAGCCGACGGCCTCGACCACCCCGGAGACGTCCCAGCCCAGGACGAGCGGGAGGCGGTTGACGAAACCGCTGCCCGAACGGTGCTTCCAGTCGGTGGGGTTGAGCCCGGCGGCCCGGACGGCGACCAGGAGCTCGCTGGGGCCCGGCTTCGGTCTGGGCAGCTCGGCCTCCCTGAGTACCTCGGGGCTGCCCACGGTGTCCTGGCTGATGGCTCGCATAGTGGCGGTCGTGTTCGTCATGGGACCAGCCTGGTACGCCGGCGGCGGCCGTACCATGGCATGAATGCCATCTTTCGACGGGATCGTGCCATGGGAACTCCGCACCGGGTCGTGGTG
Source organism: Streptomyces millisiae (assembly GCF_031845425.1). NCBI lineage: Bacteria > Bacillati > Actinomycetota > Actinomycetes > Kitasatosporales > Streptomycetaceae > Streptomyces > Streptomyces millisiae. Next base: position 140,910 of record NZ_JAVREM010000007.1, read on the forward strand.
CTCGCGCTGGACGGGGTGTACCCGTTCGAACTCGGCATCCCCAGCCGGGTCTTCGACGCGGCCGGCGGTCGCTACGAGGTCCTGACCTGCTCGATCGACGGCGGTCCCGTCCGCACCAACGCCGACTTCTCCGTCTCACCGCCGCAGGGCCCCGAGGCGTTGCGGACGGCCGACACCGTTCTGCTGCCGCCCTTCGACACCGCGAAGCTCACCCGGGAGCCGCCCGCCGGGGTGCGGGACGCGTTGGCGAGCCTGCCGCCGGGGGCGCGGGTCGTGTCCATATGCACGGGCGCCTTCGTGCTGGCCGGCGCCGGCCTGCTGGACGGCCGCCCCGCCACCACGCACTGGGCGCTCGCGGACCTCTTCCGCGCCTGGTACCCGAGGGTGCGCCTGGACCCCGACGTGCTGTTCGTCGACGACGGGGACGTGCTCACCTCGGCCGGCGCCACCTCCGGGGTGGACGTCTGCCTGCACCTCGTGCGCCGGGACCACGGCATCGCCGTCGCCAACCGCGCGGCCCGGATCTGCGTCGCGCCGCCGTGGCGGGAGGGCGGCCAGGCCCAGTTCATCGAACGGCCGGTCCCCGAGCCGGTCGCCAACGGCACCGCGCCCACCCGCCGGTGGGCCCTGGAGAACCTGCACGAGCCGCTGACGTTGGCGGACCTGGCGGGGCACGCGCGGATGAGTCTGCGCACCTTCGTGCGGCGCTTCAACGAGGAGGTCGGGACGAGCCCGGGGCGCTGGCTGATCCGGCAGCGGGTGGACCGCGCCCGGGACCTGCTGGAGTCCACCGACCTGCCGGTGGACGACGTCGCGGCCCGGGTCGGCTTCGCCAGCGGCACCTCGCTGCGCGAGCACCTGCACGCCGCGATCGGCATCTCGCCGCTCGCCTACCGGCGCACCTTCCGCGGCGACCTGACCGCCCGGCGCTGACGGCCGGCGCTGACCGCGTCCGCCAGGGGGCGGCGTGCCAGAATGGGCCGCCGTTTCCGTTCGGACCCGTCGTCGTACGCCAGCACCGAGGTTTTCCGTGACCAAGCCAGCGCCTCTCGCGACCCGGCTGGCCGCCGTGCTCCGGGACGCGGGGGTCGGCGAGGGCGAGCACCTCACCGAGGAGTGGGTGGCCGAGCGGCTCGGCGTCTCGCGGACGCCCGCTCGGCGGGCGATGGCGGCGCTGGCCGAGCGCGGAGTGCTGGTGCGGGAGGCGAACCGGGGGTTCTTCCTGCGGCGGGCCGGCGCGGAGTTGACGCGGATCGCGGGCGAGGACGCGGGGGACGAGGTGGAGGCGGCGTACCTGGCGCTCGCCAGGGACCACCTCGGCGGCGCGTTCGGCGGCGAGTTCACGGCGTCCGACCTGGGCCGGCGGTACGGGCTCAACCCGCGGCAGGGGCAGCGGCTGCTGTCCCGGATGGAGGGGGAGGGGCTGGTCAGGCGCCGCCCGGCCCGGGGCTGGGTGTTCGAGCCGGTGCTGACCACGGCGGGAGCGCACGACCAGAGCTACCGGTTCCGGATGATCGTCGAGCCGGCCGCGCTGCTGGAACCCGGGTTCGCGGTGGACGCCGGGGAGTTGGCGGCGCACCGGGCGCGCCAGGAGGCGCTGGCGGCGGGCGGTGCCGGCGCGTTGACGCCGGCCGAGCTGTTCGAGACCAACGCGGCGTTCCACGAGACGCTGGTCGGTGGCTCGGGCAACAGCTTCCTGCTGGACGCGGTCCGCCGGCAGAACCGGCTGCGGCGGCTGATCGAGTACCGCCTCCAGGGCGACGTGGCGCGCCTCGTCGAGCAGGCCAGGGAGCATCTCGCGCTGCTCGACCTGGTCGAGCGGGGACGGCTGGCGGAGGCGGCCGACTTCCTCCGGGACCACCTGGACCGGGTGCGGCGGCGCAAGATCGACGGGTAGGCCGGAGCGCGGCCGGGGCAGGGGGTTCCCGCGTGGGGATTGTTGTACGAATGCGCGTGCTCGTACAATCACGGGTATGAGTGCCGTGCCAGCCCCGCCGTCCACCGCCGCCCTGCGCATCAGTGGGCGCGCGTACCGTTACGTGCCGCTCGACCGGCTGCTGCCGCCCGAGGAGTTGGCGGCCGTGCCGTACGCGGTGCGGATCCTGCTGGAGAACGTGGCCCGGCGCTCGCCCGAGGCGCTGGCCGCGGTGCGGGCGCGGATCCGGGGCGAGGGGCCGCCATGCGAGGTGCCGGTGCTGCCCAACCGGGTGATGCTGCACGACACCACCTGCCTGCCGGCGCTGGCCGACTTCGCCGCCATGCGGGACAGCGTGGCCGAACTGGGCGGCGACCCGGCCGGGTTGCGGCCGGCCGTGCCGGTGGACCTGGTCGTCGACCACTCGGTGGTCGTCGAGGAGTACGGTCACGCCGGCGCGCTGGAGCGCAACCTGCGGGTCGACTTCCGGCGCAACCACGAGCGGTACGCGTTCATCCGCTGGGCCGAGCGGGCGCTGACCGGCTTCCGGGTGGTGCCGCCCGGCACCGGGATCATCCACCAGGTCAACATGGAGTCGCTGGCCCGGGTCGTGTGGCCGACGGAGGCGGCCGACGGCGGCCCGCCGCTGCTCCACCCCGACCTGCTGGTGGCCACGGACAGCCACACCCCGATGATCAACGCGCTCGGCGTGGTGGGGTGGGGCGTCGGCGGCCTGGAGGGGCAGGCCGCCATGGTCGGGGAGCCGGTGGCCATCCCCTTCCCCGAGGTGGTGGGGGTGCGGCTGACCGGCCGGCTCGCCCCCGGCGTCGGCGCGACCGACCTGGCGCTGACGCTCACCGAACTGCTGCGCGCCACCGGCGTCGTGGACCGCTTCGTGGAGTTCACCGGGGACGGCGTGGACACCCTCGGGTGGGCGGAGCGCGCCGCGGTCGCCAACATGGCCCCGGAGTACGGCGCGACCTGCGTGTTCTTCCCCTACGACGAGGAGACCGCGCGCTATCTGCGGCTGAGCGGCCGCGACGCCGGGCACCGCGAGCTGGTCGACGCCTACCTCACCGCGCAGGGGCTGAAGCGGCTGCCGGGCGCGCCCGAGCCGCGGTTCGACGCCGTCATCGACCTCGACCTGGGCTCCGTCGAGCCGAGCCTGGCCGGGCCCTCGCTGCCCCACCAGCGGGTGCCGCTCTCGTCCGTGCCGGCCTCCTTCCGCGCGGCGGCCGGCGACCGGGCGGTGGCCGGCGTCCGGGCGGCGACGGCGGCGCACAGTGACCCGGTGTACGGGGAGCCGGTGCCGGCCGGGCCGGTGGCCATCGCGTCGATCACCAGCTGCACCAACACCGCCAACCCGGCGCTGATGATCCAGGCCGGGCTGCTCGCCAGGCGGGCCGCCGAGGCCGGGCTGCGGCCCAGGCCGTGGGTGAAGACCTCGCTCTCGCCCGGGTCCCGGGTGGTCGAGCGGTACCTCGCCGACGCCGGCCTGCTGGCGGCGCTGGAGAGCGTCGGGTTCCACCTGGCGGGGTTCGGCTGCATGACCTGCATCGGCAACTCGGGGCCGCTCGAACCCCGGATGGCCGAGCTGGCGGACGCCGGGCACGAGCCGGTGGCCGTGCTCTCCGGTAACCGCAACTTCGCCGGCCGGGTCAACCCGCGCGTCTCCTACTCCTACCTGGCCTCGCCGCCGCTGGTGGTGGCCTACGCGCTGGCCGGCAGCGTCCTGCGGGACCTGACCCGCGAGCCGCTGGGCCACGACGCGCACGGCCGGCCGGTGTTCCTGGCCGACGTCTGGCCCGGCGACGAGGAGGTCGCCGAGGTGGTGGCGGCGTCCGTGCGGCCCGAGATGTTCCGGGAGAACACCGAGCGGTTGCGGGACGGCACCGAGCACTGGCGGCGGCTCTCCGGCCGGGACGGCGTCCGTCACGCCTGGGACCCCGACTCCACCTACCTGCGCCGGCCGCCGTACCTCACCGGCCTGGCCCGCGAGGCCGCCGGGCCGCCCGTCGTCGCGTCGGCGCGGGCGCTGCTGCGGCTCGGCGACGACGTCACCACCGACCACATATCGCCGGCCGGCGCCATCCCCCGGGACAGCGCGGCCGGCCGCTGGCTGGCCGAGCGGGGCACGGCGCCGCGCGACCTCAACCAGTACGCCACCCGCCGCAGCAACCACGAGGTGATGCTGCGCGGCGCGTTCACCAACGCGGCCGTCGCCAACCTCCTGCTGCCGGAGGGCGAACGGGGCCGGGGCGGGCACGCCCGCACCGTCGACGGCGGCGCGGTCCTGCCGGTGTACGAGGCGGCCGCCGGCTACCGGGCGGCCGGCGTGCCGCTGCTGCTGTTCGCCGGGCGCAACTACGGCGCCGGGTCGAGCCGCGACTGGGCGGCCAAGGCGCAGGCCCTGCTCGGCGTGCGGGCGGTGATCGCGGAGAGCTTCGAGCGGATCCACCGGTCCAACCTGATCGGCATGGGCGTGCTGCCGATCGAGTTCGAGCCGGGCGACGGCGCCGGCCGGTACGGGCTCACCGGCGAGGAGGAGTTCGACCTGCTCGGCCTCGACGAGCCGACGCCCGGCACCAACCCCGTCGTGCTGCGGGTGCGTCGGCCGCGGGGCGGCGGCGAGACGCGGATCCCGCTCCGGCTGCGGCTGCACTCCCGGCAGGAGGTGGCGTACCTGCGGCACGGCGGCATCCTGCCGTACGTGGTGCGCAAGGCCGTCGGCTGACTCCCGCCGGTGCGACCGGTTTACCGGTTGTCCGATCCCGGTAGGATCGGCGCATGGGTACCGAGCTGTCGAAGATCAGGATGGAGCCGCGCGAGCCGCTGGCCTCCGAGGTGTCGCGGCGCCTGATCGACTACCTGATGTCCGGCGAGGTCCAGCCGGGGGAACGCATCCCGTCCGAGCGCCAGTTGACCGAGCTGCTCGGCGTCAACCGGCCGACGGTGCGGGAGGCCATCAAGTCGCTCGGCTTCCTGGGCCTGGTGGAGATCCGGCAGAGCAGCGGCACGTACTTCCGCGGGCCGGACTCCGACGTGCTGTACCGGTTGTTCGAGCTCGGGTTGGTGCTGGGCGAGCGCGGCGCGGAGGACCTGCTGCGGGCGCGGGCCGAGCTGGAGGTGGTGGTGGCCGGACTGGCCGCCACCGAGCGCGACGAGGCCGGCGTCGAGCTGCTGCGGGAGCGGCTCGCCGCGATGCGGGACGCGCCCGACGCGGAGTTCGCGGAGGCCGACACCGCGTTCCACGCGGCCATCGCCGACGTCTGCGGCAACGTGGTGCTGCGCGACATGCTCAAGGGAATCCGGGCCATGATCCAGCGCGGCTGGATCCACCGCACCGTGCCGACCCGCAGCCGCCGCGTCGCCTACGACGACCACGTCCCGATCTTCGAGGCCATCGAACGAGCCGACGAGGCCGCGGCGCGGCAGGCCATGGCCGACCACATGGCGGGCGCGACGGAACGGCTGCGCGCCGCGCTGGCCGCCGGCGACGCGTAACGCCTCCGGCGGTTTGGCCGGTCTCCTCGGACGCATCGGCCCATCGGCCGGCTGCGAGACGCCGGCTGAGCCCGCCGCGAGGCGTTCGCCCAGGCCGGCCGTCAGTGTTCGCTCGGCCCGTCGCGAGGCACTCGCCCGGTTCGCTGCCGAGGCGCCGGTCCGCTGCCGAGGCGCTGGCTCGCCGCGGGGCGTCCGCCCGGTCCGCCGCCGAGGCGCCGGCTCGCCGCGGGGCGTCCGCCCGGCTCGCCGCCAAGGCGCTGGCGCGCCGCGGGGCGTCCGCCTGTCCCGCCGCCAGGCGTGGACTTCGACCCGGCCCATGGCGCCGGCTCGGGCCCGCCGCCAACCGCTGTCGCGCCCTCAGGTGTTCGCTTGTGCCCGCCGAGGCGCCGACCCGCCGCCGAGGCGCTGTCGCGCCGTCAGGTGTCTACCTGTCCCGCCACCGAGGTACCGGCTCGCCGCCGGGCGTCCGCCTGGCTCGCCGCCAAGGCGTCGGCCCGGCTCGTCCTCAGTACGCCGGCTCGGGGCCGCCGCCAAGGCGTCAGGCCGTTGTCAGGTAGAGGTGGCAGTCTTCCGGGCGGATCAGCAGGTTGATTTCGCGGGCGTCGTAGGAGATCGCGCTCTCCGCCTGGAGGGTCAGGTCGCCGAGGGTGAGTTCGTACTCGAAGCGGGCGCCGGTGTACGAGCGTTGGGTGATGTAGGCGCGCAGCACGTTGACGCCGGACGGGGCGTCGTCGATGTGTTCCGCCAGGGTGATGCGTTCGGACCGCAGGCCGACCGTCGCCGTGCGGCCCGCGGCCGCGCCCGCGCCCGCGGTGTGCGGGACGCGCAGGTGCTGGCCGCTGCCGGTGAGTTCGACGCGTACCGTCGTGCCGTCGCCCGGGTCCGGGTCGACGCGGCCGGCCAGCAGGTTGCAGCGGCCGATGAACCCGGCGACCTCCGGGGTGGCCGGCGACTCGTAGATCTCGGCCGGCGTGCCGACCTGCCGCATCCGTCCGTCCATGAAGACGGCGACGCGGTCCGAGAGCGACATCGCCTCGACCTGGTCGTGCGTCACATAGACCGTGGTGATGCCGACCTCGCGCTGCAGCGTCTTCAGCCAGGAGCGGGCCTGGTCGCGCAGCTTCGCGTCGAGGTTGGAGAGCGGCTCGTCGAGCAGCAGCACGCCGGGGGAGTAGACGATGCCGCGGGCCAGCGCCACCCGCTGCTGCTGCCCGCCGGAGAGCTGGTGCGGGTAGCGGTCGCGCAGCGGCAGCATGTCGACCTTCGCCAGCGCGTCGTCGATCAGCTCGCGCCGCCGGTCCTTCGGCACCTTGCGCAGCTTCAGCGGCAGCGCCAGGTTGTCGGCGATCGTCATGTGCGGCCACAGCGCGTACGACTGGAAGACCAGGCCCAGGTTGCGTTCCTCGGGCGGCACGGTGCGGGAGCGGCCGTCGAAGAAGACCCGGTCGCCGACCCGGATGGTGCCGGCGTCCGGGTTCTCCAGGCCGGCCACGCACGACAGGGTCGTGGACTTGCCGCAGCCGCTCGGCCCGAGGAGGGTGAAGAACTCGCCGTCGGCGACGGTGAAGGTGATGTCCTCCAACACGGCGTTGCCGCCGAAGGACTTGACGAGGTTCTCGACGACCAGCTCAGGCATGGGTGCGCCTTCCCTTCAGCAGGATGCCGGCCAGGCCGGCGACGACGGCGGTGACGGCGATCTGGATGGTGGCGAGCGCGGCGACCGAGCCGGTCTCGCCCTGCGTCCACAGGTCGATGGCGGTGGTGCCGATCACCTGGGACTCGGTGCCGGCCAGGAACATGGCCGGCGCGTACTCGCGGATCATCTGCGTCCAGATCAGCAGGAACGACGCCAGCATCGCCGGCACCAGCAGCCGGAGCAGGACCCGCGAGACGGTCCGCCACCAGTCGGCGCCCGCGACCCGGGCCGCGTTGTCCAGCTCCCGGCCGATCTGCAGGACCGAGGGGGAGACGGCGCCGAAGGCGGAGGGCAGCGCCCGGACGCCGAAGGCGATGATCAGCGCCAGCAGCGTGCCGCGCACCAGGTCCCCGCCGGGCGCCCAGGCGAAGGCCCAGAAGAAGCCGATGCCGATGATCAGCCCCGGGATGGCGTGCGGGGCCAGCGCGGCCGTCTCCAGCAGCCGGGCGAAGCGGAAGTCGGAGCGCCTGGCGACCAGCACCACGCAGGTGCCGACGACGGTCACGGCGACCGAGCCGATCAGCGCCACCGTGATGCTGTTGACGATGGACTCGGTGTAGGGGCGGTAGGAGAAGATCAGCTCGAAGTTGTCGAGCGTCAGCAGCGAGAGCGGGTTCACCAGCGGCGTGAGCAGCGTGGTGAACGCCCGCAGGATCAGGGCGATCATCGGCAGCAGCACGCCGAAGGCCAGGTAGGCGCCGACGAACGCGAAGCCGAGCCAGCGCCAGCGGCCGAGGTCGAGCAGCTGGGAGCGGTTGGCCTTGCCGCGCACCGACACGAAGCGCTGCGCCTGGGCGAGCAGCCGGGTCTGGAGCACCACGAGGCCGATGGTGGCCAGCAGGATCAGGGTCGAGGCGGCGCCCAGCAGCCCGTAGTCCGGGTTGATGGAGTTGATGCCCTCGTCGTAGAGGAAGCTGGAGAACAGCGTGATGCCGGCCGGCTCGCCCAGGATCAGCGGCACGGACAGCGTCTCCACGGCGGTGCCGAAGATCAGCAGCCCCGCGTAGAGCATGGGCGGCCGCAGCATCGGCACCACGATCGAGCGCAGGATCCGCGCCGGGCCCGCGCCCACCGTGCGGGCGGCGCTCTCCAGCGAGGTGTCGGAGGAGGCCAGCGCGTTGGCGCAGAACAGGAACGCCACCGGCACCTGTGCCACCGCCTCGACGAACGCCATGCCGTGCAGCGTGTACAGGTCCCAGGGCACGAAGCCGCCGTAGGCGCGCAGCGCGGTGCTGACGAAGCCGGCCGGGCCGTAGACCACGATCCAGCCGAAGGCCAGGACCAGCGGCGAGATGTAGATCGGCCAGCGGACGAGCTGCTCGACGAGCCGGGCGCCGGGGAAGCGGGTGCGGGTCAGCAGGATCGCCATCGGCACCGCGATGGCCAGCGCGAAGACGGTGGTCAGCAGGGCGAAGAGCAGCGTGTCGAGGATGATCCCGCCGAAGCCGGCCTCGGTGAAGAGCCGCCCGTAGTTCTCCAGCGTGAACACCCCGCCGGCGGCGTACAGCGGCTGGTCGCGCACCGACTGGGCCAGGATCGGCAGCACCGGCGCGAGCACCAGCGCGACGGTGACCAGGAACGTCAGGTAGTGGATGAGGACCTCGCGGCCGGCGCCGAGGAAGCGGCGGTAGCCGGGGACGCCGAGCTCTCCCGCGCGCGGCGGCCCGGGCGGGGCGTCGGGGGGCGCCGGGCTGGTCTGGATGGCCATGGGCTCTCCGTGGTGTGTCGGGGGCGGTTCGTGGTGCGGCGGAGGGGGCGTCAGCCCATGGCCTGCTCCCAGCGGTGGAGGTAGGACTCCTGGTCCGCCTCGTCCACCGGGTCGTAGGGGTGGATGTGCACGCGGTCCGCGCCCAGCAGGCGCCGCACGTCCTGGAGGCTGTCGACGTCCGACTGCTCGACGTCCGGCCGGTAGGGCGTCAGGACGCCGGCCGCGGCCGCCGCCTGTCCGTCGGCGGAGAGCAGGAAGTCGAGGAAGAGCCGGGCCGCGTTCGGGTGCGGCGCGGTCGAGACGATCGAGGCGGCGCGGGGCACCAGGACGGTGCCCTCCTCGCAGTACGTCCAGCCGAGCAGCCCGCCGCTGCGCTTGGCGGCGGAGACGGCGGTGGCGCCGCTGATGTTGATGGAGGCGTCGTACTCGCCCGACACGACCTTCTCGACCAGGGTCCCCGAGGAGTGCTCGGCCCTGGCGAAGGGCAGCACCCGGGCCATGTTCTCCCAGCCGCCGGGGACGCTCCCGGTGTAGCCGTGGTTGGTGGCGTAGCCGAAGGCGTTGGACGGGTCGTAGGCGCCGATCTTGCCGCGGAACCTGGCGGGTTCGGCCTCGCAGAGCTCGCCCAGGTGCGCGAGCCCGCGGGGGCGGCGCGCCTCGTCCAGCGTCCGCCGGTTGTAGAGGATGACGACCGGGTCGACGGAGAACGCCCAGACCCCGGGCAGGAGCTCCGCGAACTCCGGCAGCCGGCTCTTCTCGGGCGAGACGTAGTCGGCGGCGAGCCCGCGGGTGGCGTAGTCGGCCCAGTTGCCGGGGCCGTTGGAGACCAGCAGGTCGGCCGGTGAGGTGCCGATCGCCGCCTCGCTGTAGTAGCGCTCGTAGACGGCCGAGTTGCCGAGGTTGGTCGCCCGGACGTCGGTGAGCCAGGGGTAGCGGTCGGCGAACGCGTCGAAGATCGGCTGCCAGACGGTCTGCGAGGTCTGGGAGTAGATGACCAGCTTCAGCTCCCGGCGTGAGCCGTCGACCAGCGTGGCGTAGTCGGTCGGGTAGTAGCCGGGGACGGGCCGGGCGGCGGCGTCGGCGTCGGGGCCCGAGCAGCCGCCGAGCGCGCCGCCGGCGGCCACCAGCGCGCCGGCCGCGGTGGCGCCACGGAGGACGGCGCGGCGCGAGGGGCCGCGAGCGGGGGCGGGTCGGGGGCCTGAGCCGGGACGAATGCGAAACATGGGGCTCTTTCCCTATCTGGCACGACGGCGTGTCAGCGACGAACATGGATGCCAACCGGTCAACCTGTCAACCGTCTGAACGGCATGACTTCGGCGCGCGATGCCGGGTATGGGGATGTTTCACGGGTTTCGGTTCGGGGATGTGGCTCTCGTATCTGGTTTACCGGTTGACATGCGTGGGGGTTTCCGGGGCATGCTCGCACCCCACCATGGAAGTGAGGACCCGCCATGCCCCACCTCGTCGGCGCCCCGGAACTGCTCCGGTTCGCCACCGCCACCACCCAGGCCCACGGCGTCCCGGCGCGGGACGCCGAACTGCTCGCGCACACCCTGGTGACCGCCGAGCTGTGGGGCCACCCGTCCCACGGCATGCTGCGGCTGCCCTGGTACCTCGACCGGCTCGCCAACGGCGCGATGACCCCCGTCACCGAGCCCGCCGTCGTCAGCGACAACGGCGCGGTGCTGGTGCTCGACGGCCGGGACGGCATCGGGCAGGTGATCACCGACCGGGCCGTCGAACTCGGCGTCGAGCGCGCCCGGCGCCACGGGATCAGCGCGGTCGGCGTCCGCAACTCAGGACACTTCGGCACCGCCGCCTACTTCACCCGCAAGGCGGCCGAGCGGGGCTGCGTGGCGATCCTCGGCACCAACGGCAGCCCGGCCATGGCCCCCTGGGGCGGCCGCGAGAAGCGGGTGGGCGCCAACCCGTGGTCGATCGCCGCCCCCGGCGGCCGGCACGGCGTCGTCGTGACGGACATCGCCAACACCGGGGTGGCGCGCGGCAAGATCTACCACGCCAAGGAGCGGGGCGAGCCCATCCCCGAGGGCTGGGCCGCCGACGCCGACGGGGTGCCCACCACCGACCCGCGCCGGGCCGTGGAGGGCCTGATCCTGCCGATGGGCGGCCACAAGGGCTATGCGATCGCCTTCATGTTCGACGTGCTGGCCGGGGTGCTGACCGGCAGCGGCTTCGGCACCGGCGTCGTCGGCCCCTACGTGCCCGACGCGCGCAGCGGCTGCGGACACCTGCTCATCTGTCTCGACGTCAGGGCCATGGCCGACCAGGACGAGTTCGCCCGGCGGGTCGAGACGCTCGTCGAACAGACCAAGGCCACGCCGACCGCCCCCGGCGTCAGTGAGGTCCTCGTGCCGGGCGAGCCGGAGACCCGTACCGCCGAGCGGCTGCGCGCGGAGGGCGTCCGCGTCGTCGACGAGACCTGGGCCTCGCTCACCCGGATCGCCGCCGACACCGGCGTGGCCCTGCCGGCCGCCGAGGAGGTGGCGGCGTGATCGCGCTGACCGTCTCGCTCCAGGTCGTCCCCGGCCGCCGCGACGCCTTCCTGGCCGCCATCCGGGAACAGGCCGAACGCTCCTTCACCGACGAGCCGGGATGCCGCTACTTCGACGTCGTCTGCGACCTGGCCGACGACCACCACTTCGTCTTCCACGAGCTGTACGACGACGAGGCCGCGGTCGACGCGCACCGCGCCGCGCCCCACTACCCGGCCTGGCAGCGGGCGGTCGCCGCGTACGTCGTGCCGGGCAGCCGCGTCACCACGCTGTCCCGCCTGCTGTTCCACCACTCCTGAGTGGCGCGCGGACGCCTTACCGCCTTCCGGGTCGGCTACGGTGCAGCAATCAACCGAGGTGGGGAGAGCACGGCGATGGCAGGACTGACACGGATCGAGCGGGGCGAACCGGCGACGCCGGCCGTCGAGGTGGCCAGACGCCTCCTCGACCACCTCCTCACCTCGGGCCAGGTGCGCGCCGGCGACCGGCTGCCGCCCGAGCGGCAGTTGGCCGAGACCTTCGGCGTCGGGCGCTCGGCGGTCCGCGAGGCGCTGAAGTCGCTCAGCCTGCTCGGGCTCGTCGACATCAGGCAGGGCGACGGCACCTATGTGCGCGACGCCAGCTCCGACCTGCTGCCGCAGGTGCTGGAGTGGGGCCTGCTGCTCGGCGACCAGACCGTGGACGACCTGCTGGAGGCCAGGGCCTGCGTGGAGACCGACCTGGCGGAGCTGGCCGCCGCGCGCCGCACCGACAACGACCTGGTCGCGCTCGACACCCACTTCTCCCGGATGGCGGCGGCCCACGAGGACCCGGCCGCCTACCTGGAGGCCGACCTGGCCTTCCACCGGGCGCTCGCCCAGGCCGCCCACAACGTGACGCTGGCCGGACTCCAGGCGCGTCTGGAGACGCTGGTCGCCGTCTGGATCAAGCAGAACATCCGCAACCCACGCGAGGGACGGCTCGCCGAGCACACCGCCGTCCTGGACGCCGTGCGGGCCGGCGACCCGCGGGCGGCACGGGAGGCTATGCGGGCCCACATGACCTCGGCGACGAGACGACTACGGGCGCGGCTGGCCGCGAACCAGTAGCGGCCCCGCCGGCGCCCGGCTAGCCGCGCGGCGTCAGCCGGTAGAGGGCGGCGCCGTGGGCCGGGAGGTCGATCCGTAGGTGGTGGCCGTCGTGGGGGGTGTCGGTGTGGGTCCACAGTTCCCGGAGTCGGTCGTCGGGGTGGGCGCCGATGTCGCCGAGGGGGACGGTGAGGTGGCGGGGCTCGTCGGCCAGTGAGAAGACGGCGGCGTAGCGGGTGTGTTCCTCGGTGTCGCGGGCGGTCCACAGGATCAGGTCGCGTTCGCGGAGCACCTCGCGGTTCTCCCGGCTGTGGAACAGGACCTGGAGCGCCTCGTCGTTGGTGAGCAGGGCGATGGTCCCGGGTGAGCTGGTGGGCAGGTCGCCGCCCATCATCAGCGGGGAGCGGGAGATCAGCCAGAGGGTCAGCAGGCTGGTCTGCTCGGGGGCGGTGAGGCCGCACACGCGGTCCTCGCCGCGTTCGGCGCGGATGCCGATGTGGCCCAGGGGCAGCATGTCGGCGTCCGCCCAGCCGTGTTCGGACTGCCAGGGCGCCCAGCGGGCCATGCGGGCGAACTGGGCCTCGACGTCCGGCCAGCGGTCCCACAGGTCGTCGCAGACCCGCCACATGGTGGCGTTGGCCCGCAGGTGGTCGAGGTGGGCGAGGGAGACGTCGGTGCCGGGGGAGAGGCTCAGCTCGATGGGCCGGCCGCTGCGGGCGATGGCCCGGGCGTAGGCGGCGATCTCCCGCTCGTGGTACGGGAAGAGCATGTCGTCGGCCTTGACGAAGTCCACGCCCCAGGCGGCGAACTGGGCGACCTGCGCGTCGTAGTACGCCTGGGCGCCGGGGTGGTCGTGGTTGAGGCCGTAGTTGTCGGAGTTCCAGGGGCAGACCGAGCCGGTGTCGGCGATCTCGTCGGCCGTGAAGTCGGTGCCGGCCACGGGGAGTCGGGCCGCGACGGCCCGGCGCGGGATGCCGCGCATGATGTGCAGGCCGAACCGCAGGCCGAGTTCGTGCACCCGGGCGGCGAGCGGACCGAAGCCGGCGCCGCCGGCCGCCGAGGGGAACCGGTTGGGCGCGGGCAGTTGGCGGCCGTGGCCGTCGAGGACCAGCGGGGCGTCGGCGTTGTAGCCGTGCGCGCGGGCGGTGGGCTCGTACCACTGGATGTCCACGACCACCGTGTCCCAGCCGTGCGGCAGCAGGTGATCGCGCAGGAAGACCGCGTTGGCCAGCACCTCGTCCTCGGTGACGGTGGTGCCGTAGCAGTCCCAACTGTTCCACCCCATCGGCGGGCGCAGCCGGCGGTCGGGGAGCGGCCGTGCGGTTCTGGTCATGGCTGATCGTTTCTGTTGGGCGAGCGTTCCCGGGCCGGACTCTAGAGGCGCGTTGATCGATCACACAAGGGATTCGCGCGGGTCCGCGCCCGGCTCGCTCTCTTACACTGTGCCGCGGTGATCCCGGCGTCCGACGACCGGGCCGAACGCGGAGAAGGGGGGACCACGTGGCGGACGAGTCGTTGCCGCGCCCGCGCGCCGCGAAGAAGCCCCCGACCATCTACGAGGTCGCCGAACTGGCCGGGGTGTCCCACCAGACCGTCTCCCGCTTCCTGCGCAAGGACCCCGGCATGCGCCCCGGGACGGTGGACCGGGTGGCGCGGGCCGTCGCCCAGCTGGGGTACCGGCCCAACCAGGCGGCCAGGACGATGCGCACCCGCCGCTCCAACCGGCTCACGGTCATCCTCCCCGGCTCCACCGAGCGCATGCCGACGGGGCTGCTCGGCGGCGCCGCCGCCGCGGCGCACGAGGCCGGCTACCTGCTGGACGTGGTGAGCCTGGAGGGCGACGCCGCCACCCGCGCCAGCCGCCTGGAGGCGCTGCTGCAGCCGGAGAGCACGGACGGGATCCTCTCCTTCACGCCGCTCGGCGACGGCACCGAGGGGCCGGCCCTGTCGGACTTCCCGGTGCCGGTCGTCGTCGACGGCGCCTACGACGACGAGATGCGGTCGCTCGGCGTGTACGCGGACGCCTCGACCGCCGCCGACCTGCTGCGGCACCTGGCGGAGCTCGGGCACCGCCGCTTCGTGCACGTCACCGGGCACCTGGCGTGGGCGTCGGCGCGGAACCGGCGGGCGGTGTACGAGGCCACCGTCGCCGAGCTCGGGTTCGAGTCGTGCGCCGTGGTCGAGGGCGACTGGAGCACGGGGTCCGGCTGGCGGGCGGCGACCGAGGTCATCGCCGGCTCCGGCGCGACGGCCGTGTTCGCCGCCTCCGACCGGCTGGCGTTCGGCGTCATCCTCGGGCTGCGGAGCGTGGGCGTCGAGGTGCCGAGGGACGTGAGCGTCTTCGGCTGGGACGACGACGAGCTCGGCCGCTACCTGACGCCCCGGCTGACCACCGTCCGCGTGGACCAGCAGCGCCGCGGGCGCGAGGCCGTCCACCAACTGCTGGCCCTGCTGCGGGGCGAACCCGCGCCCGGGCGGGCCGACGTGGCGCTGCTCAACCGCGTCATCCTGCGCGACTCCACGGGACCCGCGCCCGCCCGCGCGTAGTCGCGAAATCTTCGCGAAACAAGGGTTCCCAGGCCTTGTGTTATCGATCACTCGCCTCTTAGAGTCCACGCCACGTTCGCGCGAACGATCCCGGTGGCGCCGCCGCGCGCCACTCCCTTCGCACGGAGAAGGCCCAGCCATGTGTGTGAACACGTCCCACCGCCGACACGAGGGAGCGCCCGATGAGCGCGCTGGGTGAGTTCCGGTCGCTCAGCCGGTCCCGCGGCCGCCGGGCCGGCCCGCCGGACGCGGAGGAGAAACGCGACAACAGGGCGGCGCTGTTCTTCCTCGCGCCCTGGCTGATCGGCCTGCTCGGCATCACCCTCGGCCCGATGATCGCCTCGCTCTACCTGGCCTTCACGGACTACAACCTGCTGCAGGACCCCGAGTTCACCGGCCTGGACAACATCCGGCGGATGCTCACCGACGACCGGCTCGCGCAGTCCCTCCAGGTCACCTTCGGCTACGTCCTCGTGTCGGTCCCGCTGCAACTGGCCGTGGCGCTGGGCCTGGCGCTGCTGCTCGACCGGGGGGTGCGCGGTCTCTCCCTCTACCGGTCGGTGCTCTACCTGCCGTCGCTGCTGGGCACCAGCGTGGCCATCGCCGTGCTGTGGCGCCTGGTGTTCGGCGTCGACGGCCTGATGAACGCGTTCCTCGGGCTGTTCGGCGTCGAGGGCCCCGGCTGGATCTCCGACCCGGACACCGCGCTCTCCACGCTGATCATCCTGCACGTGTGGACCTTCGGCGCGCCGATGGTGATCTTCCTGGCCGGGCTGCGGCAGATCCCGCGCGAGCTGTACGAGGCCGCCGCGACCGACGGGGCCTCGCGGACCCGGCAGCTGTTCTCGATCACGCTTCCCCTGCTGAGCCCCATCATCTTCTTCAACCTGGTGCTCGGCCTGATCGGCAGCTTCCAGTCGTTCACCCAGGCGTTCGTCGTCTCCAACGGGACCGGCGGGCCCAGCGACTCGACCCTCTTCTTCTCGCTCTACCTCTACCAGGAGGGCTTCACCAGCTTCCGCATGGGATACGCCTCGGCGCTCGCCTGGCTGCTGCTGATCATCGTCGGCGCCTTCACCGCGCTGAACTTCTGGGCCTCGAAGTATTGGGTTTTCTACAATGACTGACACCTACCAGCCCACCTTCAGGCCCAGCGCCCGGCGGCGCGTCACCAGCGTCCTCAAGCACGCGGGACTGATCGCGGTCTGCCTGCTGATGCTCTATCCGCTGCTGTGGATGGTGGCCAGTTCACTGCGGCCGAACGACGACATCTTCACGAGCTCGGGGCTCTTCGTCGACACCTTCGACCTGGACCACTACCCGACCGGCTGGGACGCGCTCAGCTTCCCGTTCAGCACCTACCTGCTCAACTCGTTCCTCGTGGTGCTGGGCTCGGTGATCGGGAACCTGGTCTCCTGCTCCATGGCGGCGTACGCGTTCGCCCGGCTGAAGTTCCGCTGGCGGCGGTGGGCGTTCATGATCATGCTGATCACGATCATGCTGCCGATCCACGTGCTGATCATCCCGCAGTACGTGGCCTACGCCCAACTGGGCTGGATCAACACCTACCTGCCGCTGATCCTCCCCAAGTTCCTGGCCACGGACGCGTTCTTCATCTTCCTGATGGTCCAGTTCATCCGCGGCATACCCCGGGAGCTGGACGAGGCCGCCAGGATCGACGGCGCGGGCCACGTCCGGATATTCGGCCGGATCATGCTGCCGCTGATGGTCCCGGCCCTGGCCACCACCGCGATCTTCACCTTCATCTGGACCTGGAACGACTTCTTCAGCCAGCTGATCTTCGTCACCAAGCCCGACCTGTACACCGTGCCCGTGGCCCTGCGGTCCTTCATCGACGCGCAGTCGCAGTCCGACTTCGGCGCCATGTTCGCCATGAGCGTCGTCTCGCTGGTCCCGGTGTTCCTGGTGTTCCTCTTCGGCCAGCGGTTCCTGCTCCGCGGCATCGCCACCACCGGCGGCAAGTAGCGACCGAGGCACTGGTTCGGAACCGGAACAGAGAGGAAGACCATGACACTTCGAGCGCCACGCGCGGCGTGCGCCGCCGTCACCGCCGGACTCGTCCTCGCCGGCTGCGGGGTGGGCGCCAACCCCGTCCACCACCCCGAGCTCTCCGAGGGGGACGTGACGATCTCCCTGAGCTGGTGGGGGCCGGACGGCCGCACCCAGCAGACGCTCCAGGCGATCGAGCTGTTCGAGGAGGAGCACCCGAACATCGACGTCGAGCCGGTGTACTCGGACTGGGCCGGCTACTGGGACCGGCTGGCGACCACCACCGCCGCCGGCGACATGCCCGACGTCAGCCAGTTCGACCAGCTCTACCTCGCCTCCTACGCCGACCGGGGCGCCCTGCTCGACCTGGCCACCGTCGACAACATCCTCGACCCCTCCGCCCTGCCGCCGGAGATCCTCGACTCGGGCCGGGTGGGCGACACCCTGTACGCCGTCCCGGTCGGCGCGACGACCAACGGGATCGCCATCAACACCACGCTCTTCGAGCGGTACGGCGTCGACCTCCCCGACACCGACACCTGGACCTGGGACGACTTCGAGCGGGCCGCCGTCGAGCTGACGGAGGCATCGGGCGGCGAGGTCCACGGCCTCAGCCCCTTCGGCGGCGACTCGTTCAGCCTCACCGTCTGGGCCCGCCAGCACGGTGCCCGACTCTTCGACGCGGAGGGCGACCTCGCCCTCGACCCGGAGGTACTCGCCGGCTACTGGCAGCGCGAACTCGACCTCATCGACAGCGGCGCCTCGCCCTCCGCCAACCAGATCAGCGAGGGCGTGGGCCTGCCGCTGGACCAGACGGACCTCGTCACCGGCGCGACGGCCATGGGCTTCATCCCCGCGGGACAGTTCGTCTCCATCCAGTCGACGGCGCCCGACTTCGACTACGCCCTCGCCAACTGGCCGGCCGACGCCGACACCGAGCCGGGCTTCCAGTACCTGAAGCCCTCCATGTACTGGTCGGCGGCCTCGACGACGGAACACCCGGCCGAGGCGGCGCTGTTGATCGACTTCCTCACCAACGACACCCGCGTCGCCGAGATCTTCGGCCTCGACCGGGGGGAGCCGGGCAACCCCGCCTTCCGGGAGGCCGTCCAGCCCACCCTCGACGCCACGGGACAGGAGTCGCTCGCCTTCACCGAGGCCATGTCGGAGGAGGTCGGCGAGACCCCGCCGATCATCCCCAACGGCGCCAGCGACATCGACGCCCTGCTCCAACGCCACAACCAGCGGGTCCTCTTCGGCGACGCCTCGCCCGAGGAGGCGGCGGAGGAGTTCCTCGGCGAACTCGGCGACTCGATCACCGCGGCCGGCTGAGCGCAGGAACCCCGGCGGACACCGCTCGCCGCGCGGCGGGAGGCCGGCGGCGTGGGGTGGTGCGCCGCCCGGCGGTCAGGGCCGGGGGATCACGGCGACCGGGCAGGCCGCGAAGTGCAGCAGCGCGTGGCCGGTCAGCCCGAGGCGCAGGCCGTCCTCCCCGCGCCGCCGGTGGGCGCCGATCACCAGGAGGTCGGCGGCCTCGGCCGCGTTCAGCAGTGCCGGGCGCGCCGGCCCCTCGGCGATGTCGCGGGACACCCGGACGCCCGGATGCCGCTCGGCCCCCCGCGCCAGCGCGTCGTTCAGCAGGTCCCTGGCGGCGGCCTCGTCGGCGACGCGGGCCTCGTCCGTGGCGGGGCGCCAGGCGTGCAGGGCGAACAGCTCGCAGGACCTGGCCGCGGCCTCGCGGAAGGCGAACTCCAGGGCCTCGGCGTCCCGCGTCGGCTCCTTGACGCCGAGCACCACGCGGCCGAAGCCGCCGGTCACCGCGGGCGGCGTGCCGCGCACCACCACGACCGGGCAGTCGGCGCGGCCGGCCACGCCGAGGCTGACCGAGCCCAGCAGCATGCTGGTCAGCGGGCCCCGGCCGCGGGATCCCAGCACCACGGCGCGGGCGTGCCGGCCCTCCTCGATCAGGGCCCGCGCCGGCGGCTCGGGGACGATGTCGACGGAGACCTTGACGTCGGGCTGCCGGTCGGCGGCGCGCCGCTCGGCGGCGGCGAGCACGTCGCGGGCCGGCGTCGCGCTCTCGGGCCGGTCGAGTCCGGCGGAGGGCGCGACCTCGTAGCGCTCCCAGAAGGAGGCGTAGACCAGCCGCAGCGGGCCGCCGTGGCGCGCGGCCGCGTCCACCGCCCAGTCGACCGCCGTCAGGCTGTGTTCCGATCCGTCGACCCCCACCACCGTGGGCTGCTCCACCGCTGTCACCGCCTCCTGGGGCGTCCGTGTCTCCCCTCCCAGCACAGCACCGCCGGCCGGTTCGCGCCACGCGGCCGCCGACCGGCCGGTGATCCGCGCCCCGCAGCCGGTTTCGTTCGGGCATTCCCGGCAAATCGGTGAGGTGCGGGAGGGGGAGACCGTCGGTGAGAGGAGCGGTGAGGTGCCGGCAGCGGGGAGCGGACGCGGCGACGTGGGGCGGCGGCTGGCCGCCCGTCGCGAGAGGCTCGGGCTCACACCGGACGACGTGGCCGAGCGCGCCGGCGTGGCCGCCAGCTACGTGCGCTACGCGGAACGGCGCCCCGACGCGCCGGACACCGCCGCGCTGCTGCGGCTCGCGGCCGCGCTCGACACCTCGGCCGCCGAACTCCTCGGCGGCGGCTCCGAGCTCCCGCCGGGACTCGGCGAGGCCGGGCCGCGCCCGGAGCTGGTGCCCATGAGCGGGGCGGAGTGCCGGGAGCACCTCGCCACCCACGGCGTCGGCCGGGTCGCCGTGCCCACGCCGGAGGGGCCGGCGATCTTCCCGGTGAACTACACGGTGGCGGACGACGCGATCGTCTTCCGGACGGGGGAGGACAGCCCCGCCGCCCGGGCCGCGGGCGCCGAGGTGGCCTTCGAGGTGGACCACGTCGACGACGCGCTCAGCCGGGGCTGGAGCGTGCTGGTCACCGGCCCCTCCCGGCAGGTGACCGACCCGGCCGAGGTGAGCCGGCTCGACGAGGCCGCCCGCAGCCAACCCTGGGCCGGCGGCGAACGACGGCGCTGGGTGCGGATCACGACCGCCCGCGTCACCGGCCGCCGCATCAGGACCGGGTGAACGTCCGAGCCCGAGGAGGAGAACACCCATGGCACCCACGGCCGAGCTCGACACCGCGACCGCCGAGAAGCTGGTGTCGGCCGCGACCAGGGCCCCCTCGATCCACAACACCCAGCCGTGGAGCTTCCGGCGGGCCCCCGGACGGGACACGCTGCTGGTCCGCGCCGTGCCCAGCAGGACGCTCCAGGAGACCGACCCCACCGGGCGCGCGCTGCACGTCTCGACGGGCACCGCGCTGTTCAACATGCGGGTGGCGGCCGCCCACCTCGGCCGCGGCACGGCCGTCCGGCTGCTGCCCGACCCGCACGAGCCGGGGCTGCTGGCCGCCGTCCGGATCACCGACGCCGCGGACCGGCGGGGCGAGACGGACCTGTACGACGAGCTGTGGCAGCGGCACAGCAGCCGCTTCCCCTTCGAGAACCGACCGCTGCCCCCAGGGGTGGTGAACGACCTGGTCGCGGCCGCCCGGGTGGAGGACGTCACGCTGTACCTGCCGGAAGCCGACGAGGTGACGCGACTGCTGCGGCTGACCGCCGAGGGCGAGTGGCGCAACGCCCACGAGCCGGGGCGACGCGAGGAGAGCCGCGGCTGGGTCCGGGAGGCCGGTTCCTACGGCATCGCCCCCGGGCAACTCGGCCCCGGCGACCAGAGCGGGAACGTGCCGGTCCGGGACTTCGCCGGCCTCGCCCCCGCCCTGCCCACCCGGGTCTTCGAGCGCAACCCGATCATCGCCGTCCTCGCCACCCCGCACGACCGGCGCACCGACTGGCTGCGGGCCGGCGAGGCCCTGCAGCACGTGTTGCTGGTCGCCACCGGCCACGAGGTCCGCGCGTCGCTGCTGCACCAGGCACTGGAGTGGCCCGACCTGCGGGCCGCGCTCCACGGCCCCGACCGGCCGCCGGAGCACGTGCAGATGCTGATCAGGCTCGGCTACGGGCCGCCCGGCCAGGCGAGCCCGCGCCGCCCGGCGAGCGAGATCACCGGCGAGGAGCCACGCACCCCCTGGTGACGGTTTCACGCCCCACCCGAGCGGCTACCCGCCGCACCGAGTCACGCCGACGAGAACCCGAGGGAGAGGCGCCATGACCGGCACCACGGAGGACGACCGCATCCGCTGGTTCGAGGACCTGTCGGCGGGGGACGTCGCGGTGGTCGGGGGCAAGAACGCCTCGCTCGGCGAGCTGATCGGCAACCTCGCCCCGCGCGGCGTCCGGGTCCCCGCCGGCTTCGCCACCACCGCCGACGCCTACCGCGAGTACCTGGCCACCGACGGGCTCGGCACGGCCGTCGCCGAGCGGCTCGACGCCCTGCGCGACGGGGCCGAGCTCGCCGACGTGGGGCGGACGATCCGCGAACGGATCCTGGACACGCCGCTGCCGCCGGCCCTGGACGGGGCGGTCAGGCGTGCCTACCGCGAGCTGTGCGAGCGCCTCGGGCGGGCCGACGTGGACGTGGCGGTGCGCAGCAGCGCCACGGCCGAGGACCTGCCGGAGGCCAGCTTCGCCGGCCAGCAGGAGACGTTCCTCGGCGTCACCGGCGAGGACGCCGTGGTGGACGCCTGCCGCCGCTGCTGCGCCTCGCTGTTCACGGACCGGGCCATCAGCTACCGGGAGCACCAGCGCGTCGACCACCTGCGGGTGGCGCTGTCCGTGGGCGTGCAGCAGATGGTGCGCGCGGACCGCGCCGGCGCCGGGGTGATGTTCACCCTGGACACCGACAGCGGCTTCCCGCGCGTGGTGCTGGTCAACGCCGCCTTCGGGCTCGGCGAGTCCGTCGTCTCGGGGGCGGTGGACCCCGACGAGTACGAGGTCTTCAAGCCGTTCCTGCACAAGACGGACCTCAGCCCGGTGATCGCCAGGCGGGTCGGCGGCAAGCAGACCAAGATCGTCTACTCGGGCGACTCCGGGGACTCCCCGACCAGGACGGTGGAGACCTCCGACGCGGAGCGCCGGGCGCTGGTCCTCGACGACCAGGAACTCCTCCAGCTGGCCCGCTGGGGAGAGGTGATCGAGGAGCACTACGGCCGGCCCATGGACATCGAGTGGGCCAAGGACGGCGACACCGGCGAGCTGCACGTCGTCCAGGCCCGCCCGGAGACCGTGCAGGCCCGCAGGCAGGCCGCCACCCTGCGCTCCTACCGGCTCACCGAGCCGGGCGGCGAGCGCCTGGTCAGCGGCCTCGCGATCGGCGACGCCATCGCCGCGGGACCGGTCCGCAAGCTGAACAGCCCGGCCGAGGCCGACCGGTTCGAGGACGGCGCCGTGCTGGTCGCCAGCGCCACCGATCCCGACTGGGAGCCGGTGATGCAGCGGGCCGCGGCCATCGTCACCGACCACGGCGGGCGGACCTCGCACGCCGCCATCGTCAGCCGGGAGCTCGGCGTGCCCGCGGTCGTCGGCGCCGGGGACGCGACCGCGACCCTGTCCGAGGACCGCCGGGTCACCGTCTCCTGCGCCGAGGGCGAGCGCGGCGCCGTCTACGACGGCGTCCTGGAGTACGAGGAACGCGACCTCGACCTGACGCGGGTGCCCGAGACGCGGACCCGGGTGATGCTCAACATCGCCAACCCGGCCGCCGCGTTCCGCTGGTGGCGGCTGCCCGCCGACGGGGTCGGCCTGGCCCGGATGGAGTTCGTCGTCGCCAACCACATCGGCGTCCACCCGATGGCGCTGCTCCGCTACGACGAGCTCGCCGACCCGACCACCAAGCGGGAGATCGCCGAACTGACGGCAGGGTACGAGGACAAGTCCGCCTTCTTCGTCGACCGGCTGGCCCAGGGCATCGCCCGCATCGCGGCCGCCTGGTGGCCGCGGCCCGTCATCGTGCGGATGAGCGACTTCAAGACCAACGAGTACGCCCGGCTCATCGGCGGCCTGCCGTTCGAGCCCACCGAGGGCAACCCGATGCTGGGCTGGCGCGGCGCCAGCCGCTACTACCACGAGGACTACCGCGAGGGCTTCGGCCTCGAATGCCGGGCCGTCGCCCGGGTCAGGGACGACATCGGCCTCACCAACGCCGTCGTGATGATCCCGTTCTGCCGCACCCTGGGCGAGGCCGACCGGGTGCTGGCGACCATGGCGGACCACGGGCTGATCCGGGGCCTGGGCGGCCTGGAGACCTATGTGATGGCCGAGATCCCCTCCAACATCGTGCTCGCCCGGGCGTTCGCCGAGCGCTTCGACGGCTTCTCCATCGGCAGCAACGACCTCACCCAGCTCACCCTGGGCGTCGACCGGGACTCCGAGCAGCTGGCCGAGCTGTTCGACGAGCGCGACCCGGCCGTCACCGACAGCATCAGGACCCTGGTCGACGCCGCCCACGCCGGCCACCGGCCGGTCGGGCTGTGCGGGCAACGCCCGAGCGACGACCCGGACTTCGCCCGACTGCTGGTGGAGGCGGGCATCGACTCCGTCTCCGTCAGCCCGGACAGCTTCCTGCGGGTCAAGGAGAACGTCGCCGCCGCCGAGGCCGGCTCAGGGGCGGTCACGCACCCGACAGGATGATCAGGACGAACAGCACACAGACGGCGATGTTGATCAGCCAGCTGTGGGTGTTCATCCACTCCCGCACTCTGGGCATCGCGGTCGCGGCGCGGCGGTGGAACAGCAGCAGCGCGAGCAGCGGCAGCGCCGCGATCAGCACGGTCAGCGCCCAGAACGGCAGCGCGGCCAGCGGGGTGGCGTGGGTCTGCCGCAGGTGCACCCCGACCGTCAGCAGGACGATCAGGTCGGACGGCATCAGCAGGATCACCAGCAGCCCGGTGCGGAAGGCCCGGCCGGGGCCGGCGTCCATCAGCGCGCCGAGCCACTTCGGCGGCTCGGCCGTGGCCCGCCCCCGCCAGTTCCGCAGCGCGAGCAGCACGAGCAGCCCCACCAGGACGTACTTGACGACGTTGCCGGCCGAGCCCCGGTCCGACTCGCTGCCGAGCCCCACCGCGCCGCCGAACGCCGCGGCGACGAAGAACATCGCCGTCACCCCCACCGCCACGGCGATCGCGACGCCGGCCAGGAAGGCGAGCGACACCCGGACGGCGCGCGGGGTCGTCACCAGGATCACCGAGGAGACGAGCTGCGGGCCCGCCATCATCGTCACGGCCAGCGGGAGGATCGGGAGGTCCATGGGGCCATCGACGCCGAGCCCGCCGCGCCGGGCAAGCCGGGTTACGCCACCCGGCGGCCCGCACCCCGAGGGCCTCGACCGGTAGGCAGGGTCCCGGTGCGGCCCTACCATCGGTGCCTGCGACCGGGCCGCGCCGAGGAGGACGACCGTGCGAGCAACTCTCGTTTCCAGCCTTGCCCTTGCCCTTGCCACCGCGGTCCCCGCCACCACCGCCGCCGCGGACCCGCGGCCAGCCGCCGGCTGGGAGCCGGCGCCCTCCGCGCCGTGGGAGATGGCGGCCGGCGCGCGCTGTGACTTCCCCGTGAGCGGCACGCCCGTGGTGGACGAGGTCGAGCGACTGGTCCTCGACACGCACCAGGACGGCTCGCCCCGGCGCGTGGCCTACCGGGGTGACCTGGTCGTCCGCGTCACCAACGCCGACACCGGCGCCGCCCACGACGCGGACGCGAGCGGCACGGCGGTCGTCACCTACCACGCCGACGGGGCACAGACCTGGCGGGTGCTCGGCCCGGTGCTGGTCGGCTTCGCGGAGCACGGCGGCAACCTGCCGCGTGGCATCTACGTCATCGACGGCGCCTACACCATGGAGATCGACCCCGGCGGCTTCAAGGAAGTGACCTTGGCCGCCGGCACCGTCGACGACCTCTGCGCGCGCGTCGACTGACGTCGGAAACCAGGTGCGGAGCGTCGGCGCCGTGGTGTGTGCTCTGCGGCATGACGATCGTGTTGGGCAGGCCGGCGGCCGACCGGTTGAGCGAGGTCGTGGGCGCGCTGCGGGAGTGGCAGTCCGAGGGGGCGCCGACGCAGCTGCACCCGGGGGACCTCGGCTGGTTCTGGCGGTTCGGCGCGGAGACGACGGCCGCGGCGGTCAGGACCTGGAGCCGGGACGGGCGGATCCTCGCCGTCGGGCTGCTCGACGGCCCCGAGCTGCTGCGGCTGACGACGGCCCCGGACGCCCGGCGGGACGAGGAGCTGGCGCGGCGACTGGTCGAGGACGCCACCGACCCGGAGCGCGGCGTGCTGCCGGCGGGGAAGGCGTACGTCGAGGCGCCCCCTGGCGCCCTGGTCCACGACCTGCTGGGCGAGGACGGCTGGCCCGAGGACGAGCCGTGGACGCCGCTGCGCCGCGACCTCGGTGAGCCGGTGGCGGACTCGGGCGTGC
Source organism: Streptomyces millisiae (assembly GCF_031845425.1). NCBI lineage: Bacteria > Bacillati > Actinomycetota > Actinomycetes > Kitasatosporales > Streptomycetaceae > Streptomyces > Streptomyces millisiae. The sequence continues at coordinate 166,233 of NZ_JAVREM010000007.1, forward strand.
GGGTCGAGGCGATCGGTGCCGGGCGGGCGGCGGTGTGGGCCGACGTGCTGCGGGCGTCGTTCGACGGGTCGACGTTCACGGCTGGGCGTTGGCACGCGATGGCGGCCGGATCGCCGTACGCCGACGCCAGGTGTCTGGTCGCATACGACGACCGGGGCGCCGCGGTGGCCGTGGTGACGGTCTGGGCGGCCGGCCCCGGGCGGCCCGGGGTGCTGGAGCCGATGGGGGTGCACCGGGAACACCGCGGTCGGGGCCACGGCAGGGCGATCACCCTCGCCGCGGCGGCCGAGCTCCGGGAGCTGGGCGCGTCGAGCGCGCTCGTCTGCACCCCGAGCTCCAACGTCGGCGGCGTCGCCACCTACGCCTCGGCCGGCTTCGAGCGGCTCCCCGAGCGAAGGGACCGACGCCGGGACGCCTGACGCCGGTCCCGCGGCGTCAGTGGTGGGGGCCGTGCCGGCCGAGGGTCTCCACCGGGGTCGCGCCGGGGCGGGTCCACTGCGGCACGGGGCGGCTGGTCGGGCCCCAGGTGGCGTTCCCCGCCGCGTCCGTGCGCCAGTACCAGCACGGGGCGTGTCCCTCGGGCCAGCCCTCCGGCTTGTCCTCCCACGCCTCGCCGCGGCCGTAGGGCGTCATGTCGAGCAGGCTGAGGGAGCCGTTGACCGGCTCGTTGCCGCGGCCCGTCGTGGAGTAGGTGAGGAACACCCGGTCGCCGTCGCGCAGGAAGCAGGTCAGGTGGCCCATCTCCCCGCCGACCGGCGCGGGCACGTCCCGCACCGAGTACCAGGGCTGGGTGTAGCCCATGAACTCGACGAAGGAGGCCACCTCGTCCCAACGGCCGGTGGTCAGCACGGCGAACGAGACGCCGCGGGCGTTCAGGTAGACGGCGTCCCGCAGGTGCCAGGCCGCGGTGGTGCACCCCTCGCACTGCCCCTGGTGCGGCGCCCCGTCGTACCACATGTGCTGGTAGACCACGAGCTCGTCGCGGCCCTGGAACAGGTCGAGGAACGGGACCGGTCCCTCGGGGCCGACGACCTCGACCGTGCCGTCGAACTCGACCATCGGCAGTCGGCGGCGGGCCGCGGCGATGGCGTCGCCCTCGTGGGTGTGGGCCTTCTCGCGGACCAGCAGCTCGTCCCTGGCGGCCTGCCAGGTGGCCAGGTCGACGACGGGCGGGCGGCCGGGCGGTGCGGCGGTCATGGTGTCCTCCGTGGTGTTCTCGTGCCGGGGCGGCGTCGGACGCCGCCCCACGGCGGTCACCAGGGCAGACCCGCGACCCGGCCGGAACTCATCGCGGACCGCGGCGTCACCGCCGGGCGTGGCGGATCGTCAGGCGCCCGAAGCCCATGACCCCGGAGATCCGGATCGTGGGCCCGCCGGGGCGCGAGGGCCGCCGGGGCTTGTAGCGCGAGTCCTTCCACCCGGTCCGCAGCGCGTCGAGGTCGACGACCGCGTCGCGCGGCACCGTGATCCTGGCGCTGCCGGTGCCGACCTCCAACTCGATGTCGACCACCGGATGTTCGAAGACGGCCCGGGACAGGTCCAGGCGCACGCTCCCGTACGCGGACGCCACCCTGAGGGTCCGGGGCACCCGCCACTCGCCGCGCCGCGTGATCCGCCCGCCGGCCGCGGCGATCGTCGACGTGCCGGCCGGCTTCTCCGCCGGGAGTGAGGCCAGCGCCGCGGCCAACTCGCCATGCGTGGTGGCGGTGAGCACCTGGTGGAGCAGCCCGTCCATCTCCTCGTGCGGGACGTGGCCTTCGGCGTACGCCTCCTGGAGGCGCCGGACGGCCGAGTCGCGGTCGTCTTCGCCGAGCGGTGCGGACGGGTCTGCCGGCAGGGAGGTCACGGTGGCACTCTAGTGCGGTCCCGCCGAGGCGAACCCACCGTGGCCCCCGAGGCCGGAACGGTGGCCGGCACGCCGTTCGGCGCGCGCCCTCAGCCGGGTTCGCGCGGCGAGAGTGCGGCCACCGTGTCGGTGAGCTCCCGACACACCCGCGCGATCTGTCGCTGCGTGTTGTTCCGTTCCGTGATCAGGGCGGAGAGCAGCAGCGCCGTCAGCGCCGTGGTGCCGTTGAACGCCTGGAGGGTGAACATCTGGGCGGCGAGCTGATGCCCCTCGAAGGGGCCCGTGTCGTCCGCCGCCGCGTCGATCGCGAGCACGGACACCACCAGTGCGCACGGCGCGGCGCCGGCGAGCCGGAAGCGGAACGCCGCCCAGATCAGGAAGGGCCCGACGAGGAACAGCACGTGCAGGTCGCTGCGGGTGGAGAAGACGGTCACGGCCGCGACCCCGAGCAGCATCGCCCCGGCCTCGAGCCACCGGAGCGCGGACGGCAGCGGTGGCCAGCGTGCCCCGTGCAGGACGAGGACGCAGGGCGCGACGATGAGCACGCCCATGGCGTCGCCGGTCCACCACACCGACCAGGCGGACCAGAAGTCCCGCGCCGCGAGGGCGTCGGAGAGCACCAGGACGCCGGTGCCCACGGTCGCGCTGATCAGCATGCCGCCCAGCGCGCCGAGGAACACCAGGGCGAGGGCGTCGCGCAGCCGGTCGAGACGGGTGCGGAAGCCGACGCGGCGCAGCACGAGGTAGGCGGCCAGCGGTGCCGCGGTGTTGCCCACCGAGATCCCCGCGGCGACGAGCGGGGAGGGATCGGGCCCGATGTTCACGGCGAACGCGGCGACCGCGATCGCGGGACAGACCCGTGGGCCCCAGAACAGCAGGGACGCCAGGGCGATGCCGGTCGGCGGCCACAGCGGCGTGACCTGGCCGTTCACCAACTGCTGCAGCAGCCCGAGCCGGGCGGCGGCGTAGTAGGCCCCGGCGATGGCGAGGTTGAGCAGCACGAGGTCGCGGTGGTGCCGGAGGCGGTGACCGCCCGATGCCGCGGTCGACATGCCGTCAGGTCCCTTCGTGGGACACGACGAGCACGGCGGCGTCGTCGCTGTGCCCCGTCAGGTCGGCGACGGCCAGGACATGGGCGGCGAGCACGTCCGGGTCGGCTCCGACCTCCGCCCTGGCCAGCCGGGCGACGCGTTCCAGGCCGCGGCCGAGGGGGAAGTCCGGGCCCTCCACGACGCCGTCGGTCAGCAGGACGAAGACACCGGGCGTGGTCAGTCGCCGCCGGGTGACCGGGTACTCCTGGCCGGCGAAGACGCCGAGTGGCAGACCGCCGGCGTCCAGCAGCACCTCGGAGTGCCCGCCGGGTTGGGCCCTGATCGTGGGCACGTGCCCGGCGCGGGCGTCGGCCAGCTCGCCCGTGGCCGGGTCGTAACGGTAGAAGGAGCAGGTCACGAAGAGATCGGGCTCCAGCGAGACCAGCAGGTCGTTGACGCGCGCCAGGATCTCGCCCGGGTCGCTGGTGATGCCGGCGACGACGCGCAGACCGGTGCGGACCTGTCCCACGAAGGCGGCGGCGTCCACGTCGTGGCCCTGGACGTCCCCGATCACGATGCCGATCGCGCCGCCCGGCATGGGGAACGCGTCGTACCAGTCGCCGCCGACGTCGAGACCTTCGCGGGCGGGGGTGTACCGGGCGGCGGTACGCAGCCCGGGAGCCTCAGGCAACTCGTCGGGCAGCATGGTGCGCTGCAGGGCGATGGCCAGTTCGGCCCGGGCCTGCTGGAGCTTGGTGCGCGCCAGCACCTCACCGGCGAGCCGCGACAGGGTGTGCAGCAGCTCCTCGGCTCCGGGACGCGGTTCGCCGCGCTGCCTGGGCATCCGCACGCTCCCTGGGCTTCCGGTCCTTCCCTCTTTTCACGCTACCGCCGAGCGTCCGCGGCGGCCTCCTGAGCGTCCTGACCAGCGGTGATCGGGGGCACGTGAGGCGTGGGCCGCGCGCCGAGCACACGGAGGAGGGCGGTCGAGTCGGTGACCCAGCCGAAGAGGCGTTCGATCAGGGTCAGGGTCGACTCGTGGTGCGCGGGGCCCTGGATCTCGGCGACGCAGTCGGAGAGGACGATCGGGCGGTAGTCGCGGAACATGGCGTCCCGGACCGTGGATTCCACGCAGACGCTGGTGGTGCAGCCGGTGACGACCAGGGTACGGACGCCGAGGCGGCGCAGGGTCGGGTCCAGTTCGGTGTCGTGGAAGCCGCTGAAGCGGTTCTTGCCGATCACCAGGTCGGCCGGCTCGGGGCTGAGCTCGGGGAGGATCCGGGTGTTCCAGGTGTCCCTGACCAGCACCCGGCCCTCGGTGCCGTCGGGGGCGGTGACGGTGCGGCCCACGGAGGTGTGGACGAGCCGGTTCTTGCTGTCCTCGGGGCCGAGGTCGGAGAGGTCGGGCAGGTAGCCGTGCTGGAGGTACACCACCGGCAGCCCGGCGCCCCGGGCGGCGGACAGCACCCGGGCGACGGGGGCGATCGTCGCCCTGATGAGGGAGATGTCGCCGCCGCCGAGGTCGACGCCGCCGCCGGCCGCGGCGAAGTCGTTCTGCATGTCGACCACGAGCACGGCGGTGCTCGCCGGGTCGAGGGCGACCGGCTCGGGGCGGGCTTCGACGGTGTGGCTCACGGTGGCGGCTCCCAGGAAGCGGCAGAGAAGTGCACGGTGTGTGCACTTCCAGAAAGTACACATGGCGTGTAGTTCTGTGCAAGGGTGTTCCGCATGACCAGGCCCATCGACGTCCCACGCAACGCCCGCGGGCGGCGGACCCGCTCGGCGATCCTGGCGGCGGCCCGCGCGCTGCTGGAGGAGAGCGGCCTTGAGGCCCTGACCATGACGGCGGTCGCCGAGCGGGTGGGCGTCTCCCGGCGCGGGATCTACCTGCACTTCGCCTCCCGCACGGAGCTGGTGACGGCGCTCTTCGACCATGTGGCGGGCGAGGAGGGGCTGCACGCGTCGGTCGACCGGGTGTGGCGGGCCCCGGACGCGGTGGCCGGGCTCGACGAGTGGGCCCGCCACCTGGCCAGGTACCACCCGCGGGTGCTGGCCGTGGACGAGGCCGTGCGGCGGGTCAGGGCGCACGACCCCGACGCCGCCCGGCACTACGCGCGCGCCGCCGCCTCGCAGCTGGCGCACTGCCGGCGACTGGCCGAATGGCTCGCAGCCGAGCGGCGGCTGGCGGAGCCGTGGACGGTGGAGACGGCGGCCGACATGATGCGCTCGCTGGTCTCCTCCGACCTGGTGTCCGCGCTGCTCGACGAACGCGGCTGGTCACGGGAGGAGTTGGGCGACCGGCTGGCCCTGCTGCACCGGCGGACCTTCGCCCGCCCCCGGGACCTGTCCGGGTGACCTGGCCGGCTGGGCCTTGACCTCAACCGCGCTTGATGTCCGAGCCTGGTCCCACCAGCACCGACACAGGGAGACGGCACGATGCGCGTGGCACAGGTGACGAGGTTCGGCGGGCCCGAGGTGATCGAGGCCAGGGAGCTACCGGACCCGGTCCCCGGCCCCGGCGAGGTGGTGATCCGGGTCGCCGCCGCGGACACCATCTTCGTGGAGACCCAGATCCGCGCCGGCTGGAACGCCGACTGGTGGGGCGTCGTTCCGCCGTACGTCCCCGGCGGCGCGGTGGCCGGCGTCGTCACCGCCACCGGCGCGGGCGTGGAGCCGTCCTGGGCCGGCCGCGCGGTCGCCGCGCACACCCACCGCGGCGGCGGCTACGCCGAGCAGGCCCTGGCCCCGGCCGAGGCCCTCATCCCGCTCCCGCCGGGCCTCGACGCGGACACGGCCGCCGCGCTGATGCACGACGGCCCGACCGCCCTCGGCCTGTTCACCGACGCCGCCGTACGGCCGGGGGAGTCGGTCCTGGTCCTGCCCGCCGCCGGTGGCGCCAGCAGCCTGCTGGTCCAGTGGGCGAAGGCGGCCGGCGCCCGGGTCACGGGCGCCGCCCGCGGCAGGCGCAAGCTGGACGCCGTGCGCGACCTCGGCGCCGACGCCGTCGTCGACTACTCCGAACCCGGCTGGCTCGACGGCCTCCACGCCGACGTGATCTTCGAGGGGGTGGGCGGCGAACTCGGCGCGAGCGCGCTGCGGGCCGCCGCCGACGGCGCCCGGGTGGCCGCGTACGGGGCGCCGAGCGGCGGGTTCTCCGTCCACGACCCGGCGGAGCTGGCGCGCCGCGGCATCCGGCTCACCGGCATCGAACGGGTGCAGTTCACCCCGGAGAAGCTCAGGGAGCTGACCGCCAGGGTCCTGGACGAGGCGGCCGCGGGCCGGATCCGCCCGCTGATCGCCCGCCGCCTCCCGCTGGAGCGGGCCGCCGAGGCACACGCGGCGATCGAGGCGCGGAGCGTGGTGGGCAAGACCCTGCTGGTGCCCTGAGCCTGGGCGGCCCTAGCCGGTGGGCGCGCCGTCCGGGAGCAGTTCCGACAGGGACGGCGGATCCGTCTCGGGCTCCGGCTCCGGCTCTCGTTCCCGCTCGGGCAGCGCGGGGGTGGGGACCTCGGTCGGGGTCGGCAGCAGGTCGGGGACCGTGACGTCCGCCGTGGGGGAGGGCGGGCAGTCGGGGTGGGAGAGCAGCGTGGGGGCGGTGCCTCCGATGAGGCAGAGGAGGCCGGTGAGGCCGGTGGGCTCCGAGCTGGGGGAGGTCGGCGACGGCGAGGGGGTGGCGGACGGGCCGGTAGCGGCCGGCGCCGGGTCCGTCGGCGTGGCGGTGGGGGACGGGGGTGCGGGCTCGGGCTCCGCGGTCGGTTCCGGGGCGGCGACGGGGGGCCGGCGGTCGTCGGGGGCGGTGGGCGGCTCGTCGCCCACGGCGGGGACCGCGGGGCCGACGACCAGGGCGAAGGTGGCGGCGATCGCCACCTTGCCGGCCGCGCCCCCGGCCGACCAGGCCGGCAGCGCCGACCAGGGCGCCACCCGCGCGACCAGGCCGGCCGCGGCGACCGGCAGCAGGCCACGGAGCGCCGCGTTGACGTCCACCAGCTCCAGGTAGGCGGCCCGGCAGCGGTCGCAGCCGTCCAGGTGCTGCCGCAGCCCGCGCGCCGCGGCCGAGCCGCGGATGAACGAGCCGAGCCTGCGGGAGTACCTGCGGCACTCCCGCTGGTCGGTGAGCGCGTCGCTGACGTGCGCCTGGAGGTAGGCCTGCCGCAGCCCCTCGCGGGCCCGGAAGGCCAGCACGGCCGTGGCGTTCTTGGTGAGCCCCAGGTCGCGGCCCACCTCGGCCAGTGGCTGCCCCTCCACGGCGGTGCGCCACAGCACCTCGCGCCAGCGCTCCGGCAGGGTGGCGAACGCCTCGGCCAGCATGACCCGTTCGGCCCGGTGCAACGCCTGCGACTCGGCCGAGGGCAGCGGCGAGGGGAGGTCGGAGGGGAGCGGGGCGGGGGCGCGGCGGCCCGCGGCCATCCGCCGCACCATGGCCAGCAGGTAGCCGCGCACCGACGAGCGGGGCCCGCCGCCCTCGCGCACCGCCTTCAGGGTGCGGGCGAACGCCTCGCCGGTCACGTCGTCGGCCGCCTGCGGGGTGAGTCCGGCGCCGCGCGCGTGCAGCCGGACCGGGCCCGCGTGCCGGCGGTACAGCTCCGCGAAGGCGGCGCTGTCACCGCCGCGCGCCCGGGCGAGGAGAACGGTGTCGTCGGTCGCGTCGTGCGGCCGGTGCTGGTCTGACATGGTGCTCCCCTGTCCCGTTTCCGCCGTCTCACTCGTCACCGTCGCCACGGCCGTCTCAGCCGACCTGGCGGCGCGCCAACTCGTGGAAGAGCCCGGTCGGGTCGGCCAACAGCGCGGCGGGCGGGCCCTGCTGGACGATCCGGCCCTCCGACATGACGATCACCCGGTCCGCGTCCATGACGGTGGAGAGCCGGTGGGCGATCACGATCCGGGTGGCGCGCAGCGCCCTGGTGGCCGCGATCACCGCGCGCTGCGCCTCGTTGTCCAGCGCGCTGGTGGCCTCGTCGAAGAAGAGGATCCGCGGCCTGCGGACCAGGGCCTGGGCGATCATCAGGCGCTGCCGCTGGCCGCCCGAGACGGTGCCGCCGCCGTCCGAGAGCATGGTGTGCATGCCCATCGGCATGGCCTTGATGTCCTCGGCGAGGCCGGCGAGCGCGGCCGCCTCCCACGCCTCCTCCAGCGTGTGCGAGCCGGTGCCGCGGATGCAGTCCAGGATGGAGCCGGTGAGCGGCTGGGCGTTCTGCAGCACCACCCCGCACTGCCGGCGCACCGCCGCCCGGTCGAGGGCCGCGAGCTCCTGGCCGTCGTAGCGGACGCTGCCGGTCAGCGGCTGGTCGAAGCCGATGAGCAGCCGCAGCAGCGTCGACTTGCCGCAGCCGCTCGGGCCGACGATCGCCACGAACTCGCCGGGCCGCGCCTCGAAGCTGACGTCGTCCAGGACCAGCGGGGCGCCCTCGGCGTAGCGGTAGGAGACGCCACGGGCCTCGATCCGGCCGCCCAGGGTGGCCGGGCGGGTGCTGGCGCCGGTCACCTCGGGGAGCTCGCGGAGGATCGGCCTGACCTTCTCGAACATCGGGAGCACGGCGGCGGCCGACAACAGCGCGCCGGTCAGCTGGGTGACCGACGACAGCAGCATGGTGACGGCCGTGTGGAAGGTGAGGAACTCGGCGGCCGACATGGAGCCGCGCGCCGGGCCCGCCAGCAGCATGAACATCGTGAGCGTGCTCAGCGGCAGACAGAGGGCGTTGAGCACCGTGATGGCGTTGGCGATCCGGCCCGCGCGCTGCTGGAGGTCCCTGGTGCGGGCGAACTCCCGTGCCCAGGCGGCGTAGGCGAAGCTCTCGGCGGCGGCCACGCGCAGCTTGGGGAGCGCGCGCAGGGTCTGGAACGCCTGGTTGTTGAGCCGGTTGCCGATGGTGATCAGCCGCCGCTGGTACCGGAGTTGCCACAGCCCCAGGACGAGGAAGACGGCCGCGACGGTGAGCAGCATGGCGAGCGCGGCCAGCGCCAGCGGCACGCTGTAGACCAGCAGCAGCACCAGGTTGGCCGCGCCCACGGTGGTCGCCTGGAGGCAGACCGAGCCGATTCCGGACAGCACCCGGCGGATGGCGCTGATGCCCATGGCGGCGCTGGCCAGCTCGCCGGTGGAGCGGCCGGCGAAGAAGGTGGCGGGCAGCCGCAGCAGCCGGTCCCAGACGGCGGGTTGCAGGGTGGCCTCGACCCGGCCCTCAAGACGGAGGATGGCGGTGTTCTGCAGCAGCATGAAGACGGCCGAGACCACGCTGAGCGTGATGATCGCCACGCCGGCCTGCACGATGAGGCCGGTCTCGCCCTGTGGCACGTACGCGCCGAGTACCCGGCCGGTCGCGATGGGCACCAGGGCGCCGAGGCCGGCGGCGACCAGCCCGCCGATCGCCAGGCTCCGCAGCTCGCCGCGGGTGCCGCGCAGGCTGAACCGCACCAGACCGAGCAGTCCGAGCGGCCGGTCGGGCAGCGGGCGGTAGAACATCACGGCGTGCGAGTCGAGTTCGGCCGCCGCCGCCCGGTCGACGGGCTGCCGGTCGCCGGTCTCGGGATCGACGACGGCGTAGCGGCCGCGGCGCCACAGCAGGGCGACCGGCGCGCCGTCCCCGGCGCGCCGGCCCACCAGTGGCCCGCTGTCCTCGCGCCACCAGGCGCCGGACAGCCTGACCTGCCGGGTGCGGACCCGGGAGGCGACGGCGATCGCCTCCACCGGGTCGGCGTCCTCCTCCGCGGCGGCCCCGACCCCCGGCCGGCTGGTGAGGGTGACGCCGGCCTCGGCCGCGACCAGGCGGCAGGCGGCGAGCGTCGCGTCGGCGTGCCGGTGCCCGGTGCCCCGGTCGCGGCCGATGGCGGCCAGCAGCGTCTCGTTCGCCTCGGTGCGGGCCGCCTCGCCGGCCTCGATGCCGGCGGCCGTCCGGTCCTCGTGGGCCCGTTCGAGTTCGCTGATCCAGCCGTCCAGGACGTTCAGCAGCCGGCGCTGCTGGTCGACCATGCCCTGCCAGACGCCCGGGTCGATGAGCAGCGCGCCGGCGGCGGCCATGTCGTAGGCGGCGCCGTACTGGACGCTGCCGGGCGGGATCGACGGCCACAGCACGTCGTCCTCCGAGCCGCCGAGCGGCGCCTGGTAGAGCACCCGCAGGCCCCGGCCCACGCCCTGCGCGAATGCCTCCTCCAGCGGGCTCGGCCAGCCGCCGCCCGCGTGGTAGGCCGCCTCGTACCCCGCCTGGTGCAGCTCGCGCAGCTCGACGCGGTGCAACTGGCAGCCGGGCAGCGCCCTGGCGATCAGGGTGTGGGAGGGGCCCGGCGCCGGGCCGAGCAGCAGCGTGCCGGCGGGCAGCCGGCCGAGGAAGTGGCGCGGGCCCCGCTGGGCGGCGTCGACCGCGAACAGGTCGAGGGCGCCGTCCGCCACCAGCCACAGCACCAGCGGCCCTTCGAGGGACAGGTCGCCGCCCGTGCCGGCGTGCTGGACCCGGGTGCCGAGCGCGCCGATGGCGGCCAGCACCGGGTCGGGCCCGGGCGCCGCGCCCGGGGGGACGACGGGGTGGCCGCCGGTGCCGGCGGCGTCGGGAGCGGGATGCGGGGCCGTCACTCAGCGCTCCCTGACCAGCGCGGCGTACGGGCCGCCGTTGGCGAGCAGCCGCTCGTGCCGGCCGCGCTCGACCACCGTGCCGCGGTGCAGCACCAGGATCTCGTCGCTGTCCCGCACCGTGCTCAGCCGGTGGGCGATGACGACGCAGGCGCAGCCGCGGCGCCGCAGGTTGTCGATGATGGTCTGCTCGGTGACCGCGTCCAGCGCGCTGGTCACCTCGTCGAGCACCAGCACGCTGGGGCGGCGCACCAGCGCCCTGGCCAGTTCGAGGCGCTGCCGCTGGCCGCCGGAGAAGTTCTGGCCGTCCTGCTCGACGCGGCTGTGGATGCCGCCGGGCCGGCGGGCCACCACGTCGTCGTAGACGGCGGCGTCCCGCAGCGCCTCGATGACGGCGTCGTCGGGGATGGACGGGTCCCACAGCGCGACGTTGTCGCGAACCGTGCCGGCGAACAGGAACACGTCCTGGTCGACGAAGGAGACGGAGGCGGCGAGCGCGCCGCGCGGGATCTCGCCGAGCGGCGTGCCGTCGATACGGATGACGCCGCTCCACGGGGTGTAGAGGCCGGCCAGCAGCCGGGAGACGGTGGACTTGCCGCTGCCCGAGCCGCCCACCAGCGCGACCTGCTGCCCGGGGCGCACCGTGAGCGAGAAGTCCTTCAGCAGCGGCGGGTCGAGCGGGCTGTAGCCGAAGGTCACCCCGTCCAGCTCGACGAGCCCGGTGAGGCGGCGGGTGCTCGGCGCGGGCTCGCGCCGGGCGTAGACGGGGTCCACCGGGAAGTTCTCGACGTCCTTCAGCCGCGCCACGTCGGCGGCGAAGTCCTGGAGCCGGCCGGCCACGCCGTTGAGCCGGGTGATGGGCGCGGTGAAGCTGGTGACCAGGGCCTGGAAGGCGACCAGCAGACCGACCGTCAGGTGTCCCTCCACGGCCCGCAGACCGCCGACGGTGAGGATCAGCGCGCTGTTGAGCGCGGCCAGCGTCGGCGCGACGACGGCCAGCCAGGCGCTGGGCACGCCGAGCCGCTGCTGCACCTCCAGGGTGGCGGCGTGCTGGCCGGCCCAGCGGCGGAAGAAGCCGTCCTCGCCGCCGGTGGCCTTCAGCGTCTCGATGAGGGTGAGGCCGCTGTAGGAGGTGTTGGTCAGCCGGGCGCTGTCCGCCCGCAGCCGCTGGGTGCCGGTCGACCGCAGCCCGATCACGATCCGCATGGCGACGATGTTCAGCAGCGCGACCAGCACGCCGAGGACGGTGAGGTTGGGGTCGTAGCTCCACAGCAGCACCGCGTAGAGCAGCACCACCACGGCGTCCACGCCGGCGGCGGCCAGGTCGCGGGCGAGGACGTCCGAGACCGTGTCGTTGGACTCCAGCCGCTGCACCAGGTCGGCCGCGTTGCGCTGGGCGTAGAAGCTGACGGGCAGCCGCAGCAGATGGCGCAGGAAGCGGGCGCTGCCCAGGGTCGCGGAGATGACGCGGCCCCGCAGCAGGTTGGCCTGCTGGACGGCGGTGAGCGTGGCGGTGACCGCCAGGGTGGTGGCCATCGCCGCGAACAGCACGCCGAGTTGGGAGGTCTGGCCGCCGATCAGGAACAGGTCGACGTAGGTGCGGCTGAGCGCCGGCACGGTGGCGCCGGCGACCACCAGCAGCAGGCTCGCCAGGACGATGGCGAGCATCGTGCCCGACATGCCGCGCAGCCGGCCGGGCATGGCCCGCAGAATGCCCGGCTTGCGGCCGCCGCGGCGGAAGTCGTCGCCGGGTTCGAGGACCAGCACGACGCCGGTGAAACTGGTGTCGAACTCGTCGATCGGCACGAACCGGCGGCCCTTGGCGGGGTCGTTGATCCAGGCGCCGCGGCGGCCGAACCGGCGGCCCATGCCGTCCAGGACGACGTAGTGGTTGAACTCCCAGAACAGGATGGCCGGCGGCCTGACCTCGGCCAGCGCGGCCAGGTCCATCTGCATGCCCTTGGCGGTGAGGCCGTGCCGGCGGGCCGCCTTCAGCAGGTTGCTGGCGCGCGAGCCGTCCCGGGAGACGCCGCAGGCGATGCGCAGCTCCTCAAGCGGCACGTGGCGGCCGAAGTGGCCGAGCACCATGGCCAGCGCGGCGGCGCCGCACTCCACCGCCTCCATCTGCAGCACCGTGGGGGTGCGGACGGTCCGCGCGGCGCGCAGCCGCGGGGTGCGGCGCGGGGCGCGGCGGGGCGCGCGCCGCCGGCGCCGGTCGGCCCTGGCACCGGACTCCGCGGGGCCGGGCCGGCGGCGGTCGCCGACGGGCTGGAGGCGGGGGGAGGTGTCCTGGGTGGCGGTCACGGAAGCAGCCAATCGACGGGGCGTTGCTCGGAGAGGCGGATGGTGCCGGTGACGGGCGTCCTGGAGTCGAGGGCGAACGGCGGCCCCTCGGCGGACGACCACCGGTAGCCGGACTCGGTGTCGCCCGCGGTTTCGAGCTCCACGACCACCGGCACCGGGTTGCCCTCTTCGGCGAAGGAGGCCGCCAGTTGGGCGTCGCCGAGGAAGCCGGCGAGCTGTTCCGGGGTCTGCGCGCCGCCCACCGCCTGGACGCGGCCGTGCAGCACGCCGAACTGCTCCCGGGGGGCGGACTGGACGTCCAGGTCGACGCGGGCGCCGACGGGGATGGCGGAGGCGCCGTCACCCGGCAGGTAGAGGACGGCGATCAGTGGCTGGTCCCCCTGCGGCTCGTGCTCCAGGGTGGCGACCTCGTCGCCCGCGGTCAGGACCGAGCCCTCCCGGGCGATCAGCGTGGTGACCCGGCCGCCGGCCACCGCGGCCACCTCCTGGTCGCCCTCGTCGGTCGCGACCAGCAGCAGTGGTGCCCCGGGGGCGAGCGAGTCGCCCTCGGCGGCGAGGAGTCGGGTGACCTGGCCGGTCACCGGGCTCTCCAGCACGTATCCGCCCTCCGGGCCGCTGAGGACGCCGGGGGCGCTCTGGCTGGCGGAGACCGAGCCCGTGAGGGCCCAGTAGGCGGCGGCCACCATCACGAGGAAGGTGACGGCGAGGACGAGCCGGCCCTGCGGGCGGGCGAGGCGCACCGGCAGGTCGAGTTCCTCCGGCGACTGCAGTTTGGAGAGGGCTTTCTGGCGAAACTGCACGAGCCATTCCTTCAGCTGCCCCGGGGATGACTGAGCCGCGGATATCCATGGAGAACCATGGATATCCGCGGGTTCAGCCGTGAACCCCGGAAGTGTGGGGTCCGGGGTTCACGATGTGCGTGCTCAGATGCCGGCGAGACCGGTGACGGCACCGGTGTTCGCGTTCACGCCGGTGATGCCGGAGACCTGGCCGGTCACCTGGCCGGCGACACCCTGGACGAAGCCGACGGTCTCCAGGGAGCCCACGGCGCTGGTCACGTCGCTGGTCAGGGCGCCCACCAGGCCACCGGAGACGGAGACGAGGCCCGCCACACCGCCGGCGACGGCGTCCAGCTCGGTGTCGGCGATCTCACGGGTCTCAAGGTCGTTACGCAAGGCGCGTTTCCCTTCACTCATCATCACTTGGAATGCGCGGCGAGATTAGACAGCCACCCCTGTCGCCCACGGGCGACGGGCAATGTGTCGGCCGCCGTGCTGCCGACTGCCGCCAGCGCGAGGATGTAAACACGGCGCGCGCCGTCCCGGCCAGCGCTGGGTACCGGGGCCGGGCGTGCGGGCGGGGTGGACGGTCGCGAACGTGCGACATCCTCCGCCAAGTAGTTGTGGGATTTTCGCGTAATCGGACTACGTGGCGCCTCGATGCCGTGGGGGCGCCGAACTCTATGGGCGGCTAAGCGCCCTGATTGGTGCCATGTCCGACATCATGCGAATTCCGGTCGGATGCCGTCCACTTGTGCCCGAGGCGTGAAGATGCGCCGAAGGGTGTTTGGGGACCGGGCAGAACGGTCCCGGCCGGCCCAGCCGTCGGGAACCGGAGTCGCCAGCGGACCTCGCCGTCCGACCACTCGTCGGTGGCCACCAGGCCGGCCGCCGCGGCCACCGCCGCCGAGGCGCCGTGCGCGGGATGGACGTGCGCCACCACCTCGCGCACCGCGCGCCCTTCCAGCCACCCCACCAGCGCCCGCGCCGCCTCGGTCGCGATGCCGCGGCCCTGCCAGGCGCTGCCCACCACCCACGCGACCTCGGCCCGACGGCCCGTGACCGTCGCCTGCACACAGCCGGCCAACCGGCCCTCCGCCCTGGCCCTGACGACCCAGTTGAGCCAGCCGACCCCCGGCTCCGGCGCCCCCGCCACCAGCCGCGCGTAGCGGGCCCGCAACGCCACGGCGTCCAACGGCTCACCGCCGGTGAACGCGTACAGCGCCGGGTCGGCCAGCACGCCGGCCATCTCCTCGGCGTGCGCCACCCGCAGCGGTTCGAGGTCGAGCCGGGCGGTGACGAGGGCTTGGGGCGTCATGGTGTCCATGCCACGATTCTCCCGGGCCCGGCCCGGGCGCCGTCCACCGTGAAGGGAGCCGCCGGCCATGACCGTTCCGCCGTTCGAAGCCGTGCTGTGCGACATCGACGGGGTGCTGCGGCACTGGCCGTCGCTCGACGCGATCGAGCGGGCCAATGGCCTCCCCGTCGGCGCCATGGCGGCGGTGGCGCTGACCGGCCCGCTGGCCGAGGCGGCGATCACCGGCCGCACCACCGACGAGCAGTGGCGGGCGGCCGTCGTCGCCGAACTGGCCGCCGCCCACGGCTCGCCGGAGCGCGCCGCGGCGGCCGTCGCCGCCTGGTCCGCGGTGCTGCCGCGGGTCGACGACGAGGTGGTGGCGCTGCTCACCGGGCTGCGCGGGGTGATCCCGGTGGCGCTGGTGTCCAACGCGACGACCCGCCTGGAGGCCGACCTGGCCAGGCTCGGCCTCGCCGAGATCGCCGACGCCGTCGTCAACACCAGCGCCCTCGGCTTCGCCAAGCCGGACCCACGCGTCTACGCGACGGCCGCCGAACGGGTGGGCGTGCCGCCCGCGCGCTGCCTCTTCGTGGACGACACCGAGGCCAACGTCCTCGCCGCGCGCGAAGCCGGCATGACCGGCCTCCACTTCCGCACGGCGGCCGACCTCCGCGGCGCCTTGCGCCTGACCGGCGCGGGCTGACCGCGGCGCCTGTGGCCGCGGCACGCGGTTTTCCCC
>NZ_JAVREM010000008.1:0-170346 GCF_031845425.1 Streptomyces millisiae
CGACACGGCCGCAGGCCGACACGGCCGCAGGCCGACACGGCCGCAGGCCGACACGGCCGCAGGCCGACACGGCCGCAGGCCGACACGGCCGCAGGCCGACACGGCCGCAGGCCGACACGGCCGCAGGCCGACACGGCCGCAGGCCGACACGGCCGCAGGCCGACACGGCCGCAGGCCGACACGGCCGCAGGCCGACACGGCCGCAGGGCCCGGCTCGTGGCGGCGGAGCCGCCGAGCCGGGCCCTGCGAGCCGGTGGCCAACGCCAAGCGCCCAGCGAAACGTCAGGAGGGTGTGCCCTTGTCGAGGCCCGGTGGGGTGGCCTGCGGGGGTGCTTCGGGGGCCGGTGCCGGTGTCCAGTGGCGGAGGGCGTTCGCCTCCAGGTCGATCTGGTCGTGCAGCGCGTCGAGCGCCTCCGTGTCGTGGCGGTGGGCCCGTTCCTGGGCCGCGAAGCGGAGGGAGTCGGCCGAGCGGCGGATCCGGTCGGCGCGGGTGCGGAGTTCGGGGAGGCGTGCCGCGAGTCTGGCGCGGTCCGGTTCGCCGGTCATCAGCGCCGTCAGCTCCCGGTCGAGCTGCTGCGCGTGCCCGGTGAGCTGTTCGAACAGGGCACGCGCCTCGGCAAGCGACGCGTCGGCGCGCAGCGCGGCGCGCGTGCTGTCGAGGGCGGCGCGCAGCTCCCTGCGGGTGCGCGCCGCGTCGCCGACGGCGCCCGGCTGGGCGGCGCGCGCGTTCAGCATGGCGTCGGTGAAGGTGCGGCGGATGTCGTCGCGGGCGTGCGCGGCTCTTCGGGCGACCGCGCGCGCACCCCACACCACCAGCCCGGCGACGACCAGGAAGGCGAGGAACGACAGGCCGAGCAGAGTGATCAGGATGTCCATGTCCGACACACCTCCGCCCTCCAGGGTAGGGCCACCGCCCCGGGATCAGGCCGGGACGATGTTCACCAGCTTCGGGGCCCGGACGATGACCTTGCGGATCCCGGCGCCGCCCAACGCCGCCACCACGGCGGGCTCGGCCAGGGCCCTGGCCTCCAGGTCGGCCTCGGCGATGGCCGGCTCGACCTCGATCCTGGCCCGTACCTTGCCCCTGATCTGGACGACGCAGGTGACGGTCTCGTCGACCAGGTAGGCCGGGTCGGCGACGGGGAAGTCGGCCCGGGTGACGCTGGTGTCGTGGCCCAGCCGCTGCCACAGTTCCTCGGCGACGTGCGGGGCCAGCGGCGCGATCAGCAGCACCAGGGTCTCGGCGACCTGGCGCGGCACCTCGGCCAGCTTGGTGACGTGGTTGTTCAGCTCGGTGATCTTGGCGATGGCGGTGTTGAAGCGCAGCGCGTCCAGGTCCTGCCGGACGCCGTCGACGGCCTTGTGGACGGCCCGCAGCGTGTCCTCGGTGGGCTCGACGTCCACGACGGTGACCTCGCCCGTCGTCTCGTCCAGCACGTTGCGCCACAGCCGCTGCAGCAGCCGGTACTGGCCGACGACCGCCCGGGTCTCCCAGGGGCGGGAGACGTCCAGCGGGCCCATCGCCATCTCGTACAGCCGCAGCGTGTCGGCGCCGTAGGTGGCGCAGATGTCGTCGGGCGAGACGACGTTCTTCAGGGACTTGCCGATCTTGCCCAGCTCGCGGCTGACGCGGGCGCCCTCGTACCAGAAGCCGTCCTCGCGCTCCTCGACCTCGGCGGCCGGGACCGGGAAGCCACGCTCGTCGCGGTAGACGTACGCCTGGATCATGCCCTGGTTGAACAGCTTGTGGTACGGCTCGGCCGAGGACACGTGGCCCAGGTCGAACAGCACCTTGTGCCAGAAGCGGGCGTACAGCAGGTGCAGTACGGCGTGCTCCGCGCCGCCGACGTACAGGTCGACGCCGCCGGTGGGCCGGCCGTCGCGCGGGCCCATCCAGTAGCGCTCCAACTCCGGGTCGACCAGGGCCTGGTCGTTGTGCGGGTCCAGGTAGCGCAGGTGGTACCAGCAGGAGCCGGCCCAGTTGGGCATGGTGTTGGTCTCGCGCCGGTACCTCTTCGGCCCGTCGCCCAGGTCCAGGGTGACGTTCACCCACTCCTCGTTGCGCGCCAGCGGCGGCTCGGGCTGGGTGTCGGCGTCGTCCGGGTCGAAGGTGCGGGGCGAGTAGTCGTCGACCTCGGGCAGTTCCAGCGGCAGCATCGAGTCGGGCAGGGCGTGCGCGATGCCGTCCTCGTCGTAGACGATCGGGAAGGGCTCGCCCCAGTACCGCTGGCGGCTGAACAGCCAGTCCCGCAGGCGGTAGTTGACGGTGCCCTCGCCCAGCCCGGCGGCGGTCAGCCACTCGTTCATCCGGGTCTTGGCCTCGGGCACGGTCAGCCCGTCCAGGGAGACGGCGTCGCTCGCGGAGTTGATCAGCCGGCCGTCGTGGGAGGCGAACGCGTCGTCCCAGGTGGCGGGGTCCGCGGAGCGCCCGTCCGTCGGCTCGACGACGCAGCGGATGGGCAGGTCGAAGGCACGGGCGAACGCGAAGTCGCGGCTGTCGTGGGCCGGGACGGCCATGATGGCGCCGGTGCCGTAGCCGACGAGCACGTAGTCGGCGATGAAGACGGGGATCCGCTCGCCGGTGGCGGGGTTGACGGCGCGGGCGCCGGTGAAGACGCCGGTCTTCTCGCGGGCCTCGGCCTGCCGCTCGACGTCGGACTTGGCGCCGGCCTGCTTGCGGTAGGCGGCGACGGCCTCGGCCGGGGTGGCGTGGCCGCCGGTCCAGGCGTCGCGGGTGTCGGCCGGCCAGGCGTCGGGCACGACGGCGTCGACCAGGTGGTGCTCGGGGGCCAGCACCATGTAGGTGGCGCCGAACAGGGTGTCCTGGCGGGTGGTGAAGACGGTCACCGTGCCGCCGTCGCCCTTCTCGCCCACCTGGAAGTCGATGCGGGCGCCCTCGGAGCGGCCGATCCAGTTCCGCTGCTGCAGCTTGATGGCCTCGGGCCAGTCGACGGTGTCCAGGTCGTCGGCCAGCCGGTCGGCGTAGGCGGTGATGCGCATGTTCCACTGGCGCAGCGTCGACTTGAAGACCGGGAAGTTGCCGCGCTCGGAGCGGCCGTCGGCGGTGACCTCCTCGTTGGCCAGCACGGTGCCCAGGCCCGGGCACCAGTTGACCGGGGCGTCGGCGGCGTAGGCCAGCCGGTGGCCGTCCAGCACGGTGGCGCGCTCGGCGGGGGTCAGTTCGGCCCAGGGGCGGCCGTCCGGGGTGGGGCGCTCGCCGGCCTCGAAGGCGGCGACCAGTTCGGCGATGGGCCGGGCGCGGCCGGCCTCCTCGTCGTACCAGGAGTTGAAGATCCGCAGGAAGATCCACTGCGTCCAGCGGTAGTAGTCCGGGTCGATGGTGGCGAAGGACCGCCGCTGGTCGTAGCCCAGGCCCAGGCGGCGCAGCTGGGCGCGGTAGTTGGCCATGTTGGCCTCGGTGGAGACCCGGGGGTGGGTGCCGGTCTGCACGGCGTACTGCTCGGCGGGCAGGCCGAAGGCGTCGAAGCCCAGGGTGTGCAGCACGTTGTGGCCGGCCATCCGCTGGTAGCGGGCGTAGACGTCGGTCGCGATGTAGCCCAGCGGGTGGCCCACGTGCAGCCCCGCACCCGAGGGGTACGGGAACATGTCCATGATGAACTTCTTGGGCCTGGCCGCCTGCTCCGGGTCGTCGGCCAGGTCGCCGCTCGGGTTGGGCGTCTCGTACGTGCCGTGCCGCTCCCAGTACTCCTGCCAGCGCGCCTCGATGTCAGCGGCCAGGGCGGCGTCGTACCTGTGTGTCTCGCTCATCGTCTTCGGAACTCCATCGATCGTCTCCGCCACGTCATGAAGAAACCCCTCACTCAGGAGGGGCCGCCGCGCTGACGTCTTGCCTGGTCAGCGCGGCCACGTAAGCAGAAGGCGTACGGCACGCATAGCGTCAGGGTAGCGCACGGGGCCAGGGGGCCGCCCGGCCTCGCGCCGGCCGCCGGGGCCGGGCGGCCGGCCGGCCGTCGTGCCGTCGGGAGGCCGCTCAGCCGGCGGTCGTGAAGCGTGCCTCGAAGGCGGCGCGGTTCGGCGACTCGGGGCCGCGGCTCCAGACGGCGAAGACGACCCGGTCGAAGGCGGCGCCGTGCACGGTGAGGGCCCGGTCGAAGGCGGCGGCCACCTCGGCCGGGTCGTTGCGGAAGACGCCGCAGCCCCAGGCGCCGAGCACCAGCTCCCGGGCGCCGTGCCGGGCCGCGACGGCCAGCACGCGCTCCGCGCGCTCGGCGAGCAGGTCGGCGACGTCCACCGGCCGGCCGCCGGAACGCAGGGCGAGCTGGCCGGCGTTGGGCGCGGGGGAGGTCAGGAAGGACACGGGGTAGGGGGTGTCGAGCAGCGCGTGGTGCTGGTCGCGGATCACGGGCACGTGCGGGGACCAGATGACGCGGTGGCTGTAGCGCAGGTCGCGGGAGGCCCGGTGGGCGGCGTAGTAGTCGGGGGCGGCCAGCAGGCAGTGGTGGAGCAGGGCGCCGCGGCACAGGTCCTCCTCCTGGGCGCGGGCGCCGCGCAGGTAGCCGCCGCCGGGGTTGCGGGCGGAGGCGAAGTTGAGGACGGCGACGTGGGCCGCGCCGTCGTCGGTGAGCCGCCTGGCGGCGGCGAGGCTGCCCTCGCCGGTGACCTCGGGGCGGCCGGTGAAGGGGCCGTGGGCGGTGCCGGTGACGCCGGCGTCCGGCGGGTAGGAGACGGTGCCGGCGCGGGCGGCGGCCAGCGGCTCGCCGATGGCCACGAGCGTGCCGGTGGTCGTTCGGTAGGTTCCTCGCTGGGCGATCTCCTCGTTCTCGGTCGCGACGGACCGCAGTCTGCTTGCCATGTGCCGGACACTAGCAAGGAGTTCGCGTCAGTTCGACGAGATTTGGGGGGCCGGTGGGTTGGCCGGGTTCCCTACGCTGGTCGAGCAGGTCGAGGCCGCCGAACGAGCCCTGCCCGACCGGCGGGACGCATTCCAGGGAGAGTGACGCATGAGCACCGCGACCGCACCGACGAGGGCCCAGGCGACCGCCATCGGCGACGAACTGATCGCGCTGCGGCGGGCGTTGCACGCGGACCCGGAGGTCGGCCTGCGGCTGCCGCGGACCCAGCGCCGGATCCTCGACGCCCTCGCCGGCCTCGGTCTGGAGATCACCACCGGCACCGCCACCACCTCGGTCACGGCCGTGCTGCGCGGCGGCGCGCCCGGGCCGACCGTGCTGCTGCGCGGCGACATGGACGCGCTCCCGATCGTGGAGACCACCGGGCTGCCGTTCGCCGCCGCCAACGGGGCGATGCACGCCTGCGGCCACGACCTGCACGTCGCGGGCCTGGTCGGGGCGGCCCGGCTGCTGGCGGCCCGGCGGGCCGAGCTGGCCGGCTCGGTGCTGTTCATGTTCCAGCCGGGCGAGGAGGGGCACGGCGGCGCGCGGGTCATGATCGAGGAGGGGGTCCTCGACGCGGCCGGCGAGCCGCCGGTCGCCGCCTACGGGGTGCATGTCGCCGCCGACCTGCCCGCCGGGCTCGTCACCACCCGCCCCGGCCCCCTGATGGCCGGCTACTCACTGCTCGACGTCACCGTGCGGGGCCGGGGCGGGCACGGCTCCCGGCCGCACCACGCGCTGGACCCGGTGCCGGTCGCCGCGGAGATCATCACCGCGCTCCAGACGTATGTCACCCGCCGCTTCGACGTGTTCGACCCGGTGGTGATCACCGTGGGCGAGGTGTCGGCCGGCACCGCGCCCAACGTCATCCCGGAGACGGCCCGGCTGCGGGCCGGGGTGCGCGCCTTCAGCGCGACGGCCGCCGACCGGCTCGCGGTCGAACTGCCGCACCTGGCACGCCACATCGCGACCGGGCACGGGCTCAGCGCCGAGGTGGAGTACGGCGCGCTGCTGCCGGTGACCGTCAACGACGAGGCGGCGGCGGCCCGTTACGCCGCCACGGCGATCGGTCTCTTCGGCGCCGAGCGCTACCGGCCGCTGCCCAACCCCCGCACCGGGTCCGAGGACTTCTCCCTGGTGCTCCAGCGGGTCCCCGGCTCCTACGGCTTCCTCGGCGCCGCGCCGCCGACCCCCGACGACCGGCCGATCGAGGGCAACCACTCCCCCAACGCCCTCTTCGACGACTCGGTCCTGCCCGACCAGGCCGCGCTCCTCACGGAGCTGGCCCTGGGCCATCTGGTGACAGGCCATCCGTTCAACGGGAGGTAGTCCGTGTCCCACCGTCCCGCACCCCGGACTCCGCGGGCGCCCGTGTCCGCCGCCGACGACGACGACGCCGGCGAGGCCGCCGGCGGGCTGCCGGCCGCCGAGTTCAAGCGGGTCTTCCGGCAACACCCGGCCGGCGTCACGGTGATCGGCCTCGTGCACCGGGGCCGCCCGGTGGGCTTCACCGCGACCTCGGTCATCTCGGTCTCCGCCGAGCCGGCGCTGCTGGCGTTCTCGCTGGCCGCCGGCTCCTCGTCGTGGCCGGCGGTCGCGGCGGCGGAGACGCTGGCGGTGAGCTTCCTCGCCGACCACCAGGACGACGTGTCGGCCCGCTTCGCGACCAGCGGCATCGACCGCTTCGCCGCCGGCGGCTGGTCCACGCTCGACACCGGCGAGCCGGTGATCGACGGCGCGGTCTCCTGGCTCCGCGCCCGCGTGCTGGAGCGGACCCCGGTCGGCGGCAGCTACCTGGTCTCGCTGCTGGCCCTCGCGGCCGGGACCCGCGAGGGCGTGGCGCCGCTGGTCCACCACGACCGCACGTACCACCGCATAGGCGACCACTCGGCGATCTGACCGAGCGGGCCGCGACGCGGGCGTCGGGTGCCGACCCGGCGCACGACCGACGCACGTCTGATGACCCGGACATGCCACTGGTGCCACGGTGGGCGCATGCCCTACGCGTTCGATCCCGAACTGGCCGCGGCGCTGGTCATGATGTCGGCGGTGGACGTATCCGACCTGGCCGCGGCCCGCGCCGCCCAGCGGGCGCAGCTGGCCGCCGCCGTGGCCGCGGCCGACGCCACCGGGGTCACGGTCACCGAGCTGCGCGGGCCCGGCGTGCCGCTGCGCCTCTACCGGCCGGCGGCGGCCGGGAGCGAGCCGCTGCCCGCGGTCTACCGGATCCACGGGGGCGGGTTCACGATGGGCCATCCCGACGTGGACCACGAGATCAACCTGCGGCTGTGCCGGGCGCTGCCGTGCGCCGTGGTCTCCCCCGACTACCGGCTCGCCCCTGAACACCCGTACCCCGCCGGGCTCGACGACTGCTACGCGGGCCTGTGCTGGCTCGCCGAGCACGCCCCCGAACTCGGCGTGCGGCCCGAGGCGCTGGCCGTGGCCGGCGACAGCGCCGGGGCCTGCCTGGCCACCGGCGTCACGCTGCTCGTCAGGGACCTGGGCGGGCCCGAGCTGCGCCTGCAGTACCTCGACAGCCCGGCGCTCGACGACCGGCTCGCCACCCCGAGCGCCCTGCGGTTCACCGACACCCCGATCTGGAACCGGCCCAACGCGCTGCGGAGTTGGGCCGCCTACCTGGGGGAGGGCGTGCCGGGCTCGCCCGACGTGCCGGTGACGGCCGCGCCGGCCCGTGCCACCGCGGCCGACCTCGCCGGGCTGCCGCCCGCCCATGTCACCGTGATGGAGATCGACCCGCTGCGGGACGAGGGCATCGACTACGCCCGCGCCCTGCTCGGCGCCGGCGTCACCACGGAACTGCACCTGTACCCCGGCACGTTCCACGGCTCGGCGCTGGTGCGGCACTCGGCGGTGGCGCGCCGGATGGCCGCGGAGGAGGTCGCGGTGTTGGGCCGGGCGCTCGCGTGGTGAGCGCTCAGCCCTCCGCCGGGGCCAGCGCGAGACGCCGGGCGTACAGGGCGAGTTGGGCCCGGAAACGGTGCGCCGGGTCGCGCAGCCGCCAGCCGGTGGCGGCCTGCACGTGGCCGAGCCTGGCCGCCACCGAGCTGTGGTGCAGGTGGAGTTCGGCGGCCGCCTGGCGCAGCGAGCCGGTGCGGCAGAACGCGGCGAGCGCCGCCAGGTTCAACTCGCCGCCGTCGCGCGCCGCCAGCTCACCGAGCCGCCGCACGTCGGGCAGCGCGCCGAGCCGCGCCGCCGGCACCTCGGCGAGCACCGCGGCCGGGCCGAGCTCGTCGTGGTCCACCACCGCCTCGGCCGGCGGCCCGGCGGCCGCGAACCGCAGGGCGACCGACGCCTGTTCCAGGGAGTGCCTGGCCCGCGGCGCCTCGACGCCGCCGCCGATCCCGACCCGCACGCCGCCGCGCACCGCCGAGCGCAGCTCGACCGCCGGCGAACCGGCGCCGGCCGCCCGGTCCTGCAGCAGCGCCACGCCGAGCCCGCCGAGCCTGGCCACCCGCAGCGTGCCCGGCACCGCGCCGCGGCCGAGCAGCGCCAGGGCCGCCACCTCGGCGTCGCCGCCGTCGGCCGCCGCGAACACCAGGACGCGCAGCGGCGCCTCGGGCGCCAGGCCGAGCAGCCGCAGCGCCCTGGCGCGGTCCGCCAGTGACTCGCGCGCGGAGAGCGCCACCTCGACGAGCGCCGGGTCGGCCACCCGCAGCGGGTGTTCGAGCGTGTGCGCCGCGATGGCCAGCCACTCCAGCAGCAGATCGTCGAACGGGCCGGCCTCGCCCGGCCGTTCGAGCCAGACGCGGCCCGCGGGGCGCAGCGCCGCCTGCCCCGAGGCCCGCCCCGGCGGGCCGGCGAGCCCCGCGCCGTCGGGACCGGCGCGGAAGATCCGGCCGCCCGCCAGCTCCACGCCCACCGGGCACTCGGCGAGGCCGGCCGCCGAGCGGGCCAGCGCCGCCGGGTCGAGCCGGCCGGCCGCGAGCAGCGCCTGGAAGTGCGCGATGACCCGGACGGCGGCGGCGGCGTCGGCGTCAAGGGACGACAGGCGCAGCAGCAAGCCCTTCACAACCGCAAGTCTAGAAAAGGATGTCGAAAGGACAAGGACACCGACATGCCCAACAGAGCCGCCCGACACGTCCGTTCACTGCTCGCCGCGTTATTCGCCGGCGTGCTGCCGCTCCTCGCGGCGCTCCTGGTGACCGCGCCCCCGGCACACGCCGCGACGCTCACCGAGGTCACCAACTTCGGCACCAACCCCAGCAACCTGCGCATGCACCTCTATGTGCCCGACACGGTCGCCACCCGCCCCGCCGTGCTGGTGGCCGTCCACTACTGCACCGGCTCAGGGCCCGCGTTCTACTCGGGCACCGAGTTCGCGTCGCTCGCCGACCGCTACGGCTTCATCGTCGTCTACCCGTCCGCCACCCGCAGCGGCAACTGCTTCGACGTGTCCTCGCCCCAGGCGTTGACGCGCGGCGGCGGCAGCGACCCGGTCGG
This sequence comes from Streptomyces millisiae, assembly GCF_031845425.1. Classification (NCBI taxonomy): domain Bacteria; kingdom Bacillati; phylum Actinomycetota; class Actinomycetes; order Kitasatosporales; family Streptomycetaceae; genus Streptomyces; species Streptomyces millisiae. Next base: position 9,315 of record NZ_JAVREM010000008.1, read on the forward strand.
CATCAGGTCGATGGTCGACTACGTGCAGCGCACCCACAATTCCGACCCGGCGCGGGTGTTCGTCACCGGCGCCTCGTCGGGCGCGATGATGACCAACGTCCTGCTCGGCGTCTACCCCGACGTGTTCCGGGCCGGCGCCGCCTTCGCCGGCGTGCCGTTCGGCTGCTTCGCCACCACCGACGGCTCGGGCTGGAACAGCGCCTGCGCCCAGGGCCAGATCTCCCGCACCCCGCAGGAGTGGGGCAACGCGGTCCGCAACGCCTACCCCGGCTACACGGGCGCCAGGCCGCGCATGCAGATCTGGCACGGCACCAACGACGACACGCTGCGCTACCCGAACTTCGGCGAGCAGGTCAAGCAGTGGACCAACGTGCTCGGCGTCAGCCAGACCCCGGCCTCCACCGACACCCCGCAGGCCAACTGGACCCGCACCCGCTACGGGGGCACCGGCGCCCAGGCCCCGGTCGAGGCCATCAGCCTCCAGGGCGTCGGCCACAACGTGCCGCAGTCCGGCATGGCGGCCCGGGTCATCGAGTTCTTCGGCCTCAACTCCACCACCACGCCGCCGCCGGGCGGCGGCGACCCCGGCACCCCGGCGTCGTCCTGCCGGGTCGGCGTCACCACCAACGCCTGGAACACCGGCCTGACCACGTCCCTCACCGTCACCAACACCGGCGGCAGCCCGGTCAACGGCTGGTCGCTGCGGTTCACGCTGCCCACCGGGCAGACCATCACCTCCGGCTGGAACGCCGGTTACAGCCCGAGCAGCGGCACGGTCACCGCCACCAACGCCACCCACAACGCGACCATCGCGGCCGGCGCGAGCGTCTCCATCGGCTTCCAGGCCAACCACACCGGCAACGCCGGCGCACCGACCGGTTTCACCCTCAACGGCGCCAGCTGCGCCACCGGCTGAGCGGAAAGGACTCGACATGAAGGGGCGCGCTCCCATGAGAGAGCCGAGGAGAACGACGCCGAGAACGACGCCGTGGCTCGTCCAGTTGGCCGCCGTGGCGATGCTCGCGATCGCCCTGGTCGCCGCGTCGTCGGTGGTCGGCGCCTCGGGCGCGGGCAACGCGGCACCGGGCGGCCGGCACTGGGTCAACACCTGGACGGCGATGCCGCAGCTCACCGAACCGGGCAACATGCCGCCCACCCCGTTCACCCAGGACGGGCTCGTGCTGGCCGACGCCACGCTGCGGCAGACCGTGCGGGTCACGGTCGGCGGCGAACACGCGCGGCTGCGCTTCTCCAACGCCTTCGGGGGCGCGCCCCTGCCCATCACCGCGGTCTCGGTGGCGCTGCCGCGCGCCGGACTCGCCGGCGTCAGCGCCGTCGAGCCCGGCACCTCGCGGCCGGTCACCTTCCAGGACCGGCCGTCCGTCACCGTCCCGGTCGGCGCGCAGGCCGTCTCCGACCCGCTCGACCTGGACCTGGCGGCCGGCACCAACCTGACCGTCACGCTCTACCTGGCCGAGGGCCAGGCCTCGAACGACATCACCTCGCACCCCGGTTCGCGCACCGCCTCCTGGCTGCTGGCCGGCGACCACGTCACGGCGGACGACCTGCCGGGCGCCACCCGCACCGACCACTGGTACTTCCTCAGCGGCGTCGAGGTGTGGTCGCCGAGTTCCACCGCCGCCGTGGCCGTCGTCGGCGACTCGCTGACCGACGGCCGGGGCTCCACCACCAACGGCAACGACCGCTGGCCCGACCAGCTCTTCGACCGGCTGCGGGGGTCGACCGCCGTGCTCAACCAGGCGGCCGGCGGCAACCGGGTCCTGAACGACGGCCTCGGCCCCAACCTGCTGGCCCGCCTCGACCGCGACGTGCTCGCCACCAGCGGCGTCTCCTGGCTGGTGGTCTTCGAGGGAATCAACGACATCGGCACCGCGCCCGCCACCCCCGAGGACCAGCGCGCGGTCGCCGACCAACTGATCGCCGCCTACGAGCAGATCGTGGTGCGCGCCCACGCCCAGCGGATCCGGGTCTACGGCGCCACGCTCACCCCGTTCGGCGGCAACGACCTCTACGACGACCCGGGCGGGCTGCGGGAGGCCACCCGGCAGCGGGTCAACGACTGGATCCGCGCCAGCGGCCGGTTCGACGCGGTCATCGACTTCGACGCCGCCGTCCGCGACCCGGCCGCCCCCGAACGGCTCCGGCCGGCGGCGGACGTCGGCGACGGCCTGCACCTGAACCCGCAGGGCTACCGGATGCTGGCCGACGCCGTACCCACCCGCCTCTTCCGGCCGGCGCCGCTCCCCGTCGACTTCGGCTTCGAGTGAGCACGACCTCACATGACGTGCCGGGCTTCCGCCCTCACCGGCCGCCGAGCTCGGTGTCCTTGATGTCCGCGAGGGGTGCGAGCAGGTCGGTGAGCGACCGACTGCCGGGGTCACGGCCTTCCCGGGCGGCACGCACCCAGTCGCGGTCGGCGAGGGCGGGTTTGCCCAGGGCCACCATGTCGGCCGCGCCGGCGGTGATGAGGGAGCGGGCGGCCGCGGGGGTGGCCAGCCCCCCGTTCGCGAGGACCGACGTGCCGCTGTGCCGCTTGGCGTGTTCGGCCAGGGTCAGGGGGCTGTCGCCGAACGCGGGGGCGGTCGCATCGGGTTCGGTGGTGTGCACGTAGTGCACACCGGTCCGGCCGAGGACGCCGAAGATGGTTTCGGCGTCTCCGCTCCGGCCGGCCCAGCGATGTGTGGCGTCGCCGACCTTGGCCTGGGAGATTCTGATGCCGACGGTGACCTCCGAGCCCACGGCCTGGACCACGTCGGCACAGATCTCGGCAGCCAGGCGCACCCGGTTCCGCACCGTGCCGCCGTAGCGATCCGCCCGCTGATTGGTGTAGTCGGTCAGGAACTGGTCGATGAGATAGCCGTTGGCGCCGTGGATCTCGACCCCGTCGAATCCCGCGGTGACCGCGCGTCGCGCGGCGGCGACGAATCCGTGCCTCACCTCGGCGATCTCCTCCAGGCTCAACATCCGCGGTGTCCGGAAAGGGCCACTGCCCCGGTAGAAGCTCAGCTGATGGCCCCGCGGCGCGACGGCCGACGGGCCCACCGCGCGGTCGCGGTGGCGGTTCCCCTGGCTCTGGCCGCCGGCGTGCATGAGCTGGGCGATGATCGCGCCCCCGGCCCGGTGCACGGCGTCGACCACCGTGCGCCACGCGGCTGCCTGCGCGCCGGTGGACAGCCCGGGCTGGTTCCAGTAGCCCTGACTGTATTCGGCGTCCGGATAAATCCCCTCGGTGATGACGAGGCTGAAGCCACCTCGCGCAAAGCGTGCGTAATAGTCGGCGTTTCGGTCGGTGACCCTGCCGTCGTCGGTGGCGCTGATCCGGGTCATGGGCGCCACCGCGACCCTGTTCGGCAGGACGACGTCACCAAGAGGCACGGGCGTGAACAAGGGGTCCGCCACGGTGGTCTCTGATCCTGCTCCCATTATTCCTGAGCCTTGTTCGTCGTCACTTTTCGCATGTGAATCGAGCCGCCGTCATCGGGCGATCGCGATCGCGTCGATCTCCACCAGCCAGTCGGGCTGTGCGAGTCCGGCCACCTGGAGCAGCGTGTCGGCCGGGTAGGGCTCGGTGAAGTACTCCGCACGCAGCCGGATGATCTGGTCCAGGAAGCTCATGTCGGTGACCATGATGGTCACCTTCACGACATCGGCCAGGCTGCTGCCGCCCTGTTCGAGCACCGTGGCCAGGTTCTCGAACGCCCGGCGTGCCTGGGTCTCGAAATCACCCCCGACGGTGCGGCCTTTCTCGTCGATTCCCGCCTGGCCGGAGACGAATACCAGGCCATTCGCCTTGATCCCCAGGGAGATGCGGTACGGCTCATACCAGTCGGGCTCGTTTTCCACACGCTCTATCGCTGTCATGTGGACAGCTTCAGACGTAGTATCGATCACCGCAAGTACGGTCTTTAATGACCTGTACTATCACGTTGTATAGTGCCGAGGTCAGGAGGGTTGGAATGCGCCCGCGCATTGAGGACGTGGCCGAGGAGTGCACGGTGGAGGCCGCACTGGAGGTCATCGGCGGCAAGTGGAAACTGGTCATCCTGCGGCATCTCCTGGAAGGCACCATGCGCTTCGGCGAGCTCGACAGGGCACTCCACGGGATCACCCCGCGCATGCTCACCAGGCAACTTCGTGAACTGGAGACCGACGGTCTGGTGCTGCGGACCGTGTACCCGCAGGTGCCACCGAGGGTCGAGTACTCCGTCACCGCGGTCGGCGAGAGCCTGCGCGCCATCATCGGCCAGCTCGAACAGTGGGGCCAGGAGTACCGGGCATGGAGCCCGGCGGGACACCACACCGCTCCGCCCGGAGTCGCGGCGGCGGGTGCGAGTGCGAGTCCGCTCTCCGGGGAGTGAGGCCGCCGCCTCCGCCACCTCCGGTGCCGGCGGAGGCGGCGGAGGCGTGGGGCGTCACCGCCCGCCGAGCGCCTCCAGCGGGAACGCGGCGGCCAGCGCCGCGTTCCCGGCGTCGTTGAAGTGCAGGTGGTCGCCGCGGTCGTAGGCCGGGTTCAGCCGGTCGGGCTGTGCCGGATCCCGGACGGCGGCCTCGAAGTCGGCGACCGCGTCGAACTCGCCGCTGGTCCTGATCCAGTGGTTGACCTGCTGCCGCACCTCCTCCTTGGCCGGGCTGTAGAAGCCGAGGGTGTCGTCGCGGAACGGGGTGATGGTGGCGCCGATCACCTCGACGCCCCGTTCGTGCGCGCGCCTGATCAACTGCCGCTGCCCGGCGATGACCTCGGCGGCCGTGACCTGCTCGGAGGCCGGCGCGGAGCGGGTGCCGGGCTGGCCGATGTCGTTGATGCCGAGGAACAGCACGAGGTGGGTGACGCCCGGCTGGGACAGCACGTCCCGGTCGAAGCGGGTGATGCCGGCCTGGCCGTAGTACGCGGCCCAGCCGTGGGCGGGCGACCCTTCGGGCGGGTTGGGGTCGCGCAGCAGCCGGTTGCCGCTGATGCCGGCGTTGAGCACGCCGGTCCCCGCCAGCCGGCCCGGCTCCGCGCGCAGCCGCTCGGCGAGGAAGTCGGTCCAGCGGTGGTTGCTGTTGAGGGTCGATCCGACGGTGAGCGAGTCGCCGAGCGCGACGACCGCGCCGCGCGCCGCCTGGCCGGTCACCTGGACGCCGGTGAGGAAGTACCAGCGGTCGGTGGTGCCGGTCGGGGTGATGGTGGCGCGGGCGGCGACGTTGCCGTCGGCCAGGTAGTTCTCCTGGTTGGCGTAGGCGTTGAGGGTGGCGCCCGGGGTGCGCTCCGGCAGGTGGACGCTGATCAACAGGTCGGCGCGGGCCGGGATCCGCAGCCCGACGGGGTCGCTGACCAGCCGCTCGCCGGGGGGCACGGTGACCCGGGCGCGGCCGTTGAACGTCAGCCGCCGGTCGGTGCCGGGCAGGGCGCTCGACCCGTCGCCCGCCGGGTCCCGCCTGGCGATCCTGGCCTCGCCGATGACCAGCGGCTCGGTGCCGAACTCGTTGGAGAACCTGACCCGGGCCGCGGCGCCGCCGACGCTGGCGCGCACCACCTGCCGGATCGTCTGGTCCTCGAAGGTGGTGGTGTCGGTGACCGGCCGCGTGGTGGGCGCGGTCGCCCACGTCCCGACCCAGGACCGCCCGCCGGACCCAGACGCCTGCGCCGACGCCGACGCCTGCGCGGCGGGCGCGAGCAGCAGGGCGCCGAGCAACAGCGCCAACACGGCGGCCGCCAGGCGGCCGAGGTATCTCAAGGGCTTCAACGGTGTCCCCTCCGCTGCGGGTTCGCGCCGGACGGCGCGAAATCACCGACACGTTGCCCTGCGGCTCGCCGCCACACACCCGACATTCGTCGGCCGACGGCAGCGGGTCGTCAGCGGACCAGGGACGGGCGTTTGGGGTCGAAGGTCCAGTCCGGGACCAGGTAGCGCATCGCGGTGGCGTCGTCGCGGGCGCCGAGTGCCTTCTCGCGGTAGAGCTCGTGGGCGGCCAGCAGCCGGTCCTCGTCCAGGTGGACGCCGAGGCCCGGCGCGTCCGGTAGGGCGACCTCGCCGCCCACGATCCTCGGCGGTTCGACGGTCAGCCGTTCCAGGCCCTCCTGCCAGATCCAGTGCGTGTCCAGCGCGTTGTACTCGCCGGGCGCGGCGGCGCCGCAGTGGGCGACCATGGCCAGCGAGATGTCGAAGTGGTTGTTGGAGTGGCATCCCCACGTCAGCCCGGTCGCCTCGCAGAGCTGGGCGACCCGCACCGAGCCGCGCATCGTCCAGAAGTGCGGGTCGGCCAGCGGGATCGACACCGACTGCAGGGCCAGCGCGTGCGTCAACTGTCGCCAGTCCGTGGCGATCATGTTGGTGGCGGTGGGCAGCCCGGTGGCGCGGCGGAACTCGGCGAGGATCTCGCGCCCCGAGTAGCCGTCCTCCGCGCCGCACGGGTCCTCGGCGTAGGCCAGCGTGCCGAGCAGTGGCCGGCAGAGTTCGACGGCCTCGCGCAGCGACCAGGCGCCGTTGGGGTCGAGGGTGATCCTGGCCTCGGGGAAGCGGTCCTTGAGCGCCCGTACCGCCCGTACCTCCTCGGCCCCGGCCAGTACCCCGCCCTTGAGCTTGAAGTCGCGGAAGCCGTACAGCTCGTGGGTGGCCTCGGCCTGCCGCACGATGGCCTCGGGGGTCAGCGCCTCCTCGTGCCTGATCCGGTACCACTCGGCGGCGGCGGCCGGCTCGCGCGTGTACTCCAGGTCGGTGCGGTCCGGGTCGCCCACGTAGAAGAGGTAGCCCAACACCCGTACGGAGTCCCGCTGTTGTCCGTCCCCGAGGAGTGCGGCCACCGGCACCTCCAAGTGCTGGCCGAGCAGGTCGAGCAGCGCCGACTCGACGGCGGTGACGGCGTGCACGGTGGTGCGCAGGTCGAAGGTCTGGGCGCCGCGTCCGCCGGCGTCGCGGTCGCCGAACCGGGCGCCGATCTCACGCAGCACCCGCTGGTGGTCGGCGATCCTGGCGCCCACGACGAGCGGTTCGGCGTCCCGCAGGGTGCGGGTGATCTGCTCGCCGCCCGGCACCTCGCCGAGCCCGGTGCGGCCCTCGGAGTCGGTGAGGACGACGACGTTGCGGGTGAAGTAGGGGCCGTGGGCGCCGGAGAGGTTGAGCGCCATGCTGTCGCGGCCGGCTACCGGGTAGACGGCGAAGGAGGTGACGGTCGGCTGCGGGCTCATGAACTCGGTGCTGCCTTTCACGTGTGGTGCTCAGACGTTGAGGAGGTCGAGGGCCTGTTCCATCGCCAGGACGCCGCCGAGGCCGAGGACGGCGAGCACGGTGGTGTAGCTGGTGCGGGCCTTGAGCGCCTGGACGACGGTGAGGTTGAAGTACTCCTTGAACATCCAGAAGCCCGGGTCGTTGACGTGGGAGAAGGCGATCGAGCCGCAGGAGACGGCGAGCACCATCAGCTCCGGGTGCACCCCGCTGCCGGCGAGCAGCGGCTCCACCACGCCGGCGGCGGTCACCACGGCGACCGTGGCGGAGCCGAGGGCGATGCGCAGGATGACGGCGATCAGCCAGGCCAGGATGATCGGCGAGACGCCCCAGCCGTCGGTGAGGTCCTGGATGTAGTCGGAGATGCCGCCCTCGACGAGGACGTTCTTGAAGGCGCCGCCGGCGCCGATGACGAGCAGGATCATCGCCATCGCCCGCACGGCCGAGGAGCAGGAGTTGGCGACCTCCTCCAGGCTGCGGCCGACGCGCGGGCCGAACGCCCAGACGGCGAGCAGCAGGGTGAGCAGCAGCGCGATGGGGGCGGCGCCGACGAAGGTGACGAACGGCAGCGCGCCGTCGTCGTCCGGCACCGACATGTCGTAGACGGCGGCGCCGGCGATGAGCACCACGGGCACCAGCGCGACGGACAGCGACCAGCCGAGCCCCGGCATCTCGTCCTCGGCGAACTCCCGCTCGGTGACGAGGCCGGTGGGGATGGCCGGGTCCATCCGGCGGATGAACGGCAGCCGCGGCCACACCAGGGCGATGGCCGCGCCGATCGGCACGGCGAAGAAGAGCCCGTAGAACAGGGTCAGGCCGACGGAGGCGTCGAAGGTGGCGGCCACGGCCGTCGGCCCGGGGTGCGGGGGCAGGAAGCTGTGCATGGTGGACAGCGCGATGGACATCGGCAGCCCGACCCACAGCAGGTTCTGGCGGGTGACGCGGACGATGGTGAACGCGACGGGCACGATGATCACGAAGGCGACCTCGTAGAACATGGTGACGCCGATCAGCATCGCGGTCACCACCATGGCCAGTTGGACCCAGCGCACCCCGAACGAGTCGACGAAGTGTCCCGCGATCCGCTGGGCGGCGCCCGAGTCCCCCATGACCCGGCCCACCATGGCGCCGAGCCCGACGACCAGCATGGTGTCGCCGATCTGTCCGCCGACGCCCTCGGCGAGGACGTCGGATATCTCGGCCAGCGGTATGCCCTGGACGAGCGCGACGCCGACGGCGACCAGCAGCAGGGCGACGAAGCCGTTGAGCTTCAGCCTCGTCATGAGGAGCAGCAGGATCAGCACGCTGATCCCGACGACGACGAGTGGCATGCGGGATTCTCCTTCGAACCGCGTGAGTCGTTCTCAGGCGCCGACCAGGTCGAGCCCTCGGGTGAGCAGCCGCTCCAGCTCCGCCAGGTGCGCCGGCCCCGGGTCGGTGAGCGGCGCGCGCACCGGCCCGACCGGCAGGCCGCGCAGCCGGGCCGCGGCCTTGACCAGCGAGACGGCGTATCCGGGCGTGGTGTCGCGGAGTTCGACGAACGGCACGTAGAAGTCGCGCAGCAGCCGCTCGGTGGTGGCCTCGTCGCCCGCCTTCAGCGCCCGGAAGAAGGCGCCGGCGATCTCGGGCGCGAAGGCGTGCACAGCGGACGAGTAGGCGGGCACGCCGACGGTGGCGTAGGCCCTGGCCTGGATCTCGGCGGTGGCGGCCCCGTTGAAGAACAGGAAGCCCTCGGGCGCCGCCAGGGTGAGCCGCTGCAGCCGGTCGAGGTCGCTGTGCCCGTCCTTGAGGCCGACGACGGTGGGGATCTCGGCGATGCGCCGCACGCTCTCCGGGGTGAACGCGACGTGGTCGCGCTGGTAGGCGATCAACGGCAGCGGGGTGGCGTCGGCGATCCGCCGCAGCTGCTCGACGAGGCCGTCCTGCGGCGCCCGGCTGAGGTAGTGCGGCAGGACAAGCAGCGCGTCGGCGCCGGCCGCCTCGGCGATCCGCGCGAACCGGCGGGCCTGCGCCCAGCCGTAGCCGATGCCGGCGACCACCGGGAGCCGCCCGGCCGCGACGTCCACGGCGGCGGTGATCACCTCGCGGTACTCGTCCTCGTCGAGCGCCGCGAACTCGCCGGTGCCGCAGGCCGGGAAGACGGCCCCGGGGTCGGTGGCCAACTGGCGCTCCAGGTAGGCCCGGTACGCCGCGATGTCCAGCCCGCCGTGCGCGCCGAAGCTGGTCAGCGGGAAGGACAGCACGCCTCGCGCCATGCCGTCCCGAAGCCGCACCACGTTCTCATTCATGAACGCCATCCCTGTACAGAAATCCTGTCCACGTATGGGGATGGAAACTAGGCTTGTGAACCGCCCGGGTCAAGAGGCGGGGGTCACTCCCACCCAGGCCACTTACGATCTGCCCATGAAGGTGAAGTCGGCGATGCGCACCGTCGCCCTGCTCGAACTGCTCGCGGCACGCGGCGACCGGCCGTCCCGCCTGCACGAGCTCGCCGAGGAGTTGGACGTGCCGCGCAGCAGCATGTACGCGCTGCTCCAGACCCTCGTCGACCAGGGCTGGGTCCGCACCGACGTCACCGGCGCCCTCTACGGCATCGGCATCCGCGCCCTGCTCACCGGCACCAGCTACCTGGACAGCGACCGCCGCGTGCGACTGGTCAGGCCCCACCTCGACGAGGCGTCCGACGCGCTCGGCGAGACCATCCACCTGGCCCGCCTCGACGGCCCGGACGTCGTCTACCTCGCCACCCGCGAGTCCCACGAGTACCTGCGCACCATCGACCGCGTCGGCCGCCGCGTCCCCGCCCACGCCGGCGCCCTCGGCAAGGCGCTCCTCGCCGAACGCCCGGACGACGCCCTCCCCCTGCCGGCCGGCGAGCTGGCGGCCCTCACCCCCGCGACCCTGACCGACCGCGCCGCCCTCCTCGCCGACCTCGCCGCCACCCGCGACCGCGGCTACTCGATCGAACACGAGGAGACCGTCGTCGGCATCGCCGGCTTCGGCTTCGCCCTCCGCTTCGACTCCCCCGCCACCGACGCCATCAGCTGCTCCGTCCCGATGGCCCGCCTCACCCCGGCCCACGAACGCGAGATCGTCACCGTCATGAGCGAACTCCGCCGCCGCGTCGAATCCCTCCCCCCGACCGGAACGCGGGCACCGCAGTGGCGGTGACCGGCCAGCAGGGTCAGCAGGCCGGACTTACGCGACATTCTCGATGCACATGCTCCCGAAGGCGCCTGATCGCCCGGAACGAAGGAGACACACGTGTCCAAGGCACGCCATGGGGACGAGGTGAAGGTCATCGCCGAAGGGGGCGGCTGGTCCGTGGTCATCCCCGGGCTCCCGGTGGCGGCGGATGGCGCGACCTTCGACGAAGCCATAGGAGAGATGGTGCAAGCCCTGTGGGAGTACGCCGAGGACTGGCGGAACCACCTGCGTACCGTCCCGAACCATCACGAGCACCGGAACCTGGTGCGGTGGGTCGAGCAGAGCGGCGACCAGCGGTTGGCCGACTGGCTGGCAGGTGCCGCCACGTGAACCCGAGCCCCGACGCCGCCTACTCGCTGGCCACCCTCGTCCAGCGGCTCGAGGCCCAGGCCGAGGAACTGCTCGTCGAGGAGCTGCCCTGGCTTGGCCTGCTCCCGAAGGCGGAACGGTCGGCCTGCGTCCGGGAACTGCTGGCCGGCCTCCGTGCCGGTGCGGAGACCGGCTCGCTGCTCCCGTTCGCCCATGATGTGGCCTCGTGGCGGGCCACCGCGGAAGCGTGGGCCGACCCGGAGCTCGCCCGCGATCTCCAGGGTCCCTTCCCCGGCACGGGGCCGGAACTGACGCCACCCGGCGAGACCCCCACGTCTGCGATCTTTACTTCCGAAGACCGATGACGACCCGACACCGCGCCTGGAGGAAGGCCCATGAGCAGCAGCACGCACCCCGGTCTCTACGAGGTCCTCGACGAGCGGTTCCGTACCGGGCGGTGTGTGAACGGGGATGCCGGGCTGGAGGTTCTGCACACCGGCTGCCGGTGGGTCGAGGGGCCGGTGTACGTGCCGGCGTGGCGGCAGGTGATCTGGAGTGACATCCCCAACGACCGGCTGTTGCGGTGGGACGAGGAGACCGGCGCGGTCGGCGTCTTCCGGCGGGACGCCGGGTATCCGAACGGCAACACCCTGGACCGCGAGGGCCGGTTGGTCACCTGCGAGCAGGGGAACCGGCGGGTGACGCGGACCGAACACGACGGCACCATCACGGTGTTGGCCGACCGCTGGGAGGGCAAGCGGCTCAACAGCCCGAACGACGCGACCGTGAAGTCGGACGGCTCGATCTGGTTCTCCGACCCCAGCTTCGGCATCACCAGCGACTACGAGGGCCACCGCGCGCACAGCGAGATCGGCGCCAACAACGTCTACCGGATCGATCCGGCCAGCGGCGAGGTCCGGCTGGTCGCCGACGACCTCAGCGCCCCCAACGGCCTGGTCTTCTCCGCCGACGAGAGCCGGCTGTTCGTCTCCGACACCGGCGCCGGCGTCGTCCGGGTCTACGAGGTGCGGGACGACGGGACGCTCTCGGACGGCGAGGTCTTCGCCACCGCCCGCGCGGGCGCCCGTTTCGACAACATCCGCTTCGACGAGGACGGCCGGCTCTGGGTCGCCGCGATGAAGGACGGCGTCCACTGCTACGACCCGGACGGCACGCTGATCGGCCGCCTGCGGATCCCGGAGGTCGCCGCCAACGTCGCCTGGGGCGGCACCAAGCGCAACCGCCTCTTCATCGCCGGCGACACCAGCCTCTACTCGGTCGTCATGGGCGTCACCGGCACCCACCCGACCGGCCCGGGCCGGCGGCGCTGGCTGGACGCGCCACGCTAGTCGGCGCCATGCGGGCCGCGCTAGTCGGCGCCGTGCGGGCCGCGCGCGAAGGGCAGTTGCGCGAGCCGCAGGCGGCTCGGCTCTGGCAGCGCTCCGCGGGCCGGTCGGGCGCGGAACGACTCGAGGAGGTAGGCCACGAGTCGCCGCGACGCCCGGCGGTCGCCCGGCAGCGCGGCGACCAGGCCGCAGTTGGCCAGCCAGACCACACCGAGGTCGGAGGGGTGGAAGTCGGGCCGCAGCGCGCCCGCCGCCTGCGCCCGGCGGACGAGGGTCAGGACGTCCCGCTCGAAGCCCTCGCGGGCCCGGACCTGCGCCCGCGCGGTGTCGGGGAAGGCGGCGACGAACGCCGCGGGGAAGCCGCGTTCCTCGCCCTGCAAAGCGCAGACCGTCTCGACAAGACGCTGGAAGCCGCGCCACGGGTCGGGGTCGGCGACGGCCTCGGTGAGCACCTCGGCGCAGGTCTCCAGCTGCTCCGCGAAGGCCGCCCGCACCAGGTCGTCCCGCGTCGGGAAGCGCCGGTACAGCGTCGCCACCCCGACCCCCGCCCGCCTGGCCACCGTCGCCATCGGCGCGTCGATCCCCTGCTCGGCGAAGACCGCGCGGGCGGCCGCCAGAACGCGCTGCCGGTTGCGCCGCGCGTCCGCCCGCAGCCCGTCCAACCGGTCCAACCGAGACGATTCCGCCGCCACTTCTTCTCACCTCCGCCGTAAGTGGACGATGTCGTCCGGTTACCAGCCTACGGTCGGGCCATGACGACGACGGACGAGACGATGCGGGCCGCGCTGTACGACCGGTTCGGCGGCCCCGAGGTGCTGTACGTGGGCCGCGTGCCACGCCCCGAACCGAGGGCCGGGGAGGCGCTGGTGCGGGTGCGCGCGGTGAGCGTGAACGGCGGCGAGGCGTTCGTGCGCTCCGGCAGGTACTCGGTGCTCACCGGTCGCGGGTTCCCCAGGCGCGTCGGACTCGACCTCGCGGGCGAGGTCGCCGCGCTCGGCGCCGGCGCCACCGGGCTCGCCGTCGGGGACCGGGTGTGGGGCGTGCTGGGCCGCACCTCCGGGTTCGGCAGCGCCGCGGAGTACGTGGCGGTCCCGGCCGACCGACTCGGCCGCGTGCCGGACGGTCTCGACCTGGTCCCGGCCGCCGCCCTGCCGGTCGGCACCACGGCCCTCACCGCGCTGCGCGACAAGGCCCGCCTGCGCCCCGGCGAGTCCCTGCTCGTGCGCGGGGCGGCCGGCGGCGTCGGCCATGTCGCCGTGCAGCTCGGCCGGGCGCTCGGCGCCGAGGTCACCGGCCTGGCCCGGGCCGCCAACCTCGACTTCGTGCGCGAGCTGGGCGCCCACCACGCCGTCGACCACCGCGCCGTCCGGCCACCCGAGCTGGGCCACTTCGACGTGGTGCTCGACACCGTCGGCACCGAACTCGCCACCTACCGCCGGCTGCTCAACCCCGGCGGGCGCATGGTCACCGTCGCCCTCGACCACCGGCGGCCGGCCGCGACACTCGGCGCCATCGCGGCCAGCGCCGTCCACGGCCACGCCCGGGTGCGGTTCTTCAGCGGCGACCCCAGGCGTCCGCTGCTGGACGACCTCGCCCGCCACGTGACGGAGGGCACGCTGCGCCCGATGGTCGACACCGTCTTCCCCCTGACGGAGATCGTGGCGGCACACCGGGCCCTGGCGGACGGCGGAGTGCGCGGCAAGTACGTGGTCCGCGTCGACTCCTAGCCGGCCTCCGCTACCCGCCGGCCCCGTAGGTGCCGTACCGCGGCAGCCCCGTGGACTCGAAGACGTGCACGGACAGGCCGCCCGGCGTGGTGCGCTGGCTGAGCGGTCGCAGGCCGGCCGGCGCGCCGCCGTCCGGGAAGAGGCGGCGGCCCTGACCCACCACGACCGGGGCGATCACCAGCCGCAGCACGTCGATCAACCCGGCGGCCAGCAGGGACTGGGCCAGCCGGGCGCTGCCGTGGATCTGCAGCTCCCGGCCTGGCTGCCGCTTCACCTCGGCGACCTGGGCCGGGACATCCCCGGACAGGATGGTGGTCGGGTGCCAGCCGGCCTCGGTGAGGGTGCGGGAGGCCACGTACTTCGGCCGGCCGTTCAGGATGGGCGCGGAGGGGTGGTCGGTCATCGTCGGCCAGTCCCGCGCGAAGTTCTGGTATGTGCGGCGCCCGAACAGGAACGCGTCCGCCTCGCCGAGCCAGTCAGCGGTGATCTGCTCGAACTCCTCGTCCAGATACGGCACGAACCAGCCGCCCCGGGTGAACCCGTCACTGGTGTCCTCCTCCGGCGACCCCGGCCCCTGGGACACCCCGTCGAGCGTCAGGAACTCCTGCAACACCAGCCTCATCACGCACCACTCCCTCTCTGGCCTCTTGGGGTTGGGGGACGCGGTCGTCCCCCACCCCTCGGACCGCGTGGCGCGCGAGAACTCATCGGTCCCGACGCGGCCGGTGTGGCCGGCGCGGTCCACTCGAAGGGGGACCCGCCCGGTCAGGGAGTCAGCGGCCCGTCGAGGATCCGTTCGCCGGCCGCGCGGTCGCCGTCCCAGGTGAAGACCGTGGCGTCGCGCGGCAGTCGGCCCCAGAGCAGCAGGAACAGGTGCTCCGCCGGGCCGGCGAGGGTGGCGACCGGGGTGCCGGGGCCGTAGGTCCACGACCCGCCCGTGTCGGTGGCGACGAACCGCAGCGCCGCCTCCGGCGACCGCGCGCGGCCACGGTCGATCTGCCGGGGCGCCATCGTGTCGAAGACCTCCGCGATGCCGTCGGCGACGAGTTCGGGGTCGAGTGGGCCCGGTACGCCGAGCGCGTGTTCGGCGTCCCAGCGGTGCACCAGCGTCTCCAGGGCGCGGCGGCGCTGCCAGAAGCCGACCGTGTGGGGTGGGAAGAACGTCCACGCGTCGGCGCTCGGGTCGGTGTCGAGCGCGCGGAGCAGGATCTCGGCCCCCTTCTCGAACCACCGCGCCAGCTCCGCCGGTTCACGCGGCGCCGGTATCGACTCGTAGTCGCCCCGGTGCTCCACGACGGCCGCCAGCGTCCAGATGTTGCCGCGCCCCAGGTGGTCGGCGAGGTCGTGCAGCGTCCAGTCACCGCAGTGCTCGACGGGCGCGGTCAGGTCGCCGTCGAGACACCGGCGGAAGGCGTCCGACTCACGGCGGAGGTGGGTGAGGTACGCGGCACGGTCCATGGGGCCGAACCTAGCGAACCAGCGGCAGCCGGTCAGCCGGTGCGGCGGGAGCGGGCCAGGACGAGACCGCCGAGGGCCGTGGCCGCGAGCCCCACGACCAGGGCCACGACGGCCCCGCCGAGACCGTTGCCGGTGCCGAGACCGCCGTCGGAGGTCGCCACCACGAGACCGCCGATGGCCATCGCGGCACAACCGGCCGCCAGGGCCACGACGGCCCCACCGGGCCCGGGGCCGAAGGTGACCCGGCCGGCCAGGCGGGCCAGGGCGAGCCCGCCGACGGCCACGCCGGCGAGCCCGAGCAGGGCGGCCACGATGGCCCCGAGCCGTCCGGAGCTCATGGTGTAGGCGCTGGCGGCCAGCGGTGTGGCGAGTGTGGATCGGACAGACATCCGGGGTGCTCCTTCTCCTCCTGCGACGGGATGTGGCCGATCATGTCCGCCGGACCGGCCGTCGGTCGTCCGGCGGACGCGGACTGTTCGCGCTGCCGCCGACGCCGCAGGGGTCGCGGGGGTACCGCGGGTGCGGTAGGCGACGATCGTCCGTGCGGGGGACTCGGGGGCGCGGGGCGCCCGGCTAGGGTGCGCGCATGGGCAGGGGACGGATCGGTGTCGTGGACTGGGCGATCGCCGTCGGCGTGGCCGCGATCCTGCTGGTCACCGGCGTCTCGGGGCAGGAGCCCGCGACGGGTCTCGACCCGCTCGGCCACGCGCTGCTGGCGGCCGGCGGCCTGGCACTGGCCGCGCGCCGCCGGGCGCCGGTCGCCGTGCTGGCCGTGACCGGGCTGTGCGCGGTGGGGTACCAGGCGGCCGGGTTCGACGTGCCCGTCGTCGCGTACCTGTTCGCGGTGTACGCGGCGGTGCGGGCGGGGCACCGCGCCGTCGTGGTGGGGGCCAGCGCGGCGATGCTGGCGGCGCTGCCCCTCGCGGCCCTCGTCTCCGGCCCCTACGACACGGGTGAGGCGTTCGCGCGGGCCCGGGGCGCCCTCGAACTGGCCTGGCTGATCGCCGCCGGCGCCGCGGGCGAGGCGCTGCGGCAGGCCGAGCGGCGGGCCGACGAGGCCGAGCGCACCCGGGAGGAGACGGCGCTGCGCCGCGCCAACGAGGAACGGCTGTGCATCGCACGGGAGTTGCACGACTCGCTCACCCACCAGATCTCGATCGTCAAGCTGCAGGCCGAGGTCGCCGTCCATGTGGCGCGCCGGCGGGGCGAGCGGGTGCCGGAGAGCCTGCTGGCGATCCAGGAGGCCGGACGTGAGGCGAGCCGGGAGCTGCGCGCGACCCTGGAGGCGCTGCGCGACGACGACACGGCCCCGCCGCGCGGGCTCGACCACGTACCGGACCTGGTCGAGCGGGCCCGTGCCTTCGGCCTGGACGCGTCGCTGACCATCGTGGGCCGGCGGCCCGCCGTGCCGGCCGCGGTGGATCGGACCGTCTACCGGATCGTCCAGGAGTCGCTCACCAACATCCACCGGCACGCGGACGCCGCCACCGCGTGGGTGCGGATCGACTGCCGCCCGGACGCCCTCGTGGTCCGCGTCGACGACGACGGCAGGGCCACGCCGGGCACGGCGCCCACGCCCGGCGTCGGGCTGCTGGGCATGCGGGAGCGCGTCACCGCCCTCGGCGGCCGGCTGCGCGCCGAGCCGCGCGGTGAGGGCGGCTTCACCGTGCACGCCGAACTCCCCGTGGGCCGGGCCTCGTGATCCGGGTGCTGCTGGTCGACGACCAGCCGCTGCTGCGCGGCGGCTTCCGCGCGCTCCTCGACCTGGAGGAGGACATCGAGGTGGTGGCCGAGGCCGCCGACGGTCGGGAGGGCCTGGCGCTGGCGAGGGAACACCAGCCCGACGTCGCGCTCGTCGACATCCGGATGCCGGTCGTCGACGGCATCGAGGCGACCCGGCGCATCGCCGGTGACCCGTCCCTGGCCGGGGTGCGCGTCGTCATCCTGACCAACTACGGCCTGGACGAGTACGTCTTCGACGCGCTGCGCGCCGGTGCGGCCGGATTCCTGGTCAAGGACATCCTCCCGGACGACTTCCTGCACGCGGTGCGGGTCGCCGCGCGCGGGGACGCGCTGCTGGCGCCGTCGATCACCCGCAAGCTCATCGAGCGGTACGTGGCCCAGCCGCTCACCACGGCCACCACGGCCGCCGGCACGCGCCTCGACGGGCTGACCAACCGGGAACGCGAGGCCGTCACCCTGGTCGCGCGGGGCCTGTCCAACGACCAGATCGCCGACCGCATGGTGATCAGCCCGATGACCGCGAAGACCCACGTCAACCGGGCGATGACCAAGCTCCACGCCCGGGACCGGGCGCAACTCGTCATCCTCGCCTACGAGTCGGGGCTGGTCGCCCCGGGCCGCTGACAGTCGCCGTCGCGCGGGCCGTTTCAGGCGGGCATCGGCTTGCGGTAGCGGACGAACTCCTCGGTGAGTTGGAAGCCGACGCTCTCATACAGCTCATACGCACGTTGTGGGCCGGCCAGGTTGGTCCAGAGGCGGATGTCGGTGTTCGCCGGGTGTCGGCGGCGGGCGTGGGTCAGGGCGTGGAGGAGCAGGGCGCGGCCGATGCCGCGGCGGCGGAAGGCGGGGTGGACGGAGAGTTCGGTGAGGTGGGGTGTGGGGGCGTGGGCGAGACCGGCGCAGCCGGCCAACTCGCTCCCTTGCCAGGCGGCGAGCCACGTCATGGAGGCGGCGCGGTCGATGAAGCGTCGGCGGGCGGCCGGGGTGCCGACGGGGATGGCGGGGCGGCCGTGGTAGGCGAGTTCGACGAGGTCCCAGAGGCGGCCGTGGTCCGTGGGGTCGGTGACGGGCCGGATCTCCGCCTCGGTGGATGGCGTCCCGGGGAGCGCCGCGTCCGCCGGCAGGCGGTACTCGCCGAGGCGGAGCGCGGGCGCGTAGCCGTGGTCGAGGAGGAGCGCCGTCGCGGCGGGTTCGGCGCGGGCGGCATTGGCGCCGAGGACGGTGGTCGTTGCGGTGGTGGCCAGCGCGTGGGCGCGGCGCTCGGCCCAGCCGAGCATGGTGGTGCCGATGCCTCGGCCGCGGTAGGCCGGGTGGAGGCGCCCGCGGTGGAGGATGACGCGGGTGCCGTCCTCCTCCAGCCAGGAGGTCAGGAAGACATGGCCGACCACCCGGCCGTCGGCCTCGACGACGCGCTGGTCGAGGCCGGCCAGCGCCGCGACGGCCTCCGCGTCGGGGAGGGGTTCCAGCACGGAGTGGAGGTCGCGGCCGTCGCGTTCGGCGGCGGCGCGGTGGACGGCCGCGACGGCGGCGTACTCGTCGACGGTGCCGCGGCAGCGGCGTAAGGCAGGCACGGCGCCCCATCGTAGGCGCGGCGGTCAGCCGGGAGGCGGCGGCGTCCGGCTCGTGATGCGGCGGAAGGTCGTCGCGTCGTGGACGGCCGCGCCGCCTGGGTCGTTGTTGAAGTAGGCGTACACGTCGGCCGCGTCGTCCGGGAACGCCTCGGTGACGCGCGCGGCCCAGGAGTCGAGGGCGCGGCGGCCGTACCGGGGCGGGGGCTGGGCGAGGCCGCCGTGGAAGCGCAGGTAGCCCCAGTCAGCCGTGCGCCACAGCGGGGTGACGGGGCGCGAGCCCCGGTCGGCCCAACAGAGTGCGGCCTCCCGCCGCTCAAGCACCGCGCGCAGGCCGCGTTCGGGCCCCCACCACGAGGGGTGGCGCGGCTCGACCGCGACCCGGACGGCGCGGGGGAAGCGGCGCAGGCAGGCGTCGAGCGAGGCGACGTCCTCCCGCAGGTGGGAGGGGAGTTGGAGCAGCACCGGGCCGAGGCGGTCGCCGAGTGGCTCGGCGCGGTCGAGGAGTCTGGCGACCGGCTCGGCGGGGTCGCGGAGCCGTTTCATGTGGGTGAGGTAGCGGCTGGCCTTGACCGCCATGACGAAGCCGGGCGGGGTCCGTGCGCGCCAGGCGGCGAACGTCTCGCGGGACGGCAGCCGGTAGAAGGCGTTGTTGTTCTCGACGGTGGCGAACCGTCGCGCGTACTCGGTCAGCCAGTCGCGCTGCGGAAGGCCTTGCGGGTAGAGCACGCCGCGCCAGTCCCGGTACTGCCAGCCGGAGGTGCCGATCAGGAGCGGCATCGGTCCCCCGGCACCTTCGCTCGCCAGGCCCGCAGGGCGAGCGCGCCGGTGGTGGCGAGCAGTGCGGCGCCGGCCAACGGGTAGGCGGCGGCGACGAGTTGTTGGGCCGCCGGCAGGTTCAGCTCGGGTCTGGTCTCGTCGTGCGGCAGCAGCCAGCTGGCGTAGGAGCAGCTGAGCAGTGCCGCGCCCCAGGCGCCGGTCCGCCAGGCGCGGTTCTCGCGCCGCTCGGCCTCGGTGAACAGCAGCAGGACGATCGGGATGGCCCACACCCAGTGGTGGGACCAGGAGACCGGGCTGACCAGCAGCGCGGTGACGGCGCAGCTGGTGGCGGCCCAGGCGGGCGCGTGTGGCAGCCGTTCGTCCGCGAGGAGGGCGGCGACGGCGACGGCGAGGCCGGCGATGCAGACGAGGACGGCGACGGGCAGCCACCAGTCGGGGAGGTCGCCGGTGTGCAGGGCCCTGGCGAGCACGCCGCGCAGCGACTGGTTGGCGGAGGCCTCGGCCGGTCCTACGCGGTCGCCGGCCAGCACGATGTCGGTCCAGTAGCGCCAGGAGTCGCGCGGCAGCACCAGCGCGGCGAGCGCTACGGTGCCGGCGAACGCGGCCCAGGCGCGGGTGGCGCGGCGCAGGTGGGGGTTGTCAGCGTGCTCGCCGTGCCGCGGCCGGCGGGCGGCGAGCAGGGCGCCGGCGACGGTCAGCAGCACGGCGAAGAGCCCGGGGGTCAGCTTGATGCCGGCGGCCACGCCGGTGGCCACGCCGGCCCAGCGGTGGTCGGGGCGGCGGGTGAGGTCCCACAGCAGCAGCACGACGAGCAGCAGGTTGATCTGGCCGTAGCGGATGGTCGCCCAGATCGGCTCGCACCAGACGGCGAGGGCGGCCACGACCAGCGGCGTGCCGCGCTCCCAGGCGGTGGGGCGGTGGCCGCCGACCAGCCGCAGCGAGAGGTGGGCGAGGGCGATCACCAGGCCGAGGTTGAGCAGGCAGACGGCGACCCGTATGGCGTCGACGCTCAGCAGGGTCAGCGGGACGAACAGCAGGGCGGCGAACGGCGGGTAGGTGGCGGGGAGTTCGTGCGCCGTGACGGCCAGGTCGTAGATCTCGGCCCCGGTGCGGGCGGCCCAGCCCTCGGCGCGGTACACGTCGAGGTCGCCCAGCGGGATGTCGAGGGCCACCTGGGCGAGCAGGCACAGCGTGAAGGAGAGCGCGCAGGCCGCGCCCGCGAGCAGCGGTGCGGCAGCCCGCACGCCGACCGCTCGCGGCTCCGGTTGGTTGCTTACGGCCGGAAACACGCGCGCCACCCTAGGGCGGCGGGGCGCGGCGCGCGGGCGGGTCGCGTCGAGTCTCCACCCGCCGGCCACCGGCATCACCCGTTCGCCACATATCACCCCTCTTCACCGTGCATCACACCTGAAGATGCATATGTTCCGATTTCCCGCTTTCAGGGTGCCGAGGGGCGTGAAGGACATGGCTGCTGCGCACGGGCGCTACCCGGACGAGCGGGCCGTCGCCGTCACCGTGGTGATGCCGACGTACAACGAGGCCGAGACGCTGCCGGTCGTCGCCGACGAGTTGCTGACCCTGCCGCTGCACGGGCTGCGGCTGCTGGTCGTCGACGACGCCAGCCCCGACGGCACGGGCCAGGTCGCCGACGAGCTGGCCGCGCGCCACCCCGAGCGGGTCCAGGTGCTGCACCGCGCCGGCAAGGACGGCCTCGGCCGGGCCTACGCGGCCGGCATGACCGCGGCCGTCGCGCAGGGCGCCGACTACGTGCTGCAGATGGACGCCGACGGCAGCCACCCCGTGCGCCACGTACCGCAGTTGGTGGGCAGCGCCCTGGCCACCGGCGCCGACCTGGTGGTCGGCAGCCGCTACGTGCCGGGCGGGCGGCTCGCCGCCGGGTGGCCCACCCACCGCCGGGTGCTCTCCCGCTGGGCCAACCGCTATGTCGACACCGTGCTGCGCACCGGACTGCGCGACATCACGGCCGGCTTCGCGCTGTGGCGGGCCCCGGTCGTCGCGGAGCTCGACCTGGAGCGGACCCGCAGCGCCGGCTACAGCTTCCAGATCGAGCTCAAACACGCGGCGGTGCGGGCCGGCCGCTCGGTGGTGGAGATCCCCATCCACTTCGAGGAACGCAGGCAGGGCGTCTCGAAGATGTCGGCCGCCGTCCAGTTGGAGGCCGCCCTGCTGCCGTGGCGGCTGCTGCTCGCCGGGGTGCCGCGTGGCGGCCTCGTCCTCGGCGGCCCACGGCGGCGTCCGAGGACGACGCGCGGGGCCCGGTGAGCCGTGGCCGTCGAACGGACCGCGCCCGCCGCCTCCCGCCCGGCTGCCGGGGCCGGGGCCGGGGCCGCTTGGCGCTTCGGCACGGCCCTGCGGGAGGCCACCCCGGCGCTGCTGACCTACGCCGCGGTCCGGGCCATCGGCCTCGTGGTGATGGGCGTCTGGATGGCGGCCGTGGACGAGAGCCCGCACCGCTTCCTCGCCGAGCGCTGGGACTCGCGGTGGTACGCGCGGATAGCCGAGGAGGGCTACGGCTACTCGTCGTACAGCAGCGGCCGGGACCATCCCGACCTGGCGTTCTTCCCGCTGCTGCCCGCCCTGGAGCGAGCGGTGACGGCCGTCCTCCCGATCTCGACCAACAACGCGGGCCTGGTGGTCGGTTGGACGGCCGGGCTCGCCGCGGCCTGGGGCATGTACGCGGTCGCCGCCCTCTCGCACCGGCGCGCGGTGGGGGTGGTGCTGGTGGCCCTGTGGGCCGCGCTGCCGACCGCCTACGTGCAGTCGATGGCGTACACCGAGACCCTGTTCACCGCCCTGGCGGCCTGGACCCTGCACGCCGTGCTGACCGACCGCTGGCGGCTGGTCGCGGTGCTCGCCTTCGCGGCCGGCCTCACCCGGCCGGCCGGCGTGGCGGTGGTGGCGGCCGTGTGGGTGGGCGGCGCCGCGGTGCTCCTGCGCCGGCGCGGCGGCGGCGACGCGCCGCCGCGCGGGCGGGTGTGGGGGGCCATGGCGCTGGCGCCGCTCGGCTGGCTCGGCTACGTCGCGTGGGTGTCGGTGCGACGGGGCAGCCCCACCGGCTACTTCGACGTGCAGAAGGAGTGGGGCAACGGCTTCGACGGCGGCCGGGCGTTCGTCGGCTTCATGGCGGACATGGTGCGGGTCGATCCACTCCACGGGCTGCTGCTGTTGACGGTCGCCGCGGCGCTCCTGGTCCTGCTGGTGGCGTGCGTGCGGCAGCGGCAGCCGCTGCCGCTGCTCGCCTACACGGCCGTGATCGCCGTGACCGCCCTGGTCAGCGGCGGCTACTTCACCTCGCGCCCCCGGCTGTTGATGCCCGCCTTCCCGCTCCTGCTGCCGCTGGCCGCCCTGTTGACGCGGCTGCCACGCGCGGCGACCGCGGGACTGCTGACGGCCGCCGCCGTCGGCTCCGGCGCGTACGGCACCTGGTTCGTGCTGGGTCAGATGGGGCCGCCGTGACGCGGGCCTACCCCTTGACCGCGCCGTCCGTCAGGCCGGAGAGCACCGCGCGGCGGAAGACCAGGACCAGCAGCGCGACCGGCACGGTGGCGGCCATCGCGGCGGCGAAGATCACGCCGTAGGGCACCTGGTAGCGGTCACCGTAGATGGCGATGCCGACCGGGATGGTGCGGAAGTCGTTCTCGCTGTTGAGGGTGAGCGCCATCAGGAACTCGGTCCAGGTCGCGGCGAACGTGAAGACGCCGGCCGTGAACAGCGCCGGCCCGGCCTGCGGCAGGATCACCGAGCGCAGGGTGCGGACGACGCTGGCGCCGTCGATCGTCGCCGCCTCCTCCAGCTCCCGGGGCAGGTCGAGCATCGAGTTCCGCAACATCCAGATGGCGAACGGCAGATGGAAGGCGACATAGGGGATGATCAGTCCGCCGTGGCTGTTGAGCAGGCCGAGTTCGCGCTCCACCAGGTAGAGCGGGGTCACCACGGCGATCACCGGGAACACCGAGATCATCAGCAGCCCGACCATCACCGGGCCCCGGCCGCGCATCGGCAGCCGGGCGAGCGCGTAGCCCGCGAACAGCGCGAGGCCCAGCACGATGACGGTCGAACTCACGCACACCGCGACGCTGTTGAACAAATAGCGGTCCATGTCGGCGGCGTCCAGCGCGTGCCGGTAGTTGTCGAGCGTCGGGTCCTCGGGGAACAGGGTGGGCGGCGAGGCCCCCGCCTCCACCGGCGACTTGAAGGAGGTCACCGCCATCCAGTACAGCGGCGCCGCCGTCAGCACCACGAGCACCAGGCCGCCGACGGTCACCGGGTTGAGGTAGCGCCGCACGCCCGTCCTGCGCCGCCCGCGACCGCGCCCACGCCCACGCCCGCGTCCGCTCATGCCGTGCTCCCCTCGCCCGCCTCGTCCACGTGCGATCTGAAGGCCCGCAGGAACAATAGGCAACAGCCGAGCACCAGCAGCCCGGTGGCGGTGGCGACGGCCGCCCCCATCCCCATGTTCAGGTCCTGGAACAGCGCCTTGTAGCCGAGCATCGCCAGCGACTGGGTGGCGGTGCCCGGGCCGCCCTGGGTGAGCACGAACGGCAGGTCGAAGATGCCGAACGCCTGGAGCACGCGGAACAGCACGGCCACCACCATCACCGGGCGCAGCGCGGGCAGCACCACGCTGACGAAGGTGCGCCACGCGCCCGCGCCGTCCACCTCCGCCGCCTCGTACCGCTCGGCCGGGATCCGGACCAGACCGGCCAGCACGATGACGGCGACGAACGGCGTGGTCTTCCAGATGTCGGCCACGGCCATCGCGGTGATCGCCGGCGCCGGGGTGCCGAGGATCACCGGCGGCTCGTCGAGGAACAGGCCGAGGCCCCAGGTGACCGCGCCATAGGTGGCGTTGTAGAGGTAGCCCCACAGCTGCGCGGAGACGACGGTGATCATCGACCAGGGGATGAGGAGCAGCGCCAACAGCCAGCCGCGGCCCACCTCCAGACGGTCCAGCAGCACCGCCACCGCGATGCCGAGGACCAGTTCGACGGCGACCGTGACCAGCGTGTAGCCGACGGTGAAGACCAGCGCCTCCCGCCATGCCGAACTCGCCAGCATGGTGGTGTAGTTGGCGAGGGTCCACTCCTCCACGCGCAGCCCGTCGTAGGTGAGCGAGACCTGCGTGAAGCTGATCGCGATCGAGTAGACGACGGGGAAGATCGTCACGGCGGCGACCACCACGAGCGCCGGGAGGGTGAACAGCCACCCCGTGCGGGCGCGGCGCCTGGTCAGGCTCGGCACGTCGCTCACAGCGCGTTGCCCTCCAGGGCGTCCGCGATGCCGGCCCTGGCGCGTTCCAGCGCCTCGGTCGGCGAGGCGCCCCCGCTGAGCACGGTGTTGACCTCCGTGTAGAGGGCCTTGCTGACCTGCGGGTAGTGCGGGGACCTGGTGGGCCTCGGCACCAGCCGGACCTCGTCGGCCAGGGCGGTCACCGGGGTCGGGGAGCGGCGCGCCTCGGCGCCGGCGCGCACGGCGCTCAGCGCCGGCAGGTAGGCCGTGTTCCTGACCATGATCACCTGTGCCTCCTCCTCGGCGCAGAACCGGGCGAACGCGACGGCGGCGCCCGGGTTCTCGGAGTGCGGGTTGACGAAGTTGCACCAGCCGCCGAGGCAGCCGTTGCCGCTCCCGGCCGCGCCCTCGAAGCCGGGGCGCGGCACCACGCCGACCCGGCCGGCGACGGGCGAGTCCGGCGCCTCCACCACGCCCCACACATAGGCCCAGTTGCGCAGGAAGACGGCCCGGCCGCCGACGAACGCGTCGGTGGAGTCCTGCTCGCGGAAGGTGCCGACGGCGCGCGGCGTGACGCCGTCCGCGACCAGGTCGCGCAGGAACGTCAGGGCACGCTCGCCCGAGCGGCCGCCGAGCGTGACCCGGGTGCCCTCGGCGTTCAGGATCTCGCCGCCCGCGTCGGCCACGAACTCGGCGACGTTGGCGGTCAGTCCCTCGTAGACGGCGCCCTGGAAGACCAGCCCGTACTCCGCGTCGCCGGCCCGCTGGACGGTCCTGGCCGCCACCGTCAACTCCTCCCAGCTGGCCGGCACGTCGAGGCCGTGCCGGTCCAACAGGTCACGCCGGTAGAACAGATACGCCTGGTCGGCGAAGAAGGGGAAGGCGTAGGTGTCGTCCCGGTAGCCGAGCGCGTGCACCAACGACTCCGGGTAGGCCCGCCAGTAGTCCTCGCCGACCACCTCGTCCAGCGGCAGCGCCAGCGCGTTGTGGGCGAACTGCGCGGGCCAGGCGACGTCCCCCATGTAGAGGTCGGGCGAGGCGGCGCCGCTGGCGACGGCGGTGGAGAGCACGGACCGGGAGATGTCGGTGACGGCGGGCGCGTCCACGGTGGTCACCGTGATGTTGGGGTGCCTGCTGCGGAACGCCTCGATCAGCAGCCGCCGCAGGTCGTCGCCGTCGTTGGTGGCCATGGGGAACGACCACCAGCGCACGGTGGCCTCGCCCCGGGGCACCTCCGCCGCCCGCGCCAGGTCGGGCGCGCCGCCGCTCCCGGCGCCGCAACCGGCCAGCGCCGCCAGGCCGAGGCCGGTGCCGGCGCCCAGGAGGCTTCTGCGTCTCAACGACATGCAGCACGACTTCCCTGTGCTCCATGTGAGGTAACACCCCATCCGGTGAGGGACGGTGAGGGACCCGCGAACGCCCGGTGCGGGTCAGAGCGACGAGGCGAGCAGCCCGGCGGCACGCACCGCGTCGACCACGGGCACCCCGAACCGCTCCCGCAGCTCGGCGCCGATGCCGATGGTGGTGAGGCCGGTGCAGGCCAGCAGCAGCACGTCGGCGCCCGCGTCGACCAGCAGCCGCGCCGAGTCGACGGTCGCCCCGCGGCCCGCCGGCTCCAGCAGGTCGGTGGTGCGGCGCACCCCGGCGGGCCGCTCGGCGCCCACGAACCGCTCGCCGAGCAGCGCGCGCACGGCGGGCGGCGCGCCCTCGGTGATGCCGATGACCCCGACCCGGGTCCCCAGCCCGAGCGCCACCCCGGCCGCCGCCGAGCCGGCGCCGATGACCGGCACCGGAACGGCCCGCCGCACCGGTTCGAGGGCCGGGTCGGCGGCGCAGCTGATCACGACCGCGCGCGCCCCGTCCGCGACCAGTTCCTCGGCCAGCGCGACGATCTTCGGCTCGGCCCGGCGCTCCGACTCCTCGTCGTGGATGCCGTGCGGCTGGTCGGGGATGGCGCGGGAGACGGTGGCGAACCCGTACTCCTGCTCCATGACGCGCCCGTGCGTCGCCACGAACTCCGGGTCCGCGCTGGTGAGCACCCGGATCACGCCGACGGGACCTGGCGGGGTGGGCGACGTGGCGGCCATGGCGCTCCTCGGGGCGGCGGGACGGTGACAGGGCGGTGCCCGGCGACCACCTTCCCGCCGCGATTGCGGCATTCGCAACTGTTTCTCGTTATGAGAGATGCCAGGTGCGCCCCCTCAGCTGGCCGTGCCGCCGTCGGCCATCAGCCGGGACATGCCCTCGGTGAGGCTGATCGGCGGCGTGAACCCGAGGTCCCGCCGGGCGGCCGTGATGTCGAACCAGTGCGGGTGGACCAGCTCCTGCACCAGGAAGCGGCTCGGCCCGTGGGTGGAGGTGGCGCGCAGCAGCCGGGCGGCCAGCTCGGCGGCCGCCGCGGCGGCGTGCACCACGGGGGGCGGCACGGCGAACCACTCCACCCGGTGTCCGGCGGCCCGCAGCAGCAGGGCGGCCACGGTGCGCAGCGGGGCCGGCTCGCCCTGGGTGACGAAGTAGGCGCGCCCGCCGACGGGATGGCGCCGGTGGAGGAGGTCGAGCGCCAGCAGGTGGGCGTGGGCCGCGGTGCGCACATGGGTGGTGTCGATCAGGTTGGCCCCGCTGCCCGGCATCAGCAGGCGGCCGCCGCGCACCGCGCGGGCCAGCGCGGGCAGGAGGTGTGGATCGCCCGGGCCCCAGATCAGGTGGGGGCGCAGCGAGACGGTGGCGAGCTCAGGGGCGTCGGCCGCCAGGACCAGGGCCTCGGCCGTGGCCTTGGTGCGCGGGTAGGCGGCGAGGTGCCGGGTGGGGTAGGGGGCGGTCTCGTCGACGCCCGCGAGGCCGCCGGGCCGGAAGACGACGCTGGCGGTCGAGGTGTACACCAGGGTGGGCACGCCCTGGGCCCGGCACTGTTCGACGACGTGGCGGGTGCCGAGGACGTTGGTGGCCCAGTAGGGGCCGGCCGGGCCGCTGACGCCGGCCAGGGCGGCGTTGTGGACGACCGCGTCGCAGCCGGCGACGGCCCGGGCGACGGCGTCGCGGTCGGCCAGGTCGCCCCGGTGCTGGCGGACGCCGAGCCGGTCCAGGGCGGCGCTCGGACGGCGGCTGAGCGAGACGGTCTCGGTGCCGCGGGCGACGAGCTGGCGGCAGATCTCGCCGCCGAGGAAGCCGCTGCCGCCGGTGACCAGCACCCTCGACGGGCCGCTCACCGCGCCCCCCGCGCCGTGCGGCCGGCGGCCCAGGCGGCCAACAGCACCCGGTTGATCTTGGAGTTGTGCCGGATGTCGGTCGGGAATCGTCCCGGATGGACCAGCACCGAGGCGATCCGGCGGCCCTCCGGCAGCGCGTCCAGGACGCCGCGCAGCCGGCGCAGCGCCATGGCCCGGCCAGCCCTGTCGCCGCGCCCTCGCGCCAACTCCACGCAGAGCACCGGTCGTTGGGCCCCGGCGGGGCCGACGCCGACCAGCGCGGTGCGGCGCACGCCCGGCACCGCGTCGCAGGCGGCCTCCACGCCCTCGGTGGTGAGGACGAAGCCGGCGCCGACGACCCGATGGGCGCGGCGGCCGTGGAACCACAGGCGCCCCTCGGCGTCGAGGCGGCCCATGTCGCCGGTGCGGTGCAGCAGCCCCCGCTCGGTGACGATCTTGGCGGCGGCGGTGGCCCCGGGGCGCGCGTGGTAGGCGGGGCTGACGTTCGGCCCGGAGACCGCGATCTCGCCCACCCCGCCCTCGTCCGCCTCCAGCACCTGGATCTCGACGCCGGGCACCGCCCGACCCAGGCAGGTGCCGGCGCCCACGCCGCCCGGCGGTGCGGCGGCGAGCTCCCGCGCGCCGACGGCGCTGATGGGCAGGCACTCGGTGGCGCCGTACGCGCTGACCACCTCGGCCTCCGGCGGCAGCACGGCGCGCAGCGCCTCGACGAGCCCGGCGCGCAGCGGCGCGCCGAAGGACACCACCCGCCGCACCGAGGGCCAGCCGAGCGAACGCCGGGCACAGTGGTCGGCGAGCAGCCCGAGGACGGCGGGCGAGGCGGCCACCACGGCGGGGCGGTGCTCGAGCAGCGGGCGCAGCAGGCGGTGGGCCGGGGTGCGGGCCGGCGCCCGGTGGTTGACGGCCGGGGCGACGGTCGGCACGCCGAGGGCGGGGCCGAAGAGGGCGAAGGGCAGGAAGCCGGAGAGCAGCACCCCGCCGGGCGGCACGGCCAGCACCGCGCCGAGGGCGTCCAGCTGCCCGGCGAGCGTGCCGTACCGGTACTCGACGCCCTTGGGGGTGCCGGTGGAGCCCGAGGTGAACGCGATCATCGCCAACTCGCCGGCCGGTGGCTCGGGAACGTCGAACGCGGGTCCGCCGCCCTCGGGCACCAGCACCGGCAGCGGCCTCCCGAGCCTGCCCAGCCCCCCGAACCTCCCGAGCCCGGGCAGCGCGCGGCGGCCGGTGACCAGGGCGGTGTGCGCGTGGCCCCTGGCCCAGCCGAGAACGCGGCGCGCCAGGTGCGCCAGCGGCTCTCCGACGAACACCTGCGGGGCGAGCTCGCGCAGGCAGAACCGCAGTTCGTCCCTGGGCAACCCGGGGTCGACCAGGACGGGGACCGCCCCGACGGAGAGCAGGCCGTAGACGACCGCGACCATCTCGTACGGGTCGCGGGTCATGGTGACGGCCAGGTGGCCGCGGCGGACGCCGGCCTCGGACAGGGCCTCGGCGGTGGTCCGGCAGCCCTCGGCGAGCTGGGCGACGCTGATCGAGCGGGTCGAGCCGTCCCGGCGGCCGGGCAGCAGCGCGGCGCCCTCGGGGCGCTGCTCGACGAGGCGCGCCACCCGGGCGAAGAGCCCCTGGTCGCTCATGGCCGACCCGCCGTGGCGAGGAACTCCCGCAGGTGGCCGCCGAGTTCGTCGGCGGCGTCCTCCATCAGGAAGTGACCGGCGTCGGGGTAGCGGTGGACCCGGGCCTCGGGGTACCGGCGGATCCACTCGTCGAGCACCGGCTGCGTGAAGACGGGGTCGCGCATCCCCCAGCCGACGAACATCGGCAGCCCGGCGAGGCCCTCGGCGGTCTCCTCGAGCAACTGCCAGGCGTCGTCGTCCCGGCCGCGCGGGATGGCCCTGACGTGGTCGACGACGGCCCGGCGGTCGCGCCGGTGCGCGTAGGGCAGGAGGTAGGCGCGCCGCTCGGCCGCGCCCAGCCGGCCGGCCACGCCGCGGCGCACGGCGGCGCGCGGGAAGGCGTTGGTGGCGTGCGCGAGGCCCGCGACCAGCCGGCTGTCCCTGATCCAGCGCAGCGGGCGGGGCAGCCGGTGGCCCGGCGGCCAGCGGAAGCCGATCGTGTTGAGCACGGCGAGCCGGCTGACCACCCCCGGGTTGCGCAGCGTCCAGGCCAGGCCGAACGGC
This sequence comes from Streptomyces millisiae, assembly GCF_031845425.1. Taxonomy (NCBI): domain Bacteria; kingdom Bacillati; phylum Actinomycetota; class Actinomycetes; order Kitasatosporales; family Streptomycetaceae; genus Streptomyces; species Streptomyces millisiae. The sequence continues at coordinate 39,309 of NZ_JAVREM010000008.1, forward strand.
CCGCCCCAGTCGTGCAGGACGAGACCCCAGCCCCGGGCCGGCAGCCCTCCGTCCCCGGTGAGGTGGGCGAACAGGGCGTGGAGGTGGGCGAGATGGTGCCAGAGCCGGCCGGCCGGGTCCGCGGGGGCCGGGAAGCGCGGGGAGAGCCCGAGGCCGGGCAGGTCGGGGACGACGCAGCGGAACTCGGGGGTCAGGGCCGGCAGCAGCCGGCGCCAGGCGTAGCTCCAGGCCGGGTTGCCGTGGAGCAGCAGGACCGGGGGGCCGTCGCCGACGTCCAGGTAGTGCTGGCCGGTGGCGGGGACGCGCCGCCAGCGGTCGGGCGCGGGGTAGCCGGGCAGCCGCTCGGGCGCGAGGTCGGGCGCCGGCCGGCTGTACGGGGTGAACGTCATCGTGGTCTTCTCCCGTCGGTCCCGGACTAGAGCCGGATCAGCGCGAGTCCGAAGCTGAAGCCGCTGGCCATGCCGAGGAGCGCCACGGTGTCGCCCGGCTCGACGCGGCTGGTCTCCATGGCCCTGACCAGTTGCAGGGGCAGGGAGGCGGCCGCGCAGTTGCCGTGCTCGGCGATGGTGGGCAGGCAACGGTCGGCGGGCAGGCCGAGCTTGTCGATCGTCTCGTGGAACTGCTGGGTCGTGATCTGGTGGAAGGCGACGAACGCGGCCTCCCTGGCGGCCTCGATCTCGGGCCCGGCCCGCTCCAGGACCCACGGCACGCTGTCCAGGGCCGCGTTCCGCAGCAGGTCGCCGTTGAGCCGGATGTAGGTGGGCTCGTCGTCCACCGGGCGGAAGTTCCGCGAGCCGCCGGCCTCCACGGTGCAGGCGTCCCAGGCCGACGAGTCGGCGCCGAAGGCCATGCTCAGCACGCCCGGGTCGCCGGCGCCGGCGGGGCCGGCGGTCAGCAGCAGCGCCGCTCCGGCGTCGGAGACCGTGTATCCGGGCATGGCGCGGATCAGCGCCTCGTGGTCGGGGACCCGCCACCTGGCCACGTCGGTGGTGGTCTCCCCACAGGTGATCAGCACGGTGCGGTAGCGGCCGGCGGCGATCAGGGCGGCGGCCGTCTCCATCGCGTTGAGCACGCTGTTGCACGCGTTCTTGACGTCGAAGACGGGGCAGCGGACGCCGAGTTCGGCGGCCACGACGTGCGCGGTGGCGGGCTCGGCGAGGTCCTGGCAGGTGGCCGCGAACAGCAGCAGGTCGACCTCTCCCACGGCCGCCCCCGCGGCGTCGAGCGCCTTGCGGGCGGCGGCCACCGCCAGGTCGGACGCCTGCGTGCCCGGCTCCCGCACGTGCACGCCGCGCACCCCGGTGAGGTCCTCGATCAGCCCGGGCGGGGGCACATAGGCGCCGCCGGAGGCGGCGATCCGCTCCCGCGTCTCGCTCACGGTGCGGTACCTGGGCGGCAGATGGACGGCGGTGGCGACCAGACGGGCGCGCGGGACAGCAGGCATCAGGCCACGGTAATGCGACCAATCCCCAATGAGACTTTCTCTCTTGATATATCACCTGATAGAGGTAAATCTCGCTTGGCCGCCGCCGGTTCGGGTAATCCGGACGAAGGCGGTGACACCGCCCGAGCCACGACGGGAGGGGCTGGCATTGGACCAGGAGAGCGAGGCGGTGGCCGTGGTGGGCGCCGGCTGCCGGCTGCCCGGCGGCGTCGTCGACCTGGCCGGCCTCTGGACGACGCTGCTCGACGGTCGCCATGTCGTCGGCGAGATCCCGGAGAACCGTTTCGACCGGGCCAGGTTCGTGGATCCGGGCGCCCGGCGACCCGGCCGGGGCTACTCGGGCGTCGGCGGCTTCCTCGACGACATCACCTCCTTCGACGCCGGGTACTTCGGCATCTCCCCCAGGGAGGCGGCGGGGATCGACCCGCAGCAGCGGCTGCTGCTGGAGACGGCCGTCGAGGCGCTGGACGACGCGGGCATCCCGGCCGAGTCGTTGGCCGGCTCGGACACCTGCGTCTTCGTCGGCGCGTCCGACACCACCCATCTCCAGTTCCAGCTCGCCATCGGCGAGCACGTCAGCCCCTTCACCATGACCGGCGGCGCGCTCGCCATCACCGCCAACCGGCTGTCGTACTTCCTCGACCTGCGCGGCCCCAGCATGGCGATCGACACGGCCTGTTCCTCCGCGCTGGTCGCGATCGACCGCGCCTGCCAGGCCCTGGCCGCCGGCACCAGCCGCACCGCCCTGGCCGGCGGGGTCAACGTGCTGCTCAGCCCGGCCGGGTTCACGGGCTTCTCGCACGCCGAGATGCTGTCGCGCCGCGGCCGGTGCGCGGCCTTCTCGGCCGAGGCCGACGGCTTCGTGCGGGCCGAGGGCGCGGGCGTCGTCGTCCTCAAGCGGCTGGCCGACGCGTTGGCCGACGGCGACCGGGTGCACGCGGTGATCGCCGCCACCGGCGCCAACTGCGACGGCCGCACCCGGGGCCTGGCGATGCCCAGTTCCCGGGCGCAGGAGGCGCTGCTGCGCGCGGTCTACGAGCGGGCCGGCGTGGGCCCCGACGACCTGGTGTACTTCGAGGCGCACGGCACCGGCACGCTGGTCGGGGATCCGGCCGAGGCGGCCGCGGTCGGGCGGGCGTTGGGGCGGCACCGGGAGCGCGGGCCGCTGCCGATCGGCTCGGTCAAGTCCAACCTCGGCCACCTGGAGCCGGCGGCCGGCGTCGCGGGCCTGTTCAAGGCGCTGCTGGTGCTGCGGCACCGCCTCGCCCCGGCCACGCTGCACGCCACCCCGCTCAACCCGGCGATCGACTTCGCCGGCCTCGGCCTGGCACCCACCGTGGAGCCCGTCGAGCTGCCGGGGACGACGCGCGCCGCGGTCGGGGTCAACTCCTTCGGCTTCGGCGGCGCCAACGCCCACGTGGTACTCACCCCGCCGCCGCCGGCCCCCCGGGCGCCGCACCCCGGGCACGGGCGGCTGCCCGTGGTGGTCTCGGCGCGCTCGGCGAACGCCCTGCGCGAGCTCGCCGCCCGCGTCTCCGCGCGGCTGCGGTCGGCGCCCGCCGAGGAGTTCCACGACCTGGCGCACACCAGCACCCTGCGGCGCGCCGCCCATCCGCACCGCGCGGCCGTGCTGGCGGACGATCCGCGGGCGGCGGCCGAGGAGTTGGACCGGCTGTTCGCCGACGAGCCGGCGCGCGGGGCACGGGTCCACCGCGCCGACCGGGCGGCGGTCTGCTTCGTCTACTCGGGGAACGGCTCGCAGTGGCCCGGCATGGCCGCCGACCTGCTGGCCGCCGAGCCCGTCTTCCGGGCCGCGGTCGACGAGGCCGACGCGGCCCTGGCCCCGCACCTGGGCTGGTCGGTCGCCAAGGAGCTGGCGGAGCCCGACCCGGCCCGCTGGCGGCGCACCGAGGTGGCCCAACCGGCACTGTTCGCCGTGCAGTCGGGGCTGACGGCGGTGCTGCGGGCCGCCGGCGTGCGGCCGGCGGTCGTCCTGGGGCACAGCGTGGGCGAGGTGGCCGCCGCGCACGCCGCCGGGGCGCTCTCCCTGGAGCAGGCGGCCCTGGTGATCGCCGAGCGCGGCCGGGTCCAGGGCGCCACGGCGGGCGGCGGCCGGATGGCCGCGGTGGGCCTCGGGGAGTCGGCCGCCCGCGCGGCGCTGGCCCGCCACGGCGGCGCCCTGGAGCTGGCCGGCGTCAACGGCGAGCGGGACGTGACGGTGGCCGGCGACGCCGACGCGTTGGCCGCGCTCGGCGCCGAGTTGGCCGAGGCGGGCGTCTTCTTCCGCGAGCTCGACCTGGACTACGCCTTCCACAGCCGGGCCATGGACCCGATCGCGGCCCCGCTGCGGGCCGCGCTCGCCGGGCTCGCCCCGACCGCCGCCCGGGTGCCGTTCGTCTCGACCGTCACCGGATCGCCGCTCCCCGGCGGCGAGTTGACCGGCGGCTACTGGTGGCGCAACGTGCGCGAGCCCGTCCGGTTCGCCGAGGCGGTGGCCCATGTCCTCGCCGAGCGGGCCGACATCCTGGTCGAGATCGGCCCGCACCCGGTGCTCGGCCCCTACCTGCGCCGCACCGACGCCTGCCACGTGCCGACCCTCCGCCGCGCGGGCGACGGCCCCCGGGAGCTGGCGGCGGCGGTCGCGGCCCTGCTCGCCGCGGGCGGCGAGGTGGACTGGTCGGTCCACTTCCCCCGTGCCGGCCGGGTCGTGGACCTGCCGGCCTACCCCTGGCAGCGGGAGCGCCACTGGCACGGCTCCCCGCGGGACCACGTGGTGCGCACCAGCGGCAGCGGGCTCCTGGACCATCCGCTGCTCGGCGAGCGGCTGCCGGCGCCACACCCGGTGTGGGAAGGCCAGGTGGAGCCGCAGTTGGTGCCGTGGCTCGGCGACCACGTGGTGGGTGGGGCGGTGCTGATGCCGGCCGCCGGCTATGTCGAGATGGCGCTGGCCGCCGGGCGCCTCGCCTTCGGCGCGGCGGCCGAGGTCCGCCACCTGCGGATCGTCAGGCCGCTCCCGCTGGGCTGGCCAGAACCGGCCGGCGCCCGGCTCCAGACGGCCGTCACCCCGGACGACGGCACGCTGAGCATCAGCGCCAGTGAGGGCCGCGGCGCGGAGCGGCAGCCGGTGGCGCGGGCCCAGGTCCGGGCGCTGCTCGGTGATCCGCCGCCCCCGATCGACCCGGCCGCGGCGCGCGAGCGCTGCCGCCGACCGGTGGCCGCCGCCGCGCACTACGCGGCCTGTGACCGCCTCGGCCTCGGCTACGGGCCGGCCTTCCGGCCGCTGCGGGAGCTGTGGTCGGGGGACGGCGAGGTGCTCGCGGGCTACCGGTTCGAGGGTTCGGTGGCCGGCTACCAGGCCCATCCGGTGGTGGTGGACGCGGCCCTGCAGGCGGGCCTGCCGCTGCTCGACGACCGCGGCCCGGCCGACGCGGCGTTCCTGCCCACCGGGTTCGACGCCGTGCGGGTGTGGCGCTCCCCCGCCGCGTCCGGGCTGCTGCTGGTGCGCGAGCGGAGCCGCACCGCGCAGGAGGTGTGCTGGGACGTCACCGTCGCCGACGAGGACGGGCGGGTGTCCTTCGAGGTGGCGGGCTGCCGGCTGCGGCGGCTGCCCGGTCTCGACCGGGCGCCGCTGACGGTGCGGCGCACGGTGCTGCGCGCGGCCCCGCTCCCGGGCGCCGCCGACCCGGCGCCGCCGCTGCCCTCGCCCGCCGAGCTGGTCGCGGCGGCGGGCCAGCGGATCGACGCGCTGCGCGGCGCGCTCGAAAGCGGCGGGCACGCCGGCTTCCGCGCGGCCGCCCTCGACGTCACGGCGCGGTGCTGGGCGGCGGCGCTCGCCGGCCTGCTGCCCGAGCCCGGCGCGCCGTTCACCATGCCGGAGCTCGTCGCCGGCGGGCTGCTGCCCCAGCACCGCCGGCTGGCGCGGGTGCTGCTGCCGCTGCTGGCCCGGCACGGCCTGGCGACCGAACTGCCCGACGGGCGCTGGCGGTTGGCGGCCGGGCCGCCGCCGGACACCGCCGGGCCGCTGCGCCGGCTGCTGCTCGACCACCCCGCGTCGGCCGCGGAGGCCGGGCTGCTGACCCGCCAACTCCAGCACCTGCCGGCCCTGTTGCGCGGCGCCGCCGACCCGGCCGAACTGTTGGCCGCCGAGCGCGCCAGGGTCGAGCAGTTCCACGACGTCGGCCCCATGAGCCGCTTCACCCACGGCGTCCTCAGGTCCGTGGTGACGGAGGTGGTGCGGCACTGGCCGGCCGACCGGCCGCTGCGGGTGCTGGAGCTCGGTGCCGGGAGCGGCGGACTCGCCGCCGCCCTGCTTCCCGTGCTGCCGCCCGAGCGCACCAGGTACACACTGACCGACGCCTCGGCCAGCGCCCTCTCCCGCGCCCGACACCGGCTCGCCGCCCACGACTTCGTCGACCACCTGACCTTCGACCCGGGCGCCGAGCAGACCCCCGGGGGCCTGCCGGCCGGCGGCTTCGACCTGGTGGTCGCCGCCCACGCGCTGCGCCGGGCCACCGACCTGGCCGCCACCCTGCGGCGGATCGGCCGGCTGCTGGCCGACGGCGGCCGGCTGCTCGCGGTCGAGTCGGACGAACTGGTGCCGCTGGCCGCGCTCTTCGGCACGCTCGACGCGTTCTGGCAGCGCGGCGACCAGGCGCTGCGCCCCGAGTCGCCGCTGCTCGCCGGCGAGGCGTGGCCGCCCCTGTTGGAGCGGTGCGGCTTCGACGGCGTCGTCCGCGTCACCGCCAACGCCGGCCCCGGCGGCGGCTGTTCGGTGCTGGTCGCCTCCGGCGGCCGGCGGGCCACCGCCGAGCGGACCGGGACCGAACCGGCCGCACCGCCACGCGTCCGAGCCGGCGCCGGCTGGCTGGTGGCCGCCGAGACCACGGAGGAGGAGCCGCTGGCCCGGGAGTTGGCCGCGCTGCTCGACGGCGCGGTGGTCCCCTACGGGGGATGGCCCGAGCCGCCGTCGCTGGCGCTGGCCGAGCCATCCACCGCGCCGCCGGCCACCGACGGCCCGGCGACCACCGGGGGGCCGGCCGCCGGGCAATCGTCGGTCGTCGGAGGACCGGCCGTCGTCCTCCTGCTCGGCGAGGCCGACGCGAGGGACGACGCCGACGGAACCGCCGCGTTGACCACCCGGCGCGCCTCCGCGCTCCGGGCACTGACCGACAGGCCGCTCGGCGATACCGGCGGAGCCGCCACCGTCTGCCTGGTCACCCGGCCCAGCGGGCTGTTCCCGGCGCCCGAGCGGCCCGCCCAGCCGGCCGACGCGGCGATCTGGGGCGTGGCCCGCACCCTGGCGAACGAGCGGCCGGATCTCACGGTCCGCCGGATCAGCCTGGACCGGCGCGGCGATCCGGCGGCCGACGCCCGCCGCCTCGCCGCCGAGTTGCTCTCCCCGGACGCCCAAGCCGAGGACGAGGTGGTCCTCACCAGGGGCGGCCGCTTCGTGCCCCGGGAGACCGAGCGGCCCGCTGGCGAGCCGGCCGTCCCGGCCGACCCAGGGCGCTGCTTCACGCTGACGGTCCACGATCCGGGGCCCGGCTACCGGCTCGCCTGGCGGGAGCGCGCCCGGCCCCGCCCCGGCCCGGGCGAGATCCTGATCGCGGTGCGGGCCGCCGCGTTGAACTACCGGGACACCCTCCAGGCCAACGGTCTGCTGCCCGCCGAGGCCGTGGAGTCCACGCCGACCGCCGCCGGGCTCGGCATGGAGTGCGCCGGCGTCATCACCGAGGTCGGTCCCGGCGTCACCGGCTGGGCCCCGGGCGACCGGGTCTTCGGCCTCGCCGCCGCCTCGCTCGCCTCGCACGCCGTGGCCTCCGCGCACGCGGTGGGCGCGATCCCGGCGGGCATGAGCGACGCGGCGGCGGCCACCCTGCCGGTGGTGCTCGGCACGGTCCACCACAGCCTGGCCCGGCAGGCCAGGCTGGCGCCCGGCGAGACGGTGCTGGTGCACGGCGGCGCCGGCGGCATCGGCCTCGCCGTGCTGCAGCACGCGGAGGCGTGCGGGGCCCGGGTGATCGCCACCGCGGGCACCGAGGCCAAGCGCGACCTGCTGCGGGCCCTGGGCGTGGAGCACGTCCTCGACTCCCGCACCCTGGAGTTCGCCCCGCGGGTCCACGAGCTGACGGGCGGCCGGGGCGTCGACGTGGTGGTCAACTCGCTGAGCGGCGAGGCGCTCGCCCGCAGCCTCGAACTACTGCGCCCGGGCGGCCGGTTCGTGGAGCTCGGCAAGCAGGACTTCCTGCGGAACACGCCGCTCGCCCTGCGTCCCTTCCTGCACAACCTGGCGTTCTTCGGCGTCGACCTCGCCGCCCTGACCCAGGACCCGGCCTTCACCGGGCCGCTGCTCGCCGCCGTCGCCGACGGGCTGCGGTCCGGTGCCTACCGGCCGCTGCCGCACACCGTCTACCCGGCGGCCCGGGTGGCGGAGGCGTTCCGGCTGCTCCAGCACTCCCGGCACGTCGGCAAGGTGGTGGTCTCCTTCGACCCGCTCGACGGCCCGGTGCCCGTGGCGGCGGCGCCGGCCGCGCTCACGCTCGACCCGGACGGCAGCTATCTGGTCACCGGCGGCCTCGGCGGATTCGGCGCGGCCGTCGCCGAGTTCCTGGCCGACCGCGGCGCCCGCCACCTGGCGCTGGTGAGCCGGCGCGGCGCGGCGGCGCCCGAGGCCGCGGCGGTGCTCGGGCGGCTCGCGGCGCGTGGCGTGGTGGCCACCCCGTTCGCGGCCGACGTGACCGACGAGGCGGCCATGGCGCGGGTGATCGCGGCCGTCGACGGCGGCGGCCACCGGCTGCGCGGCGTGGTGCACGGCGCGATGCTGCTGCGCGACGCGCCGCTCGCGGAGCTGTCCGACGACGACGTCCGCGCGGTGCTCGCCCCCAAGGCGGCCGGCGCCGCCGTGCTGCACCGGCTCACCGCCGACCGGGAGGTGGACCTGTTCCTGCTGTGCTCCTCGGTGACCGCGGCCGTCGGAAACCTCGGCCAGGCGCCGTACGTCGGGGGCAACGCCTACCTGGAGGCCCTGGCCAGGGCACGCCGGGCGGCCGGCCACGCCGGCACGGCCATCGCCTGGGGCCCGATCGCCGAGGCCGGCTTCGTCGCCCGCCACGAGCTCGGCGCCACCATGGCCGGCCTCGGCTTCACGCCCCTCCCGCCGGCCGAGGCCCTGACCGCGGTCGAGCCGCTGCTCGCCGCCGGGGCCGCCGGGCCACCCGTCGCCGGCGTCGGCCGCCACGACTGGGCCCGCACCCGCCGCCTGCTGCCCCTCCTCGCCACCCCGCGCTTCACACACCTCGTGCCGCCGGGCGCCGCCGAGGCGGAGGACGGCCGTGCGGAGCTGTTGCGCTCACTGGCCGCCATGCCCCGGGACGACGCGGAGCGCGCCATCACCGACGAACTGGCCGGGCTCCTCGCCACCGTCCTGCACGCCGACCGCGCCGAGCTCTCCCCGGACCGCCGCCTGGAAGAGCTCGGCATGGACTCGCTGATGAGCGCCGAGTTCCTGATCCGGGCCAGGGAGCGGTTCGACATCCGGGTCTCCCCCACCGAGCTGATCGGCGCCGGCCGCGACCTGCGGCACCTGGCCCGCCTCGTCCACCAGCGGCTCGGCACCCACCCGGCGGAAGCCTGAGCCGCGCCGTCAGTCCCCCAGCCGCTCGGCGTAGCCGTCCCGCAGCGCCTCCCAGCCGAAGTCGAGGGCGGCCATGCCGCGGATCGGGGCGATGGGGGCGCCGTCGAGCAGCCGCTCGGCGACGTCCAGACAGAGGTGCCAGCCGGCCGCCGCCTGGGCGAGCCCGTCGCGGTCGGCGACGGTGTGGCGCAGCGTGAGCCGGGTGCCGGTGGCGGTGGGCGTGAGCTCCCAGCGCAGCACGTCCTCGCCCCAGGAGTACTCGAGCAGCGCGGGCGGCTCGGCCCGCAGCACGGTGGCCTTCAGGTCCTCAGGGCTGTCGCCGTCGATCATGGTGAGGGTGGCCTCTCCGGGGGCGGAGAGGTCACGGTCCGCGGTGTACGGCGCCCAGGCGGCGAGTTGGTCGGGCTCGCTCAGCGCGGCCCACACCTTCGCGACGGGGTGCGCGAGGTCACGCGTGAAGACCAGCGTCCAGCGGTCGCCCACGGCCTCGCGGCCGACGGGGACGAGCGGGCTCGGCTGGTAGGCGTCGTCGGGCATGGCTACTCCAGGGAGTCGAGGTGGCGTTCGAGCGCGTCGAGGTGCCGGTCCCACAGGGCGCGATACGGCCGCAGCCACTCGTCCACGTCCCGCAGCGGGCGCACCTCGATCCGGTAGACGCGCCGCTGAGCCTCCGTTCTGCGGGACACGAAGCCGGCCTCCCGCAACACCCTGAGGTGCTTGGACACGGCGGGCTGCCCGAGGCCCAGCGTCTCGACCAGCTCGTTGACGCCGCGCTCGCCGGTCAGCAACTCCTCGAGTATCCGGCGCCGCGTCGGCTCGGCGAGCACCACGAAGGGATCAGCGATCACCCGCTCATATTCCGCCCGACGTATATACCTGTCAAGGCATATCACCCGACTGAGCCTCAGCGCCCGCGCAGCAACTCCTCGGTGTACTCGGCCAGCCGGGCAGCGTCGTCCGGGTCGAGGGTCCTCAGGGACAGGTCGAGCCGCCTGCCCCGGTCGACGGCCGTGAGCGGGTCCGACGGCGGGTGGTCGATCCAGTCGAAAATCGGCCGCACCGACTCGGCGACGGGGCGGGCGAAGAGCCGCCCCAGGAACCGGAGCGCGCCGCGGACCACGCGGCTCGGGTGCCCGTCGACCCCGCTGCGGGTGAAACCGGGGTGGTAGAGGACGTAACGAGCCTTGCCCTCACCCCGTGCCGCGAAGGCCACGCCCAGCAGGTCGTTGGCCCGGCCCGCCTGGAGCTGGGCGCGCACCTGGCCGTAGCGGCGCGTCAGTTGGGGGTCGTCCCACTCGATCCGGCCGGAGGTGTTGCCGACGCCCGCGACGTTGACGACGACGGGCGCCGGGGCGGCGTCCAACAGCGGGCGCAGCCGGTGGCTGAGCAGGTAGCGGCTCAGGTAGTAGAGGGCGAAGGTGAACTCGAGACCGTCCGCCGTCACCTTGCGCCTCGGGCTGACCCGGTTGGCGAACAACGCCAGCGCGTCCACCGCCTCATACCGTTCGGCGATGTCCGCGACCACCCGCTCGACCTCGGCGATCGACGACAGGTCGGCCCGGATGAAACGGAGTTCGGTGCTGGCGGCCTCGGCGAGCAGGGCGCGGCCCCTGTCCTGGTCACTGCCGATCACGATGACGCGGTCCCCACGGGCCAACCGCTCCAGGGCGGTGGCGCGGCCCATGCCCGTGGTCCCACCGCTGATGATCACGGTCTTTCGTGGTTGGCCCGGCACGGTGTCCTCCATAGGCTCGGCATCGACTGGTCCGATCCTCAACCGCCCCGCCGAGCGCCGAAAGAAGGCAGTTTGATGTCCGGTACGCACACCGATGTGCCCTCGGTCCCGTCGGTACTCGCCCACGAGCTGCCGCGCCCGGTACCGGCCGACGAGTTCGCCACCTGCCCCGTCAGTGACGTGTTCCGGCGGGTGGGCGACAAGTGGAGCATGCTGCTGGTGATCCTGCTCGGCGGCCGCCCGCACCGGTACAACGAGCTGCACCGTTCCATCGAGGGCATCAGCCAGCGCATGCTGACCCGCACTCTGCGCACCCTGGAGGCGGACGGCCTGGTGCGGCGGGAGGTGCACCCGACCGTGCCGCCGAGCGTGGAGTACAGCCTGACCCCGCTGGGCGGCACCCTGCTGGAGCCGCTCTCGACGCTGGCCGACTGGGCGGTGCGCCACGAGGCCGAGATCAACGAGGCCCGCTCCCGGCTGCCTCCGATCTGACCTGACACCAGAAACGCTACCCCCGGCGATCAACCGGTGACACCTGGGCCGGACCGGGCGACGCCTGCGCGACAACTATGGCGACACATACCCCCACCCGGTATATATTCGGTGCACGCGTGAGCCGTCGCCGACCGGGAGGGGAACACGGTGAGCAACGTCGAGGGATTCGTCGAGGCCGGATACGAGCAGGTGCGGGAGGTCTTCCAGGGGCTGGTGGACGAGGGGCGGGAGACCGGCGCCGGGGTGTCCGTGTGGCGGGGCGGGCGGGAGGTGGTGCGGCTCAGCGGTGGGTGGGCCGACGCCGGGCGTCAACGGCCGTGGTGGGACGACACGTTGGTGATGCCGTACTCGCTGTCGAAGACGTTTGTGACGCTCGCCGCGCTGGTCGCCGTCCGGGACGGCGCGATCGCGCTGGACGAGCCGGTCGCCCGGCACTGGCGGGCGTACGGGGCGCGTGGCAAGGACCGCACCACGCTGCGGCAGATCCTCGTGCACCGCGCCGGGCAGCCGCGTTTCCCGGCCGAGGCGGCCGGGCTCGATCTGCTCGACGACGCCGGGCTGCGGGCGGCGCTCGAGAAGGCCGCGCCCGAGTACCCGCCGGGCGAGGGGCTCGGGGAGCACGCCCTGACCTATGGCCACCTCGTCGACGGCGTGCTGCGGGCCGCCGCCGACACCACGTTGGGCGAGCTGTTCGACGGCGTGGTGCGGCCGGCGCTCCGGCTCGACGCCTGGTTCGGCGTGCCGGAGGCCGAGCTCGGCCGCGTCGCCGAGCTGGAGTACGCGCACCCCGACTGGCCGGAGCGGCTGCACGCGGCGCCCTGGCTCCGCATACCCGACGGGGCGCTCGACACCGGCCGCGTCAACGCGAACGACTTCCGGCGCGCCGTCTTCGGCGCGGTCAACCTGCACACCACGGCGACCGCCATGGCCCGGTTCTTCGCCGAGCTGACCGACGAGGCAGGACCGGTCCGCGAGCTGCTCGGCCAGGAGCTGCACGCCGAGCTCCTCGCCTCCCAGGTCACCGGCTTCGACGAGGTCTTCGGCACCCGGCTCACCTGGACCCTGGGCCTGATCCGGGACCGCGGCAAGATCGCCAAGGGCGGCATCGGCGGCTCGGCCGCCTGGTGGTCGCTGCGGCACGGCCACGGCTGCGCCTATCTGACCCGCCGCCTCGACGACCACGCCAGGGCGGCCGCGGTCGCGGCCGCCCTGGGCGACGACCTGTCGGTCGTCGGCGAGGACTGAGCGCCCGTCAGGCCCGGGCCACGGGAGCCTGGAGCTCCGTCACCCAGTCGTCGCGGTTCTCCGGGCACTCCAGGCTGACCTCCCTCGGGTACCCGGTCGACCGGTGGCCGTTGGCGTCGATCCAGTGGGCCAGGGCCTGGGCGGTGGGCAGCACCGTGTCCATGGAGCCCCGGTGCACGATGGTCGCGGCCTGCTCGACGGGCGGCAGGTCGCGCACCACGAAGTCGCCGTCCTCGCGGAGGGGAGCGGAGACCTGGACGGCGGCGTGGACGAGGATCCGGCCGCCGCCCTCTGGGGCGTCCTCGTAGCAGGCGACGCCCGGACCGGTGGGGGCGATCCCCGCCGCGTCCAGGCGGCGGAACAGCTCGTCGTAGAGGGGGCCGATGACCGGGCCGATGTCCTCCGGCTCGTAGCCGGCGGCGGTCGCGGTCAGCTCGGCCACCCGGACGGCCGGCACGGGCTTGAGGATGACGTCGTTCGTGGGCATGTGCCCCTCGCTCTCGATCGACCGGAGCCTCGCCTCGACCCGCGTCAGGCGCGCCGCCGCCTCGGCCATGGTGGCCGCCAGCTCGGCCCGCCGCAGCCGGAGCATGCCGCGCAGCTCCTCGACGCCCACCCGCTCGTCGATGATGTCCCGCACCTGCTGGAGGCTGAAGCCGAGGTCCTTGAGCGCGATGACCCGGTTGAGGCGGGCGAGTTGGGCGGCGGTGTAGTAGCGGTAACCGGTGGCCGGGTCGACATGGGCCGGCCGCAGCAGCCCGGTGGCGTCGTAGTGGCGCAGCATCCGGACCGACACGCGGCCGTGCCTGGCGAAGTCTCCGATGGTGAACATGACGTCTCCGAGTCGACCGTCTCACACGGTGTGAGAGTCAAGCGACCATCCTGCCCGGGCGCCGCTGTCAGTGGCGCGTGCGACAGTGCGAGGCGTGACGACCGAAGCGAAGGACCCGCTGGCCGGGTTGGACACGATCGACTGGGCCGCGCTCGGCCACGCCTACGGCTCCGCCGCCGACGTGCCGGGGCTGCTGCGGGCGCTGTGCGCCGCGGACGAGGAGGAGCGGCTCGGCGCCCTGGGGAAGCTGTACACCAACATCTTCCACCAGGGCAGCCGTTACGAGGCCACGGCCCACGCGGTGCCGTTCCTGGCCCGGATCGCGGCCGACACCTCGCTGGCCGACCGTGACGCCGTCCTCGGGCTGCTGGCCGGGCTCGCCATCGGCTACGACGAGGCGCACCTGCCGGGCGGCGTGGACACGGCCGGCTGGCGGAGCCGGGTGGCGGAGTTCGTCGCGCGGGACCCGGCCGAGGTGCTGGCCGAGTTCGACCGTTTCGTGGCCGAGGCGCCCGACGAGGGCGAGCGCCGGGCGCGGGAGTGGCGCCGGCAGATGTTCGACTGCGCGTACGAGCAGCGGGCGGCCGCCGCCGAGTTGGCGGCGTACGACGCGGTGCGCGGCGAGGTGCCGGCCGTCACCGCCCTGCTGGCGGACGCCGATCCCGGCGTGCGGGCCGGCGCGGCGTATGTCCTCGGCTGGTTCCCCGAGGAGGCCGCGGGCACCCTGCCCGCGCTGCTCGGCCTGCTGGAGCGCGAGACCGATCCGGGGGCCACGGCCACCGCGCTGGTGGCCGTCGGGCTGCTCGGCACGCCGGGGGACGCCGCCCTCGCCGCCCGGCTCCGCCCCCGCCTCGCCGCCGGGGAGGCCGTGGTGCGCTGGGCCGCCGCCACCGCCCTGGCCCGCCTCGGCCACCCGGCGCGGGACGCCGCCGCGGTGCTGGCCGAGCTGGCCGCCGCCCAGGCGGAGCCGCCGAGCAGCGGCGCGACCGGCGTGCCCTTCCACGAGGGCGACCTGCGGGGCTACTCCGCCGCCAGCCTCACCCTGCTCGCCGACCGCCACCCGGACGAGACGCTGAGCGCGGCCACGGACGGGCTGGCCGCCGCCGCCAGCGGTCCGGCCGTCTTCCCCGTCGCCGCCGCGGCCCTCCGGTTGGCCTTCGGCGACGAGCGGCCGACGCCGCTGCCGCCGTTCGCCGAGCTCACTCCGGGGCAGCGGCGCCTGGTCGGCGTGCTGGCCGAGCTGGACGAGCACACCCGGAGCTGGGTCAACTTCCTGGAGATAGTCGACGCCTGGGGCCTGCCGCGGCAGCGCGAGGCGCTGCGCGCCTACGCCGGCCTCCCGCCCGGGTAGCGCGAAGGGCTTCAGGCGGCGCGGAGTTCGTCCCGCAGCCGGCGGGCGACCTGGCCCATCAGCGCCTCGGCGGCGGGCTGGATGCTCGCCGCCACCCGGGACTCGGTCAGCGCGGCGACCGCGTACGTCTGGCCGTCGGCGTGCCTGACCACCCCCACCTCGTGGCGAAGGTTGAGCAGGGTGCCGGTCTTGGACGCCCAGGTGGAGGTGTCGGAGACGAAGTCCGGGGCGAGGCGCTGGCGCAGCAGGTTGTCGGCCATCAGCCTCCGCACGCCCGCCGCCACGTCGGGGTGGACCGGGGACGGGGTGGTCCACAGGGCCTGCAGGAGGTCGATGAAGGCCCGCGCCGTGCCGGCGTTGGTGCGGGACACGTCGAACTGCGGCAGCCGGTGGCCCCGCCCGGCGGTGCCGGCGTCGATCGCGAGGGCCTGGGCGAGGTGCGCGTCCGGCCCCTGGAAGTGCTCCCACGGGGTGTCGGTGAACTCCCCCATCGTGTGGCGGACCGCGATGCCGCGCAGCCCGAGCCCGTCCAGGATCGCCCCGACCTCGGCGGGCGGGGTGAGCGCGAAGAGCGCGTCGGCGGCGACGTTGTCGCTGATGGCCATGGCGAGGTGGAGGAGGTCGTCGACGGCGACGCGGGCCGGGTGGCGGAAGCGGCTCAGGCCGGTCGGCCCGGGGACCGTGCTGCGCCCGGGCTGGACCTCGATCTGGGTGGCGCCGTCGAGCTCGCCGCGCCGGACGCGCTCCAGGGTGGCCAGGGCGAGCGGGACCTTCGCCAGGGAGGCGACGGGGAAGTCGATGTCGGGGTCGATGCCGAGCTCGTCGCCCGTCTCCAGGTCGCGGACGAGGAACGAGCCGCGCAGCCCGCCGTCCCGCAGCATGCCGCGCAGTTCGCTGAGCACCCGGCTGGTTCCGGTGGTCACGACACCACCTCGACGGTCTCGACCGCCTGCTCGGCGGTGGCGCCGAGACAGCGGGCGATCCCGCGCCCGCACACCTGCCGGACGCGGAGCGCGTCCGCGTCCGTCTCGTCCGCCACGACCAGCGAGAAGCCACGGCCGAAGCCGGCGTCGAGCTCGCCGATCGGCCGCCAGTGGAGGCGGAGTTCACCGGCCTGCGCGGGCGAGCACAGCAGCGCGTCACCGTGGCTCAGCACGTCGGCGGTGGCGGCGGCGACCGAGTGCGCGGCGGCGAGCTGCGCCGGGCGCAGCCCGACGGCGTCACGCAGCCGGGTGAGGCCGTCCCTGACGTGGGGCACGTCGTCCTCGGACTGGAACCAGACGCGGCGGGGGCGTCGGTCGCGGTCGACGCGCCCCGGCCGGAGGGTGTCCAGGTAGATCGGCCCGCCGCCGGGGTCGGCGGCGACGGCGAGGCCGAGGGGGACGGTCCACGTCGCCTCGGCGGGCGGCAGCGCCAGCAGGGCGGCGCGCACCTGGCGGGACCGCAGCAGGTCGGCGCGCTCGGCGGGCGGCCCCGGGCGCGGGTCGAGGCGCAGCCCGTGGCCGCGCGCGTCGGCGATGAAGTGGGCCAGGGCGCCGGTGGGGCAGGTGTCGGGGACGGCGAGCCGCAGCGGCGCGTGCCGAACGGCCTCGGCCTCGTGTTCGAGGCGGTCGGCGACCCGCACCAGTTGGGCGGCGAGCGGCAGGATGTCCCGGCCGAAGGGGGTGAGCGCGGCCGGGCGGGAGGACCGCTCCAGCAGTCGCTCGCCGAGGTGCCGCTCCAGCGCCGCGATGCGGCGGCTCGCGACGGACTGCGCCATCCGGGCCGCCGCCGCGCCGACCGTGAAACTGCCGCGTTCGCTCACGTTGACGAACGCGCGGCACGCCCCCACCAGATCCATGGCGCCACAGTATGCCAAAGCGGCATGGAACCGCGCGTTCAGGGCTTGGACGCCACGGGCCACGGCGCCGGAGGGTGGGCGACACGGGGAGACCCGGAGAAGAGAGCGGAGGATCGGCATGGGACGGAACGGCCGATGGCGCGGGGGCGCCCGGGTGGGCGGCGTGCTCGCGCTCGTGGTGGCGGTGTTCGCGGCGGCGGTGGTGGTGACGCTGGCGCTGCGCCGGGACGACGGGGACGGAGGCGGTGGGGACGCGGCGGCCGAGGGGGCGCGGCGGTTCCTGGACGCCTGGGCGGCCGACGACCTGGCAGCGGCGGCCGGGCTCACCGACGACCCCGAGGCGGCGCGGTCGCTGCTGGAGTCCGTGCGGGAGAACACCCGTCCGGAGCGGATGGAGTTCGCCCTCACCGGCGAGCCCGAGCCGAGCGAGGCGGCCGCCGAGGGCGACGCGGAGGCCCTGGTCGTGCCGTTCACCGCGACGTTCACGCTGCCCGGGCTCGGCGCGTGGTCGTACGAGTCGACGGCGCCGATGCGCCCCGGAGACGGTGACGGTGCGGACTGGCTGGTGGCGTGGGAGTCGGCGCTGGTCCACCCCGAGCTGGCCGAGGGCCAGACCCTGGTGCTGACGACCGAGGAGGCCGAGCGCGCGCCGATACTCGCCGCCGACGGCAGCCCGCTGGCCGGCCCATCGGCCGTGTGGGACATCGCGGTCCGACCGGCGGACCTCACCGAACCGGCGGCCGCCTGGGCGGCGCTGGAGGCGCTGGACGTGGGCATCGACACCGACGCGCTGGCCGACCGGGTGGCGGCGGCCGAGCCGGAACAGGCCGTCGCGGTGGTGACGCTGCGGGACGAGGTCTTCCAGCAGCACGCCGACGCGCTGCGGGCCGTGCCCGGTCTGGAGTCCGTCGAGGGCACCCGGCAGCTCGCGCACTCCGCGCGGGCCGTGGTCGGCGCGCTCGACCCGGAGACCGGGGCCGGCGTCTCGGGCCTCCAGCAGCGGTACGACGAGCAGCTGTCCGGCGCCGGCTCGGCGGCCGTGGTGGTCGCGGACCGGGCGTCCGGCGCGGCCGTGGAGACGCTCCACGCCTGGGAGGGCGGCGCGGACGGCAGCCCGGTGGAGACCACGATCGACCCGGCGACGCAGGCCGCCGCGGAGGCCGCGCTGGAGGACGCCGGGCGGGCCGGGGCGATCGTGGCGATCCGGCCCTCGACCGGTCATGTGCTGGCCGCCGCCGACTGGCCGCTCGACGGCTTCGACCGGTCGCTGCGCGGGCAGCTGGCGCCCGGTTCCACCTTCAAGGTGGTGACCGCCGCGGCGCTGCTGGAGGGCGGCGCCACGCCGGACGACGTCCTCGGCTGCCCGCGCACCGTCACCGTCGACGGGCAGTCCTTCGAGAACCAGGACGAGTTCGAGCTCGGCCCGGACACCACGCTGCGCGAGGCGTTCGCCGCCTCCTGCAACACGGCCCTGATCGACCACCGCGACCGGTTCGCGCCCGACACCCTGAGCCGCACCGCCGAGGCGTTCGGCATCGGCGGCGAGTGGAGCGTCGGCGCGGCCACCTTCGACGGCTCGGTGCCGGTCGCCGAGAGCGACAACGAGCTGGCCGCCTCGCTGATCGGGCAGGCCAGGGTGCAGACCAGCCCGCTGGTGATGGCCTCGGTCGCCGCGACGGTCGCGCAGGGCGCCTTCCACCAGCCGGTGCTGGTGCCGGCCGCCGTCGACGAGCCGCACCAGGCGTCCGCCGAGCTCGCCCCGGAGACCTTCCAGGCGCTGCGGTCGATGATGCGCGAGACGGTCACGGCCGGCTCCGCCGCCGCGCTGGCGGGCGTGCCGGGCGAGCCGCACGGCAAGACCGGCACCGCCGAGTTCGCCGACGAGGACGGCGAACTGTCCACCAACGCCTGGATCATCGGCTTCCTCGGCGAGCGCGACCTCGCCTTCGCCGTGGTCCTGGAGGACGGCGGCTCCGGCGGCAGCGACGCGGGCCCGGTCGCCGCCGACTTCCTGAGCGCCCTCTAGGCCCTAGCCCGACTATGCCGATCCGGCATGGAACCGCGCGCCGGCGTCTTGGACCGCGCGCCCCGGCCCGCCGGAGGGTGGTCCTCGCCGGGGCTCTCCCCCGGCCACCGATCGCCGAACTCCCTCGACAACCTGGAGGTTCAGCCATGACCCATCCGCTTCGCCCGCGCCGGGGCACCGTCGCCCGGGTGGCCGGCGTGCTGGCGCTCGTCGCGCTCCCGGCCTGCGGCCAGCAGGCCGAGCCCACCCGCGCCGTCGAGGCGCCGGCCGCCGCGCCGGCGTCCACGGCGGACGCCGAGCGCGGGTTCGCCGAGCTGGAGGAGGAGTTCGACGCGCGGCTCGGCGTGTACGCGCTGGACACCGGCACCGGCCGGGAGGTCGCCTACCGGGCGGACGACCGGTTCGCGTTCGCCTCGACGTTCAAGGCGCTCGCGGTGGGTGCGACGCTCCAGCGGTACGGCGTCGAGGGCATGGACGAGGTGGTCACCTACTCGGAGGACGACATCGTGCCCAACTCGCCGGTGACGGAGAACTTCGTCGGGACCGGGATGAGCCTGCGCGAGCTGTCCGCCGCCACCCTCTGGTACAGCGACAACACGGCGGCCAACCTGCTGTTCGACGCGCTGGGCGGCCCCGATGGTCTGGAGGCGGCGCTGGAGGAACTCGGCGACGACGTCACCGAGATGGACCGCGTCGAGCCGGAGCTGAGCGACGGTACCCCGGGCGACGTCCGCGACACCAGCACCCCGCGCGCGCTCGCCGGCGACCTGCGGGCCTACCTGCTGGGCGACGTGCTGGACCGGGAGGAACGCGAGCTCCTCACCACCTGGATGGCGACCAACACCACCGGCGAGACCCTGATCCACGCCGGCGTCCCCGAGGACTGGACCGTCGCCGACAAGTCGGGCACCGCCGGCTACGGCGGCCGCAACGACATCGCCGTGCTGTGGCCGGCCGACGGCGGCAACCCCGTCGTCATGGCGGTCATGTCCAGCCGGGACCAGGAGAACGCCGAACGCGACGACGCCCTCGTCGCCCGCGCCGCCACCGTGGCCCTGGCCGGCCTCGGCCGCTAGCGGAGCGACCGGGACCGGGACGGGACCGGTGCCGGCCGAAGCCGGCCGGCACCGCCCCGATCCGCCGTCAACACGCCGTCAACACGCCGTCAGTGCGCCGTCAGTCCGCCGTCAGAGGGAGCGGCTCAGGCCGTCCTTCTCGCTCTCCGCCGCCGCCGGTTCGGCGGCGGCGGAGAGGGTGGCCTTGAGCCCCTCGCCCTCGATGTCCACGTTGGGCAGCACCCGGTCGAGCCGCTTCGGCAGCCACCACGCCCGCTCGCCGAGCAGCGCGAGGACGGCCGGCACGATGGTCATCCGCACCACGAAGGCGTCGAAGAGGACCGCCACCGCGAGCCCCAGACCCACCGTCATGATCATCGTCTCGGGAGAGCCGATGAAGCCGGCGAAGACGCTGATCATGATCACCGCCGCGGCGGCGACGACCCGGGCCCCGTGCCCGAAGCCCGACTCGACCGCGTCGCGCGGCGAGGCCCCGTGGACGTACGCCTCCCGCATCCGGCTGACCAGGAAGACCTCGTAGTCCATCGCCAGGCCGAACACGATCCCGATCAGCAGGATCGGCATCAGGCTCATGATCGGCCCGGGCTGCTCGACGCCCAGCAGACCCGCCGCCCAGCCCCACTGGAAGACCGCGACGACCACGCCGAACGAAGCCAGCACCGAGAGCAGGAAGCCGAGGGCCGCCTTCAGCGGCACCAGGATCGACCTGAACACCAGGATCAGCAGCAGGAAGGCCAGCCCCATGACCAGCGCCAGGTAGGGCACGAGGGCGCTCTGCATGCGCTGCGAGACGTCGATGTTCAGCGCCGTCTGCCCGGTGACCAGCACGTCCGCGCCCTCGGCGGCGGCCTCGTCCGCCACCCCCGCCCTGATCCGGTCGACGAGGTCCTCGGTCCCGGCCTCGGTCGGGCTGGTGTCGGGGATCACCGTCACGGTGGCGGTGTCGCCGTCCTGGTTGGGGGCCGCCGGCGTCGCGGCCGCGACCCCGTCGAGCCCGGCGAGCGAGTCGGCCACCGACTCGACGACCCGCTGCGGCTGCTCCGCGCGCGTCGCGTCCACCACGACGAGCAGCGGACCGTTGAAGCCGGGGCCGAACGAGTCGGCCAGCATGTCGTACGCCTGGCGCTGCGTCGTCGACGTCGGCTGCGCCCCGTCGTCCGGCAGCCCGAGGCGCAGCCCTGTGGTGGGGAGGGCCACCACCCCGAGCCCCGCGACCGCGACCAGGAGCACGGCCAGCGGACGGCGCGTCACGAACCGCACCCAGCGCACGGCGAGCGTCGGCCCGCCGGTGGCGGCCGACTCCCTGGCGCGCCGGTCGCCCCGGCCGAGGATCCGGTCGCCGACGAAGCCCAACAGGGCCGGCAGCAGGGTGAGACCGACCGCGACGGCGACGACCACGGCCCCGGCCGCGGCCAGACCCATCTTGGTCAGCATCGGCATGTTCACCACGAAGAGGCCGCCCAGCGCGATGACCACCGTCAGGCCGGCGAAGACCACCGCCGAGCCGGCCGTGCCGGCGGCCACCCCGACCGCGTCGTACGCCGAACGCCCCTCGGCCCGCTCGTGCTTGTAGCGGGAGACGATGAACAGCGCGTAGTCGATGCCCACCGCGAGGCCGATCATGACGGCCAGGATCGGCGTCATGCTGTCGAGCCCCAGCGGCCCCGAGAGGGTCGCCACCCCGGCGAAGGCGATGCCGACGCCCACCAGCGCGGTCAGCAGCGGCAGCCCGGCGGCCACCAGCGCGCCCAGGGCGAGGAACAGCACCACCGCGGCGACACCCACGCCGATCACCTCGGTGGGGCCGAGGACCTCCGGCTCGACGGCGAGCGCGTCGCCGCTGCCCTCCACGGTGAGGCCGGCGTCGCGGCCCAGCTCCATGGCCTCGGTCAGGCCCTCGCGGTCGGCGTCGGTCAGGTCGTTCGACGGCTCGGTGTAGCTCACCTGGGCGTAGGCCGTGCGGTCGTCGCCGCTGACCGCCCCGTCCGTGGTGAACGGATCGGTCACCGCCGCGACCCGGGACGAACTCCCGGTCAGCGCCGCGACGACGTCCTCGACGACGCCCCGGTGCTCGTCCGAGGTGATCAGCTCCCCGTCGGGCGCGCGGAAGACGACGCGGGCGCTCGCCCCGTCCGCGGCCGCCCCGGGGAAGCGCTCGTCGAGCAGGTCGAAGGCCCGCTGTGCCTCGGTGCCGGGCACGGTGAACGTCGAGGGGGCGGCCCCCGAGCCGCTCATCATGCCGACGCCGGCGATGCCGAGGACCACGATCCACAGGAACGACACCAGCCAGCGGCGCCGGAAGGACCAGCGCCCGAGCCGGTAGAGAAGGGTAGCCACCGCGTAAGTCTCCTATCGGGTGATAAATCGACCTGGCGAAGAAGCGGGCCCGGCACGTGGGGGGTGCCACCGTGGGCCCGGTGGGGATCTGCCCGCCGCGGGAACTACCGCAGGGCGAGAACGGGAAGGATGACCCGGTCGAGGTAACGGAGGATGGCGTCGAGGTCCCAGTCGCCGGCGTCCACGAGGGGGCCGGCCAGCAGGCAGCCGATCAGCATGTGCGTCAGATAGGCCACGGCGGGCCCCTCGGCGGAGATCTCCCCCCGCTCGACCGCGGCCGCCACCGCCTGTCGCACCGGCGCGAAGTCCCGGTCGATCACGACCTCGCGCAGCACGTCGAGCGCCTCCGCGTCGGTGAGCGCCGTCCGGTAGAGCCCGACCAGCACCTCCAGGTCGGAGTCCTGCTCCGCGAAGTGCGTCAGCCAGTGCCGCAGGTCGCCCCCGAGCGAACCCGTGTCGGCGTGCTCCGCCGTCATGGGCCCGGAGGCGCGCAGCGCGCTGGCCACCAGCGTCCGCTTGTCGCCCCACTGCCGGTAGAGCGTGGCCTTGCTGCTCCTGGTGCGGGCCGCCACCTCCTCCAGGGTGAGCTGCTCGTACCCCTTCTCCCGGACGATCCCCAACGTGGCCTCCAGCAGGGCCCGTTCGCGCTCCGGGGTGAGGCGGGAGTAGCGCTTTCTCGTTACCGCCCTGACTGTCATCACCGGCGCCTCCGGGGCACGCGTCGCTCAGCCGTGTGACATCGATACGACAGCGGTTCGATCCGCGACCGTTTCGATGATGCGAGCCTAGGCCGTCTCGTCACCGGAACGCAAACGAACCGTTCCGCCACACAGCGTGTCGACGGGCGACGTCGACCGGAGAGCCGACCACGAAGGGCCCCGCCCGGACGCGGTCGGCGTCCGGGCGGGGCCCGTGGGTGGCGCTGTCCCGGAAGTGGCTCAGAAGGTCACGTCACTGCAGAGGAAGTAGATCTGGTCCGCGTGCGAGGCCTTCCAGACCGTGTAGACCACGTGGTGTCCCGAGCGGCCCGGCGCGCTGACGTTGACCGTGTAGTTGCCGGCGGGGGCGTACCTGCCGGTGTTGGCCAGCAGTTCCAGGTCACCCCAGTCCAGGGCGTCCGTCTGCGCGTTGTACCCCTGCCTGGTCACGTAGACCCGCAGGTAGTCGGCGCCGTGGAAGGCCTGGTCGACGAGGTTGACCGTGAAGTTGTTGCTGATGGCCGACGTCCGCCACGCGCCCGGGTTGTCGAGCGAGTTGTACCGGCCGTCCTGCGTGTGGCCGGCGCTGCACAGCTGGTTGTCGGGGATGAAGGCCTGGTAGTTGCCGTTCGTGCCCTCGCGGTACAGACCGTTCCAGTTCCACATGGCGTTGGTGTCGTACTGCCACGCCTGCCAGCACATGGGGTCCTGCTGCTGCATGGCCGGGTTCTGGAAGTCGTTGCCCCAGCGCTGCCAACAACCGTAGTTGCGGGAGACGGGGTCGGCGGTCGAGCCGTGGGCGGTGGCGGAGGGGCTGGACCAGGGCGTCACGAACAGCATGGCGGCGGCCAGCACCGCCAGCAGAGCCCGGAAGGTCCAGCGGCGCGCGTCGGTGCGATCGTGTCGTAGCGTCAACACTGCGACTCCTCGTCCGGAGGGGGGTGGATGTCCGGTGCTTTGGGAGCGCTCCCAGTTATGGGCCCTTTCCCTTCCCGACACACGATTGAAACGTTCCCCACCGGACAACCGGTCAGCCGTCGCCGAGCGCCGCGCGTAGGTGGCGGCCGGTGGTCGAGCCGGCCGCCCGGGCCAGCGCGCGCGGCGGGCCCTGGAAGACGACGGTGCCGCCGTCCGGGCCCGCGCCGGGGCCGATGTCGATGACGTGGTCGGCGGCGGCGATCAGGCGCTGGTGGTGCTCGATGGCGACGATCGTGGCGCCGTCGTCGACGAGCTCACGCAGGAGGGCGACCAGGCGGTCGACGTCGCTGCCGTGCAGTCCCGCGGTGGGTTCGTCGAGCACGATCCGCCGTTCCTCGGCGGTCTCCTCGTACCGGCCGAGGTGCCGGGCGAGCCGGAGCCGCTGCCGTTCGCCGCCGGAGAGCGTGTCCAGGCTCTGGCCGATGGCCAGATAGCCGAGCCCGACCCGGTCCAGCCAGCCGAGGCGGCGGACGACGTCGGCCCGGTCGGCGAAGAGCGCGGCGGCGCCGGCCGCGTTCATCGCGAGGGCGTCGGCGATGCTGCGGCCGCGCACGGTGGCGGCCAGCGCCGTGGGGTTGAACCTGGTGCCCTCGCAGGCGTCGCAGGTCGTCCGCACGTCGTCGAGGAAGGCGAGGTCCGTGACGATCACGCCTTTCCCCTTGCAGACCTGGCAGCCGCCGCGCGCGTTGGCGCTGAACCACGACGGGTGCAGCCCGGTGGCCCGGCCGAAGGTGTCGCGGATCGCCTCGGCGACGCCGAGGACGGTGGCCGGCGTCGACCGGACGCCGCCGCTCGGCGGCGCATGGTCGATGACGACGAACTCCGGGTGCCGCCGCGGCAGTTCCCTGGCGAACAGGGTGCTCTTGCCGGAGCCGGCCACGCCGGTCACCGCGGTGAGCACGCCCAGCGGCAGCTCGACGGTGACGTCGTGCAGGTTGTGGGCGGTCACGTGCTCGATCCGCACGGAACCGCGCGGGGCCCGCGCCGCGCCGCCGAGCCGGAGCGGGGTGCGGAGCAGGCGGCCAGTGGGCGTGTCGGTGGCGCGCAGTTCGGCCGGGGTGCCCTCGAACCGGACGGTGCCGCCGGCGCTGCCGGCGCCCGGCCCGAGGTCGACGACGTGGTCGGCGGCGGCGATGACGGCCGGGTGGTGCTCGACGACGAGCACCGTGTTGTGCGCGTCGCGCAGCCTGCCGAGCAGGTCGAGCAGCCGGTGGACGTCGTGCGGGTGCAGGCCGGCGCTTGGCTCGTCCAGGACGTAGGCGACGTCGCTGAGCGCGCTGCCGAGGTGGCGGACGAGCTTGACACGCTGGGCCTCGCCGCCGGAGAGGGTGCTCGACCCGCGGTCCAGGCTGAGGTAGCCGAGCCCGACGGCGTCCAGGGCGTCGAGGCGCTGGCCGATGGCCGCGAGGAGCGGGGCGAGGGCGGGCTCGCGGACGGCGGCGACCACCTGCCGGAGCTCGGTGACGGGCAGCGCGGACCAGTCGGCGATCGATCGTCCTTCGATCAGGCTGGCGCGCGCCCGCTCGCCGAGCCGGGTGCCGCCGCACTCGGGGCAGGGGCGCCTGGCCACCACCCGGGCCAGGGCCTCGCGTTCGGCGTCGGTGAGGCGGGCCGGGGTGCGGCGCAGATAGCCCTTCCGCAGCCGGGGGAGAACGCCGTCGAAGAGGGATGTCCTCGGGTACTCGGGGTCGGGGTCGGTGGGCCGCACCCCCTCGGCGTTGAGGAGGGTGTCGAGCTCCGCGTCGGTGAGCGTGGACAGCGGCGCGTCCGGGTCCACCAGGCGGGCGTGGACGAGGCGTTTCCACCGGTAGGTGCCCGGCGCGAAGGTGGGGAACCTGACGGCTCCCTCGCGCAGGCTCCTCGACCGGTCGAGCAGCGCCTCCACGTCGATGTCGTCGACCACGCCCAGGCCCTCGCAGCGCGGGCACATGCCGGCCGGGTCGTTGAAGGAGTAGGCCGGGGTGAACCCGGCGGACGGCCGGCCGGCCCGGGAGAACACCAGCCGCAGCAGCGGGGCGAGGTCGCTCGCGGTGCCGACGGTGGAGCGCGCGTTGCCGGTGAAGCGGCGCTGGTCGACGACGGTGGTGAAGACGAGCCCGTCGAGCCGGTCCACGTCCGCCTGCGGGTGCTGGGGGAGCCGGTTGCGGACGAACAGCGGGTAGGTGTCGTTGACCAGGCGCTGCGCCTCGGCGGCGATGGTGTCGAAGACCAGCGAGGACTTGCCGGAGCCCGAGACCCCGGTGAACACGGTGAGCCGCCGCTTCGGCACCCGCAATGACACGTCGCGCAGGTTGTGGGTGCGCGCCCCCTCGACGGTGATCCAGTCCGCTCGTTCCATGCCTCGACGCTACGATCGGTTGTGGCCGGATTCTGGCCACAACCGGGAGGTGGGACGTGACCGCCACCACGCCGAGGGAGCGCATGCTGCGGCTGCTCTCGCTGTTGCAGACGGGTCGGCGCTGGGCGGCCGGCGAGCTCGCGGCGGCCCTGGGCGCGCCCCCGCGCACGCTCCGCCGCGACATCGAGCAGCTGCGCGCCCTGGGGTATCCGGTGGAGAGCGTGCGCGGTCCCGGCGGCTACTACCGGCTGGTCGCCGGCGCGGCGCTGCCGCCGCTGATGTTGGAGGACGACGAGGCGATCGCCACCGCCCTGGGGCTGCGGCTCGCCGCGGCCGGCGGCACCGAGGCGGCGGACCGCGCCGCCGCCAAGCTGCGGCGGGTGCTGCCCGCCCCGCTGCGGCGGCGGACGGACGAGCTGCTGGCCGCGGTGGAGGTCGGCGCCCCTGGGCACCCGCAGCCGAGCCCGGAGACGCTGGGCGACCTCGCCGCCGCGATCGCCGCGCGGCGCCGCGTCGTCCTCGACCACTCGGGCCCGCGCGGCTCGTCCCGCCGCACCGTCGACCCGTTCCGGCTGGTGCGGCTGCGGCAACGCTGGTACCTGTTCGGCTGGGACCTCGACCGTCGCGACTGGCGCACCTTCCGGCTCGACCGGATCGCCGGGCCGCGCCCGACCGGGGACGTCTTCCCGCCCCGCGACCTGCCGGCCGACGACCTCGCCGAGCATCTGCGGCGGCGCTTCCGGGCCCCGAGCGCCCATCAGGTGGTGCTCGTCCTGCACGCCGACGCGCGGGACGCCGCCGCCCGCCTGCACCGGGTGGACGGCACCCTCCACCCCCTCGACGACGGGCGCTGCCGCTACACCGCCGACGTCGACTCCTACGAGTGGCTGGCGACCGTCCTCGTGCTGACCGACCTGGAGTTCACCGTCGAGGAGCCGGCCGGCTTCGCCGGCTACCTCGCCGCCACGGCCGAGCGCCTGCTGCGCGGCGCCGGCCGCGTGCCGCCGGCCGGCGGGTGACGTCGGGCCGGCGGGGTGACGTCAGGCCGGCAGGGCGGCCTCGACGGCGGCGGTGACGGCGGCGGAGTCCGGCTCGGTCTGGGGGGCGAAGCGGGCGGCGACGGTGCCGTCGGGCGCGACGAGGAACTTCTCGAAGTTCCAGCGGATGTCGCCGCGGTAGTCGTCGGCGTCGGCCGTCTCGGTCAGTCGCGCGTAGAGGGGGTGGCGGGTCTCGCCGTTGACGTCGACCTTCTCGGTGAGCGGGAAGGTGACGCCGTAGGTGGCGGAGCAGAAGGTGGCGATCTCCTCCGGGGTGCCCGGCTCCTGCCCCATGAACTGGTTGCAGGGCACGCCGAGCACGGTGAAGCCACGCTCGGCGTACCGCCGCTGCAGCTCCTCCAGGGCCGCGTACTGCGGGGTCAGCCCGCACTTGGAGGCGACGTTCACGATGAGGACCGCCTTGCCCCGGTACTGCGCGAGGTCGGCCGGGCCGCCCCGCAGGGCGCCGATCTCGGTGTCCAGTACGGACATTCCATACCCCTTCCCGCTCCACTGGCTCTGTCGGCCGGTCACAGTCTGGCAGTGACCGCGGGCGCCGGCCGACTCAGGTCCCCGCGGCGACGATCAGCTCCCTGGCCTTCGCGGGCACGGCCGGCATGGTCCCCAGGGGCACGTCGTGGTTGGCGAGGACCACCGCGACCCAGCCGGTGTCGGGGAAGAGGTCCACGCTGGTCGAGATGCCCCGGGAGCCGCCGCCGTGCCCGACCACCCACTGGCCCCGCTCCAGCGCGGCCAGCGGTCCGTACGCCTGGAACACCGTCCTGGCCGGGCCGCCACCACCGCCTCCGCCGGCGGGCGCGGGCGGCACCTTCCCGCCCAGCGTGATCGCCGTGTGCCCGGGGTCGAGCAGTTCCCCGCCGGTCAGGGCGCGCGCGAACCGGGCCAGGTCGCCGCAGCTCGCGAAGGCGTCCCCGGCCGGGGTGCCGACGAACAGCCGCTCCTCCAGGACGTCCTCCCACTCGCCCGACTCCGCGCGGGCGTAGGGGTGGGCGATGCGGCGGTCGGTGCGCCACCGCGGCTTGGTGTAGAAGTCCGAGCGGGTCATTCCGGCGGCCTCGAAGACGTGCTCCCTGATGTAGTCGTGGTACGGCTGCCCCGACACGGCGGCGACGATCTCGCCGAGCAGGTGGTAGCCGGCGTTGCTGTACGCGTGCCGGGCGCCGGGTGGGAACGCCGGCCGGTCGGTCCTGATGAACGCCAGGTAGCCGGCCATCACCTCCTCCACGCTGCTCCAGCCGGGCGCCTCGTCCCAGAACCCCGGCATCCGGAACGGGTCGCCGAGGCCCGAGGTGTGGGTGAGGAGGTGGTGGACGGTCACCCTGTCGGCCACCTCGGCCGCGAGGCCGTCGAGGTAGGTGCCGACCGTCGCCTGGTACGCGACCTGTCCCCGCTGGACGAGCTGGGCCACGGCGACGGCGGTGAACAGCTTGGTCACCGAGGCCAGCACGAAGACGGTGTCGGGGCCGTTGGGCACGGCCCGGTCGCGGTCGGCCATGCCGTGGGAGCGGGCCAGCACCGGCCGCCCGTGGTGGGTGAGCAGCACGCTGCCGGAGAACCGGCCCTGCTCGGCCTCCGCCCGCAGGAACGCGTCGAACGCGCCACCGGGCCGCAACTCCGGTGGGACGCGGCCGGGTGCGGCTCCGGCTCCGGCTCCGGCCGGCGTCAGGCCGGTGGTGGTGGCTGCGACGGCGGAGGCGCCCAGGGCGCCCAGGACGGTACGGCGCGTGGTGTTCATCGGCACGTCACTCTTCGACTCGGGTTCGGAGACGGGACGTTGCGAACTTCTACCGGCCGCTGCCGCTCGGCCACCGATCGCCTTTACATACGCGGTCCATAGGCCGGCGTCGGCACACTCGGGGACATGCGGGTTCTTCTGGTCGAGGACGAGCAGCCGCTGGCCAGGTACGTGGCCGCCGGGCTGCGCAGGCACGGCTTCGCCGTCGACCTGGCCGGCGACGGCGCGTCGGCGCTGGAGAAGTGCGCCCACACGCCGTACGACGTGGTGGTGCTCGACCGGGACCTGCCGGTGGTGCATGGGGACACGGTGTGCCGGCGCCTCGCCGGGGACGGGGGGCACCGGGTCCTCATGCTCACCGCCGCCGACTCGGTGGAGGACCGGGTCGGCGGCCTCGCCATGGGCGCCGACGACTACCTGAGCAAGCCGTTCGCCTTCTCCGAACTCGTCGCGCGGGTCTGGGCGTTGTCGCGGCGCAGCGTGCCGGCCCGGCCGCCGGTGCTGCGCGCCGCGGATGTCGTGCTCGATCCGGCGCGGCGGCTGGCCGAGCGCGGCGGTCGGGCGCTGCACCTGACGCCGAAGGAGTTCGGCGTGCTGCACGAGCTGCTGGCCGCCCGCGGGGCCGTGGTCAGCGCCGAGACGCTGCTGGAGAAGGTGTGGGACGAGCACGCCGACCCGTTCACCAACGCCGTCCGCATCACGGTGGGCACGTTGCGCCGCAAGCTGGGCGACCCGACGCTGATCGACACGGTCACCGGAGCCGGCTACCGCGTCCGGTCGTGACGTGACGTGCCCCGGCAGCTGACGGCCCGCGGCCGGCTCACCCTCCTGCTCACCGCCCTGGTGCTGGCCGCAGGGCTCGCCCTGTCCGTCCTGACCTACCTGCTGATGCGGCGGTACCTCGGCCGCCGGACGGGCTTCCTCTCCCTCACCACGACGGGCGGCGAGCCTCCCCCGCCGCCGCTGCCCGAGCAGGCGCTGGCGGCGGGCGACCGGGTGGCGGAGCTGGCCCTGTCCGCGTTCCTCACCCAGGCCGCCATCGCCCTCGCCGTGGTGACGGTGCTGGCCGCCGTCCTCGGCCGGTGGCTGGCCGGGCGGATCCTGCGGCCGGTGCGGGTCATCGCGGACACCGCGCGACGCCTGTCGGCCGACAACCTCTCCGAGCGGGTCCCGGTCACCGCGCCCGCCGACGAGCTCGCCGCGCTGGCGACCACCGTCAACGGCATGCTGGACCGCGTCCAGCACGGCCTGCGCGGCCAGCGCCTGTTCACCGCGAACGCGGCGCACGAACTGCGCACGCCGCTGGCCACCATCCGCACCGCCGTCGACGTGACCCTCGACGGCCGGCCGGGCAGGGACGAGCTGATCGCCATGGCCCACGACGTGCGGGAGGCCGCGGCGCGCAGTCAGCGCACCCTCGACGGGCTGCTCCTGCTGGCCCGCAGCCAGGCCGGGGCGGGCGGCCCCCTCGGGCCGGCCGACCTGTCCGGCGTCGCCGGCGACGCGCTGGACGCCGCGGCCCGCGACATCGCGGCCCGCGCGCTGACGGTGGACGCCGCCCTGCGGCCGGCGCCGGTCAGCGGCCGGCGCGTCCTGCTGGAGCGGATGGCGGGCAACCTGGTCGGCAACGCCGTCCGGCACAACCGGCCCGGCGGCCGGATCGAGGTCTCCACCGGCGTGACCGGCGACGGCCGGTCGTGGCTGCGGGTGGTCAACACCGGTCAGGTGATCGACCCGGCCACCGCCGACCGCCTGGTGGAACCGTTCGTCCGCGGCGACGGGTCGCGCGTCCACGGCGAGGACGGTTCGGGGCTCGGCCTGTCCATCGTCCAGGCCGTCGTCACCGCCCACCACGGCACGCTGCGCCTGACCCCGCTGCCCGGCGGCGGACTCGACGTCACCGTCCACCTGCCGGGCGGTGCCGGGCCGCCCCGTCCTCACCCGATGGTGACCACCCGGGCCCAGGCGGGCGGCGCGTCCGGCCGGTAGCGGGGATCGTTCTCGATCCGCCGGCCGGCGCTCGTCGTCCGGCGGAAGAGGCCGACGACGGTCCGGCACGGTGGCGGCGTCTCCGGCCACGGCGTCTGCCCGTCCGTCAGGACCACGACGACGTCGGGGCGGGCCGGCCCGTCGAGCGCCCTGGCGAACCCGGCGCGCAGGTCCGTGCCGCCGCCGCCCACCAGCGGTATCCCCTCGTCGGCGCAGAGCCGGTGCGCCACCCGGGCCGCCGCGTCGCACGACACCACGGTCACCTGGTCCCGACGGCCGCCCACGGCGCGGGAGATCGCGGTCACCTCGAGCAGCGCGCTGCCCAACTCGGCGTCGCTGACCGACCCGGAGGTGTCGACGACCACGGCGACCCGGGGCGGCCTGCGTCGCAGGCTCGGCAGCACCGCGCGCGGCACCCCGGCCGAGCGCCGGGACGGCCGGCCGTAGGTGTAGTCGTCGCCGACGCCGGGCCCCGAGGCGGCCGAGCGGACCGCGGCCCCCAGCAGCTCCCGCCAGGGCTGCGGCGGATGGAACACCTCATCGGCCCAGCGCCGCCAGCCCGCCGGGGCGTCGCCCGGGTCGCCGACGATGCCCCGCGCCACCCGGAACCGCACGGCGTCCCGCTCGTGTTCGGTGAGGCCGTGCGCGCCGTCCGTGCCCAGCTCCCACTCCCGTGCCAGGCCGTCGGCGCCGCTGCCGCAGTCCAGCCAGGCCAGGTGCTGGGTGTGCGGCCCGAGCCGGATCCGGTCGAGGTACTCCTCCATCAGCTCGCCCTCGGGCAGTCGCAGGGACTTCGGCGTGACGGCGCCCGCCGGGCGGGGCAGGCCGTCGCCGAACGCGTCGTCGTTGATCTCGCAGTCCGCCGCGATGTTCATCCGCAGCCGGTCCCCGCGCCCGACGAGGCCGCGCTCGCGGGCGAGCCGGTCGCCACGCCCGTGGTGGTCGCGCAGCAGGTGCGACACCTCGTGCACCCACACCCCGGCCAGCTCCTCGACCGGGGTCAGCGCCACGAACGCCGGGGCGGCGTAGCAGCGCCAGTACCGGTCGACGCTCATGGTGGGCACCCGGCGCGACGCGACGACGTGCAGCGCGAACAGCGCCGTCGCCAGGTAGGGCCGGGCCCGGGCGGCGTACAGCCGGGCGGCGTGGAGCTTGTCGAGGTCGAGCGCCCCCGGCTGGCTCGCCGTCATCGGCCGGCCCGTCCGGAGACCGCCGCGATCCGGGCCGCCGCCTCGTCGGCGCGCCGGGACAGGGCCACCGTGCCGGCCAGCCGCTCGATCGACGCCGGGACCTGCCAGTCGGCGCGGCGCAGCGTGGCGAGCGTGGTCGCGGGGATCACCACGAGGTCGGGGGCGCCGGTCTCCACGGCCCTGACCAGGAGCCGCCACGCCGCGTCCCAGCGGGCCCGGTCCGGGCGTTCGCGGACCGCGGCCACCACGCCGTCGAGCACCGCCTGGCGCAGGTCGCCGCGCTCGGGCAGCACGGCGGCGGCCGGGTCGGCGAGCAGCGTCTCGGGGTCGGGCAGGTCCATCCGGTCGAGGCTGGCCAGCAGTTCGAGCCCGGGGCCGTCCCCGACGGTGCCCCTGACGAGTTGCGAGAGCACCTCGCGGGAGGAGCCGGCGGCGGTCGCGAAGGCGACCAGGTGGAGCGTCATCTCCCAGCTCCGCGGCGAGGGCCAGGGGCCGCCGCGCCGGGCCTCGCCGGTGGGCAGCCGGTGCACGAGCGTGGGCCGGGCGGCGAGCAGCCCGCAGACGGCGCGGCGGGCGAAGGCCACCGCCTCCGGCAGCCTCGCCGGGTCGAGCCGGGGCAGCGTCGCCCTGGGCCAGGTCCCGCCGAGGCCGCGCACGACGACCTCGTGGTCGTGGGTCCACGTCAGGTGCACGAAGCGGTTGGCGAGCGGCGGGCTGAGCTCCCAGCCGTCGGCCGCCGAGGACCTGGGGTTGGCGGCGGCGACGATCCGCACGCCGGGCGGGAGGCGCAGCGCGCCGATCCGCCGTTCCAGGACGAGGCGGAGCAGGGCGGCCTGCACGGCGGGCGCGGCGGTGGAGAGCTCGTCGAGGAACAGCAGTCCGCGGCCGGCCCGGGCCAGCCGCACCGCCCAGTCCGGCGGGGCCATCGGCACGCCCTGGGCGGCCGGGTCGTCCCCGACGACGGGCAGGCCCGAGAAGTCGGACGGCTCGTGCACGCTGGCGATCACGGTGGTCAGCGGCAGGTCGAGGGCCGCGGCGAGCTGGGTGAGGGCCGCGGTCTTGCCGATTCCCGGCTCGCCCCACAGCAGCACGGGCAGGTCGGCGGCGACGGCCAGGGTCAGGGCCTCCAGCTGGGTGTCGGGGCGCGGTTCGGTGGTCGAGTCGCGCAGCAGGGCCAGGAGGTCCCCCGCGACGTCGAGTTGGTCGGTCGTGGCATCGGTGGGGGCATCGGTCGTGGGCATGCGTCATCACCTGTGAGTGGTGGGAAGGGGCAGGGTTCGGTGGCTCGCCGGCGCCGCGCGTGGGCGCCGCGCGTGGGCGCCGCGCGTGGACGCCGCTAGCGGGCGTGCCGGGGACGGGTGCGGTGGCCGTCGGGCCTGGGCCGGCCAGGGAGCAGGACGCGGCCGGGCCCAGGCCCGGCCAGGCCGGCCCGGAACAGGCCGTGGTCGACGCGCCGTCGCGCGGCGGCCTCGAGCTCGTCCCGCAGCGCGCCGCCGGGCAGCAGCGCCGCTGGGCCGAGCAGGCCCTCGACGACGGCCAGGGCGCCGGCGGTGTCGCCGTGCGCCAGGCGCTCGCGGACGGCGGCCAGTTGGTCGGGGCGGCGGTGCGCCTCGTGGACGGCCCCGAGACAGGGCAGCGGGATGCCGCCCAGCGCGGCCAGCAGCTCCTCGCGTCGGATCTCGTCCGGGTCGTGGTCCAGCGGGACGAGCGTCCCGTCGACGAGGCCGATCCGGTGGCGGGCTCCCCGGCACTCCACCAGCCGGGCCTGCCGCGCCGGGTCGGCTGGTGACGGCGGGTCGGACGGCGGCGGCGGGTCGGACGGTGGGCGGTCGGGGGCCAGCGCCGAGGCGACCAGCGGGTGCAGCCGGTCGACCTCGATCAGTCCGGCGCGGACCAGTTCGAGGTCGGGCAGCGGCCGGATCGCCGCCTCCGGCAGCATCGGCAGCGTGGTGCCCCGGCCGTCGGTGGGCGTCGTGGCGATCCGGACCCCGGGCGGGGCGTCGCCGTCGAGATCGAGGACCAGCCACTGGCGGGCCGCGCAGCGGGCGGCCACGGAGCCGCTCGGCCGCCCTTCGGCGCGCAGCAGGATCCGTGCCTCGGCCGGCCACCGCTCGGCGGGGTCCGGCACGAGCCGGCCCTCCTCGGGCTGCCGGTCGGCCCCGGCCCTGGTGCGCAGTTCGTGGGCTCGTTCGGCGTCCCAGAGGTGCCGGTGCAGGTCGAGGCGGAACCGTCGGCTGGGCCGTGGGTGCGGGTGCCGGCGGGCGGCCGGCTCGGGCTCCGCGCCGTGCCACAGCGCCAGGCTGAGCCGTTGGCCACCGGCCGCCCAGGCCGGCGGGGTCCGCACCACGAGGTGCGGCGACGCGCGGCCGTCTCGTCCGTCGGTGACGTACCTGGCCAGCGGGACGGTGAGCCCCGGGCGCAGCAGTCCGTCGGGGGCGACCCTGGGCAGGTGCCAGCGCAGCAGGTCGGGGGCCAGCCGGCGCAGGTCGGCACGGACCTGGTCGGCGAGCTCCCGGCCGTGGCGGCGCGCCACGGCACGTGGGGTGAGTTCGACGTCGACACCGGCGGCCGCACAGGCCCCCGCCCAGTCGCCGGCGTGCCGGCGGGCGGTCGCGGTCTCGATCACGGTGGGCGGCATGGCGAACGTTCGCACGCGCAGCCAGAGGGAGAGGTGGGAGTCCTCATACGCGGTCCGAGTGAGCATCAGCACTCACCTGTCGCGGATGGGACCTCCGATCTGATCTCGGAGTGATTCATCATCGCGAGGAGCTTACCCGCGCCGTCAAGAGCGACCGGAAGGCTTCCGAAAACTTTTCAGGAACTCCGTGCGCACCGACCGCGATCGAGCGCCAACCTCCCCACTCCGACGCACTCCCGGCGACCGCTCGTTCCCAACTGACCAGCGGAGACTCCCACTTGCTCCACACACTGACGGTTCAACAGATTTCCGTAATCCTTGCGGAAGCTGTTGACAGTTCGAGGACCGAGCCCCACATTGACATGGCATCGACAGCTAGAGCCGCCGTCGATCCAGGGCACCCGCACCGGCCCGCCCTCACACGTCACCGAACGCCGTCGCGTCCCACGACGCCCGCGCGCGGTCGGCGCCGCCCTGGCACCTCCCACCAGCCTTCACGAGGAGGAAGAGTGTCCCCGGACAACACCCCCATCCACCCGCTCAACCGCCGGACCTTCATCGGGGCCGGCGCGCTGGCCCTGGTCACGTCGGCGCTGGTCGTCCCCGGCACCGCCCACGCCCAGACCATCACCACCAACCAGACCGGCACCCACAACGGCTTCTACTACTCGTTCTGGACCGACGCGCCCGGCACCGTCTCCATGACCCTGGGCTCCGGCGGCAACTACAGCACCTCGTGGCGCAACACCGGCAACTTCGTCTGCGGCAAGGGCTGGAGCAACGGTGGCCGCAGGAGCGTCAACTACTCGGGCGGCTTCAGCCCGTCGGGCAACGGCTACCTGTGCCTCTACGGCTGGACGTCGAACCCGCTCGTCGAGTACTACGTCGTCGACAGCTGGGGCAACTACCGCCCCACCGGCACCCATCGCGGCACGGTCAACAGCGACGGCGGCACGTACGACATCTACCACACGATGCGCTACAACGCCCCCTCCGTCGAGGGCACCCGCACCTTCCCCCAGTTCTGGAGCGTGCGGCAGTCGAGGCGGACCGGCGGCACCATCACCACCGGCAACCACTTCGACGCCTGGTCCCGGGCCGGCATGGCCCTGGGCAGCTTCAACTACTACATGATCCTCGCGACCGAGGGCTACCAGAGCAGCGGCAGCTCCAACCTCACGGTCAGCGGCTGAGGTTCCGTCCCGACCGCCCCCTCCCCCGGCTCCGGGAGGGGGCCCCGGGTCAGCCCGCCCCGCCGAGGAAGCGTTCGGCGAGCCGGCGCGCCCGGCGCCGGACCCGGCCGATCTCCTCCGGGCCGTTGAACGCGGCGAACGGCGGCCAGAGGAAGACGAGCGTGGCCAACTCCTCAGCCAGGACCGCCCGTTCCAGCGTCCGCCGGTCCCACGCGCCGCCCGCCAGGTAGGCGTCCACCAGCGCGCGCGGCACGACCACCCCCGACGGCGTCGCGCGCACGCTGAGGAAGGCCAGATCCGTTGCCGCCCGGCCGACCCCGGCGGCCTGCCAGTCGCAGAAGACCGGACCGCCCGCGCCGTGCGTGATGTTGTGGGTGTGGCAGTCGCCGTGCACGAAGGCCGGGGGCGACGCCCCGACCGCCGCCCGGAGTTCGACGCGACGGTCCAGCAACGCGGGCAGCCACGGCCGCGACGAGGCCCAGAACTCCTTGACCTCCCGCGCGACCGGCGCCGCCAGCGCCGCCAGCAGCGGATCCGGCCGCTCCCAACCCCCGCCCACCGGCGGCGACATGGCGTGCAACGCCGCCAGCTCGCCGCCGAGCCGCGCCCACATCCCCGCGCTCCAGGACGCCGCGTCGCGCGACTCCCCGGCCGCGGCGAGGAGCAGCGCCACCCCCGCCGCGCCCTCCAGGACCCCCAACAGCCGCGGCACCCGCACCGGCACCGTGTCGCCGAGCTCCCGGTAGAACCGCGCCTCCCGCCGCGCACCCGCCAGCGCCCCGGCCTCCGCCCCGGCCGCCGTGACCTTCAGGAACGCCCGCTCCCCCCGCTCCGTCCGCACGGCCCGCACCCCGGCCCCCGACCGCGACTCCAACCCCGGAGCCGCCCCGTCCCCCTCCACGACCACCCGGAAGGCGTCCAGCGCCCCACGCGTCAACTCGTCATCCGTCACCGGGACATTCCATCTCGGCCTCAGTCGCCGAGCAGTTCGAGGTCCGACTTGAGGATCGTGGTGCTGATCAGCAGCTCCATGATCAGGTTGTGGTTGAGGGTGTTGCCGACCGGTGGCGGGACGTCCTCCTCCAGCAGGCCGGGGACCGAACCGCTCAGCCGCTTGCGCACGTTGGTCACGATGTGCGCGGCCTTGCGCTCGCTCCACCGCTCCTCGGGGCGCAACTCGCTGAGCTCGGCGGCCACCTGGCTCCAGGTCAGCGGCTGCGGGTAGGGCTCGTTGCGCAGGTACCGCTGGCCGAGGCAGACGATGACCAGCCGCTCGTCGGGCCGGAGCGGCCACAGCTTGGGGCCGGAGGTCTTGGCCTCGTTCTCCACCCCGGGGGCCGAGGGCGCGGCGATCCGCACTTCGAGCAGGTGTTCCTGCCTCGGGCCGAGGATGAACAACGGCGTGTAGCCGCCGGGCAGTTCGGCCCGGTCGCCGCTGAGCACGAGGCGCGAGGGGGAGAGCCGGATCGGCAGCCGGCCCTGGTTGTACAGGGCCCAGCGCGCGTGCTCGCGCGTGATGCGCCCGTGCTGTCTGCTGACGTACGGGTCGCCCAGGCCGACGCAGACGTGGGCCTCGTCCTCGCTGCGCCCGAAGACCAGCGGGAAGCCCGCCTCGGGCGCGACGCTCATGCCGCCGTTCTGGCCCAGGACGAACAG
Organism: Streptomyces millisiae; assembly: GCF_031845425.1. NCBI lineage: Bacteria > Bacillati > Actinomycetota > Actinomycetes > Kitasatosporales > Streptomycetaceae > Streptomyces > Streptomyces millisiae. Next base: position 76,796 of record NZ_JAVREM010000008.1, read on the forward strand.
GGTGCCGGGCTCGGCCGACGACGGAAGTCCGCGCGACAGGCTGCCGAAGTCCCTCGGCAGGATGTTGACCTTGCGCGACGAGCTGGAAGCCGGCAACGGCACGGCCCGACCCCTCTCCGTGTGTGACGACCAGACTACCGCCCGCCGCCGACGCCCGGCGCACCCCTGCCCCAGGTTCCTCGGCACCCCTCTCGAAGCACCCGGTCTACGGTCACCGCCGACGTGCCCGCACGGCCACGGCGGCACTCCACGACCGGGGTCGAGGGCGAACTCGAACGCGGAGGACGATCCACGTGAGATATACCCACTTGCCCCGCTCCGCTCCCAGGGGAGGCGGGCGATTGCCGTTGGCGATCGCCCTTCTCGTCGCGGGGACGGCGGCATTCGTGGCGCCGACGAGCGCGCAGGCGGCGGCGGAGGAGCTGACGCCGGGCGCGAGCGCCGTCACGGCCAGCACCAGCGACGAGAACCGGCCGGCGAACGTCGTGGACGGAAACCTCGGCACCCGCTGGTCGGGCGAAGGGGACGGCGCCTGGCTGCAGTTGGACCTCGGTGCGACCAGGACGGTCAGCGAGGTCAAGCTCGCCGTCTACCAGGGCACCAGCCGGCAGAACGTCTTCGAGCTCCAGTACTGGGACGGGTCCCGCTGGGTCACCGCCTACGAGGGCGAGAGCAGCGGCACGACGACCGCCCTGGAGTCGTACGAGTTCGAGCCCGTGCAGACCTCCAGGATCCGTTACCTCGGCCACGGCTACGAGGGCGACGGCGAGGGGGACTGGAACAGCCTCACCGAGGTTGAGGTCTGGAGCGGCTCGGGCGACGACGACGGGGACGGCGGGGACGGGGGCGGCGGCGCCGAACTCCCGTCCGAGGTCCTGGACCTGAGCGACTGGAAGGTCACGCTGCCCGTCGGGGAGGACGAGGACCCCACCGAGATCTTCCAGCCCGAGCTCGACGGCTACTCCCACGACCCCTACTTCACGGTCAACGACGCCGGCGACGCGGTGCGGTTCCGCGCGCCCGTCAACGGCGTCACCACCGGCGGCTCCAGCTACCCGCGGTCCGAACTGCGGGAGATGGAGGAGGGCGGCGGCGACGAGGTCGAGTGGTCCTCGACGTCCGGCACCCACACCATGACGGTCCGGGAGGCGTTCACGCACCTCCCCGAGGACAAGCCGGAGGTCGTCGGCGCCCAGATCCACGGCGGGGACGACGACGTCACCACGATCAGGCTGGAGGGCTCGGAGCTCTGGATCACGGAGGGCGACGAGTCCAACCACCACCTGATCACCGACGAGTACGAGCTCGGCACGGTCTTCGAGGTCAGGTACGTGGTGAGCGGCGGCGAGATCGAGATCTACTACAACGGCCGGTTGGAGACGACCCTCGACCACTCCGACTCCACCAACTACTTCAAGGCCGGCGCCTACACCCAGGCCAACTGCGGCAACTCCTCCCCGTGCGGCTCGTCCAACTACGGCGAGGTGGAGATCCACGACCTGACCGTCACCCACGGCGACGGCAGCGACAGCGGCGACGGCGACCAGACGACGGACGAGACGCAGGCCGCCGTCCGGTACGACTGGGGCACCCCGCATCCGATCTCCGACGAGTTCGACTACACGGGACCGGTCGACCCGGAGCGCTGGGCCGTGCCCTCGGGTGACTTCGGCGGCACGGAGGGCTGCTGGCCTGGGCACGCCGAGAACGGCCGCCGCTGCGCCAAGAACAGCACCGTCGCGGGCGGCATCCTCACCATGACCGGCGAGGCCAACGGCGACACGGGCTGGCTGCGGCAGGACATGGAAACCCAGTACGGCCGCTGGGAGATCAGGTCGCGCTCGCGCAACGTCGGGGCGAGCGGCGGGACCTACCACCCGCTGCACCTCATCTGGCCCACGGCGGGCAACCGGTTGGAGAACGGCGAGTACGACTGGGTGGAGTACTCCAATCCGGACGCCCAGTGCCTCACGTCGTTCATGCACTACCCGGAGAGCCCGACGGACGAGAAGGAACGCGCCGACCTCTGTCCCGTGGACATGACCGAGTGGCACAACTTCGCGTTCGAGTGGACCCCGGACGCGCTGGTCGGCTACGTCGACGGCGAGGAGTGGTTCCGCCACTCGGACGGCGCCAACGAGGACCGGGGGAACATCCAGGACATGCCCTCCGGCCATCTCAACATCCAGCTCGACAACTTCACGGGTGAGAGCGGCCTCCGCCCCGCCGTGTTCGAGGTCGACTGGGTGCGGTTCTACGAGTTGACATCCTCCGCCTCCTAAAGGAAAGGGATTCCTGGCTCAGGCTGCCCCCGGGAGCTGCGCTCCCGGGGGTCTTACACCCTCAGCGCCAGCCGGGTTGAGACCAGCCCGGACGAGCATGACGTGGGCGGAGTTCTTGTCCCTGGGGGATTTGGCTCCACACGCGGTGCAGGTGTAGGTACGTTCCGAAAGAGGGAGTGCGTGCTTGGTTCTCGCTCCGCACGACGCGCAGTCCATGGTGGTGTGCGCGGGGTGCACGAGGCGGACGTCCCGCCCGTGCTTGCGGCCCATCTCGATCAGGGCCGTCTTCGTGGCGCCGATCGCCGCGTCGGCAGCTTTACGGGCCATGGTGGTCTTCGCGAGGAACTTCGGCCGGAAGTCCTCGACGGCGATGGCGTCGTGGTCGGTCACGACACGCTTGGCCCACTTGCGGGCCGTGTCCTGCCGCTGCCGGGCGACCTTCTTGTGCAGCTTCGCAGTCTGCCGCCGCGCCGCGCGGTAGCCCTTCGAGGCCGCCTGCCCGCGAGCGGGCTTGCGGCGGGCCATCATCCGCTGGTAGCGGGCGAGGCGCTGTGCCGCGCGCTTGCCGTGCTCGACGTGCGGCAGGTCGTGGGCGTCGCTCGTGGTGGTGGCTGTCTCCTTGACACCCCAGTCCACGCCGAGCGCGCGGCCCGTGGCGGGGAGCGGCTGGACGTTGGTGGCGACGACAAACGAGGCGTACCAGTGCCCGACGCCGTCCCGGTATACGCGCACCGACGAGGGGGCGGTGGGAAGTTCGCGGGACCACACCACGGTCAAGGCGATGCCGCCCGCCAGGTGCAGACGCCCGCCCTTCAACCGGAACCCGCGCACGGTGTAGTTCAGCGTGGGCAGTGCCTCACGCTTCTTCTTGTGGCGCGGCATGCCCGCGCGTTGCCGGATGGGCAGCCGCTTCTCGATGTCCTTCAGGGCCTTGGCACGGGACTTGGCGAAGTCCCGGATGACCTGCTGCTGCGGCACCGAGGCGCCTTCACGCAGCCACGGCGTGCGGGCGCGGGCCTCGGTCAGCATCTTGTCGAGCTGAGCAGGCCCACACGTCAGCCTGTCCCCGGGGTGCGCCCGGTTGTGGGCGTGCACGGCCCGGGACTTGGCCACGCATTCGTTCCAGATCCACCGGCAGCGGTCCCACTCGGCGAGCAGCGCCGCCCGGGCGGTCGACGACACGCGAAGCCGGTAGGTGTACCGGGCGTACCCAGCACTCTCCGAAGCCCCACACTCTGTCACCACGGCGTCACGCTACCACTGGCAAGACACTAGGACGCCACTACCCTGGGGTCATGGATGAAGAGAAGCGCATCACCCTCCGCCTGCCCGCAGACCTGCACGCCTGGCTGGTCGCTCAGTCCAAGTCCGCCCGCAGGTCCCTCAACTCCGAGATCGTCCACCGGCTGGAGGTCGAGCGCGAAACCACCGAGGCCGACGCCGCAACACCCTGACGGCGATTCGGCTTTCCCTGCCCCGCCCCGCAGGGGTCCGATTCCTCCCCGGCCAGAAGGCCGGGGAGGAATCGGAGGAACCCGGTGACGACGTAACTCGTCGCCTCCTCCCCACGGCCCACCGGTTTCCCCCCCGGCGGTCCGTTCCGCTTGCGGAGCACAGTCGTTCGGGACCCCTGCCGAGCCCCCTCTGCTTCCATCCACCCCAGCGGGTCGAGCGGCCCGCCACACGCGGAAGGAAGAGGCTCCGATGTACGAACAGGTCAAGCTTTCGCCCGAAGAGGTGGACCGCGTCATGGCCATCGTCGCCGGTGCGTACGGCGACATGGAGACGGTCTCCGCACGCATCGGCGCGCACGCCGGCACGGTCGGCACCGCCTACAACGGCATGGGCACCGCGACCGCCGTGGAGACCTACGAGAACCTCCAGCGGGCCGGCCAGGCCCTCGCCAACGCGCTGGACGGGCTCTCCCAGGACCTGGGCGTCACGTCCGCCACCGGCCGGGAGACCGACGACGCGGCGCACGGCACGCTGGGTCGCGTGCTCCCCGTCAACGTGTCCGCCGACACCTCCATCGCCGCCCAGTTCTGAGGCCGCCCCGCGGCACCCGAAGAGGAGAGAGAGCCATGTCGTTCAACGGAATGATCGAGTTCAGGAACGAGAACCTCGACAGCATCCAGACCCAGACCGCCGGCCAGCAGGACGAGTACACCCGGATCTGGCAGGACGTGCAGCGGCAGATCATGGGCCTCGTCGCGGCCGGCCAGGTGGACGCCCAGATCGGCGCCACCCTGGAGGAGCGCGACCGGATCTTCCAGCAGCAGGCCGCCGGCTACGACGACAGCGTGACCTCGCAGAACACCGCGATCCGCAACGTCCAGAACATCGGCAACGAGGGCGGCGCCGCCATGGTCCGCGCCGCCGCCGGCGGCCGGGCCTGACCGGCCCGAGGGGGTTTCGGGAGACGTCATGGACAGGGTCCTGATGAACATCGCCGCCACCCGGGATGTGGAGGCCGAGGCGGCGCGGCGCAACCGGCTCGCCAGCATGATGCAGCGCGCCCGCGCCATCGGCTCGGACGCCGGCATGTTCGGCCGTGTACCGAACGGCGCCGTCGCGGCTGCCGCGCTGAACGCCGCGATCACCAACGTGACCCAGCAGGTCGCCGCGGGAGGGCAGGTGGTCGAGGACATCTCGCGCAGCGCCGACCAGGCGGCCCGGGTCGGCGAACAGAGCGACAACGAGGCGGCGAAGGCGCTGTCGCGGGCACGCGTGGGCGACATCGGTCAGTTCAACGCCGAGGTGGGCAGGCAGATCGAGGTCGAGCGCGGGATCGCCCGGGCGCAGGAGTCCTTCCCGGCGGGGGGCTGGTGAGGTCATGAGCATCGGGTCGGCCAGGAACGAGTTCCTGCAGACGATAGAGACGATCCTCAGCGCCCAGGAGTACCGGATCAGGACGGCGTCCGGGGCGTGGCTCACCCTGGCCGGCGCCGGCGAGGCGGAGACCGCCGCACTCACCAGCACGGCTCGAGGGCCGGCCGCGGAGCGCGGTGTGGGCCTGCGGGAGCTCTCCGACCGGCTGGTCGAGATGTCCGACTTCACGTCGGCCACCGCGGCCCTGGCCCAGCAGGTCTCCGCGCAGCTCCAGCGTGCGGGCGACCACACGGCGAGGGCCGTGCAGGCGGCCCTCCAACTCCAGCAGCGGTTCAACGACCTCGTGGCGCAGCAGCGGACGGGCTCGACCTCGGCACACGCCGCGCAGGCCCTCGAAGGCCAGATCATGGCGCTCACCGCCGAGGCGCGGCAGGTGTTGACCGGGCTGGACCAGGAGTACGCCAACGTCGTCGCGGGCGAGGCGCCGCCGGCACCACGCAGCGGCGGCCCGGGCGGTCCGGCCACCGCGCCGGCCGCGCCCGGGCCCGAGGCGACGCCCACGGCGGCGGGCCCCTCCGCGACCTCCGCCGCGTCGGCCGCCGCCTCGGGCCCCGGGGGGACCGCGTCGGCCGCCACCGCCGACTACCAGGCGCCCAACGGCGCGGCCGTCGGGTCCGGGGAGTATCCGGCGTCCAGTGTGCTGGGGCCCGAGCAGGGCGACTTCGCCGGCTGGACGCGCGACCCGGGCACCGGATACCTGGTGGACCCGGCGACCGGGCGGGAGTTCGACCCGGCGTCCGGCCGGTGGATCGACCCGATCACCGGCAAGCCGTTCGGTGAGGTCACGGAGTACGCGGCTCGGCTCTCCGGCCTGGGCGGCGGCGCCGGCGGCATCGCCTCCCCCGCCGGCCTGGCGATGGTCGGCGGCGGCGCCGGCGGCGTGGGCCCCGGCGGCCTGGCCGGCCTGTACGGCGGCGTGCTGCCGCCGAGCATCGCGGGCGCCGGGGCGCTCGGCGGGCAGCTGGTCGGCCAGGCCATGGCCACCATGAACCAGCGGGCGCACGTCGCGACGCAGCTGGCCATGCGCGAAGCGGCCCAGGGCGGCCGGCCGTTCATGCCGCCGCCCGCCATGGCGGGCGGCGGCGCCGGCGGAGCCGCCCGCGGCGCCCAGGGCCGGGGCACCCCCGGCCAGCAGAACCGACGGCTCACCGACCTCACCGAGGACCCCGAGGTCTGGGCCCCCCGCCCGATCGCGGCCCGGGACGTCCTCGGCATCTAGCGGAAGGGAGCACGCACATGTCCGCAGACGGCCTCTGGTACCTGCCCGAGGGCTTCCGCGAGGGCGCCCGCGCCAACGTCGAGACGGCCGAGGCGGCGGAGAACGCCCGGCGTTACCTCGGCCAGGTGCAGGTCAACGCCGCGAGTTACGGCGGGGCCGACGCCTTCGTCGACGCACTCACGACGACGCGCGACGCCCAGGCCCGTGGCGTCGCCCAGGCGGCGGAGGGCCGGCAGAACATGGCCGCCGCGGACCACCAGGTCGCCGATCTCGGCGAGGAGGTGGACGCCGCCGCCGGTCAGGCCCTCGGCGCGGCGGCGACGTCCACCCGGGTCGCGGCCGACCGGACCGTCGCCGACGGCCTCTGACACCACCCGACGCCAGCCACACCGAGAAGGAGTGACCACGCATGCCGACACCGCCCGCTCTGCACTTCACGACGGAAGAGGTGGAGGCCCAGGCAGGCGTGGCGCCGTGGGACAGGCAACGTCGATTCCGCGACGAGATCGATCCCGACGACATCGCCACCACGGCGACGGCCTACGCGAGGGCCGCCGGTGAGGTCAGGCGCGTGCAGGACCTCGCCGGGCGCGCGTCCCAGATGTCGCAGCACCCGGGCGGTTGGCAGGGCGCTCCCCTGGTGGACGGCGCGGGCCGGGTCGACGAGACGAGCCAGGGCCTGCGGCGAGGCGGCGCGGAGATCGACGAGGTGGTCGGGTACGTCGCACGCGCGATGCGGACGGCGCAGGACACCGAGGCCAACGTCCACGACCTCATCCACGGGCCGAGGGCGGGCACCGGCTTCGGATCGGGTGGGCTGTCGGCGAGCGGCAGCGGGCTCAACGTCCAGTACGAGGACCACCTCGCCAGGGCCCGCGCCGACTGGATCGGCCTGGAAGGAGCGCTGGAGCTCGCGGTCAGACAGTGGGCGGCGGACCATCAGGACCACCTCGGCCCGCCGAGTTACTGGCCGACCGTCTTCTACGACGGCCGCGAGCGAGACGTCGACCACGCGCAGCCGGCCCCCAACCAGTTCGTGTTCGATCTCCCGCAGTCCCTGGCCCAGGAGATCCGGGGCATCCACCTCCGGGAGGCAGCGGAGTCCGCCACCCGCACCCACGGGGAGATGGACGCCGAGATCACCAGGTACCGCAACAACCTGACGGAGATCGCGGGAGAGCTCAGGCGCCTGGGATACGACCCCACGGAAGGGCCGTTCACGCTGATGACGAACGCGCCGATGGCGCGGTTCGCGGCCGAGCAGATCAACGGGCAGGTGGCGGCGGGGGTTCCGGACCCTCACATACTCGAGCTCCACACCCGGGACCTGGGTGGGATCACAAGTGACATCGACGACATGAACAGCCTGGCCCCCCTGATCATGCCGGGGAGTCCGCGAGAGCTGTCGTCGCGGGAGCGCGCCTACCTGCTCGCGTTCTACGACACCCTCAGTCCCGACGCGATCTCAGGCTTGGGGCAGCTGGGCGACAACCACCTCGCCGCCCGGACCCGCGTGGCCAACGGCGTCAACATGCTGATGAACACCGAGATCGGGGGCGTCGACCCGACAGCCGGGGGCATGGTGCCCGCCTCCATCAGGGAGTTCGTCTACGCCGACGAGAACAGTGCCCTCTTCAACCAGTCCGGGGAGCAGTTCAACACGGCCATGAACCGGTTCAACGGGTTCGGCGCGCTCATGGAGACGGCGACCGTGTCCTCGGGAACGCGGTTCTCCAAGGACCTGGGGCACGCCGCCGTGCAGATCCAACAGGCCGTGGCGGAACGTGGCGAAGTGGAGGCCTGGGCGACGGCGTCGGACCATGGCAGCGGCATCAGCCTCGCGCCCAACACGGCGAGCAGCGGCATGCTCGAGGCCGCGGCGCTCAACACCGTCGCCTCCGCCGATCTGTTGAACGACCAGGCGTTTCGCGAGGACCTGCTGTCCCAGCGGTGGGCCGAAAGCCAGGGCGCGGCCGAGCTGGTCCACAGCGGCACGATCGTGCCGTCGGACGTGGCACCCAACAGCCCCGAGGCGGAGCGGTACATCGACGCGGCCCACGGCGTGTTGACACACGCCAGCCAGCACGGCGGGGCGATCACCGGCCCCGACCAGGCCGCCCTGCAACAGTCCATCGGCGACACCGCGCTGAGCTACCTGGACCTGATCTCCCGGGGCGAACCCAGGGTCTCCAGCATCTGGGAGTGGCCGGAGGGCGATGAGGAGGTCATCAACGGCAAGGTGATCCGGCACGGCTTCGACCTCTCCCGCGAGGACCGCCAGGGCCTGTTCAGCTTCATGAACGGTGCCGAGAGCCAGGTGCGGGACCAGTTCTTCTCCGGGGTGGCGCAGTGGCAGCAGTCCACGGCCACCGGCGGCTTCATCCGCGACGAGCACGGGCCCGAGGCGGCCGGACTCTCCCCGGAGGCCTACGCCCGCGCCGGGGCCGGGGAGACGACCACGTTCCGCAACATCGGCACCATCGCGGGCGCCATCGCGGAGGCACAGGGCAGAGGTGACGTGGAAGACCACACCGACGACAAGACCACGGGCCTGAACACCATCACCACGCTCACCAGTGTGGCGAACACCGTCCTGGAAGCCGGCAAGTTCGGCGGCGCCACCTCGCTGGGTGCCTTCGGCCTCAGCGAAGGCCTGCGCCATGTCCTGCCTGACGGGGACGCGGCGGCGCAGCAGGCCCACTGGGAGTCCCTGTCGACCGGTGACGTCGAGACCCGGGTGGCCGTCGCCAACGCGGCACGGGCCGCCAACTACCACGGCATAGCAGGGGAGACGGCTGGCCCGCCGCCCCTCGATCCCAACGGCGACACCACCGTCTCCGGGTGGGCCTACAACGTCGTGGGACGCACCCCGTTCCTCGAAACCATGCGGGACGCCTACAAGACCGAGCAGGGGACCTGAGCCATGACAGCTCCCACCACCGTCTTCCGCCGCCCCCCGCGGGCCGTCGCGCCCGTCGTGTCCGATCAGCAGGTCGTGGTGCAGGCGCCGCCGCAGCTGCCGCAGCCGGAGGATGCCAACGCCTGGATGATGGCGCTGCCGGCGCTCAGCGGGCTCGGCTCGGTGATGTACATGGTGACGATGGGGCGGGGCCCCATCGGGTACGTCGTCGGGGCGCTGTTCCTGGTGTCCTGCGTGGCCATGGTCGTCGGCTCGGTCGTCTGGCAGCGGGCCAAGACCAGGACCGTGGCGCGCAACGACCGGCGGGAGTATCTGCGGTATCTGGAGCGCGTCAGGGCCGACGTGCGGCGGACGGCGCGGGCGCAGCGGGAGGCGTTGGAGTGGGGGGCGCCGGATCCGCGGGGGTTGTGGGTGGTGGCGGAGAGCCGGCGGATGTGGGAGCGGCGGGCGGCCGACGAGGACTTCGGGGTGGTGCGGGTCGGGGCCGGGCCGCGGTATCTGGCGACGCCGCTGGTGGCGGCGGAGACCGCGCCGGTGGAGGATCTGGATCCGCTGAGCGCGGTGGCGCTGCGGCGCTTCGTGGACACCCACGCCGTCGTGCCCGACCTGCCGCTGCTGCTGGCGTTGCGCCGCTTCGCGGCGTTGGCGGTCGCCGGTGAGGGCGCGGCGGCGCTGGCCCGCGCGGTGGTGGCGCACGCGGTGACGTTCCACTCGCCGAAGGACCTGCGGGTGGTGGTCTGCGCCTCCGTCAACGAGGGTTCCGAGTGGGCCTGGGCGAAGTGGCTGCCGCACGCGCACCACCTGCGGGACGTGGACCACGTCGGTCCGGTGCGGATGATCCACCCGTCCCTGACGGTGCTGGAGGAGTGGCTGGGCGCGGAGTTGACCCGCAGGACCCGGTTCAGCCGGACCGCGCCGCCCGATCCGGAGCTGCCGCATCTGCTGGTCGTCCTCGACGGGGGCCTGGTCTCCGGCGCCGAGGCGCTGCTCGACGCGAACGGGCTGCAGGCGGTGACCGTGCTGGAGGTGAACGGGACCGCGGTCGGGCCGCTGGTGGAGGGGCACGGCGTGCGGCTCGAGGTGGACGGCGACCGGCGTCTTGCGGTGGTGGCGGGGGACACGCGGGACGAGTTGGGGCGGGCGGACGGCTTGTCGGCCGGTGAGTGCGAGGCGTTGGCGCGCCGGCTCGGGCGGTTCCGGGTGGAGCTGGGCGCCACGGCGGCCGACGCGGAGGACCTGACGAGCGTCGTCAACTCCCTTCCCGGGCTGCTGGGGATCGCCGACCCAGGTCAGCTCGACCTGTCGTCGCTGTGGCGGCACCGCCCGATGCGTGACCGGCTGCGCGCGCCGCTGGGTGTGTCGGCGGACGGCGGGCTGCTGGAGCTGGACATCAAGGAGTCGGCGCAGAACGGCATGGGCCCGCACGGTCTGGTGGTGGGGGCCACCGGGTCCGGCAAGTCGGAGCTGCTGCGGACGCTCGTGCTGGGGATGGCGGCGACGCATTCCAGCGAGCATCTGAACCTGGTCCTGGTGGACTTCAAGGGCGGGGCGACGTTCGCCGGCATGGCCGAGCTGCCGCACGTGGCGGCCGTCATCACCAACCTCGAGGACGACCTGAGCATGGTGGACCGGATGCGGGAGGCGCTGTCCGGCGAGATCAACCGGCGGCAGGAGGTGCTGCGGGACGCCGGGAACCTGGTCTCGGTCCGCGACTACGAGCGGGCCCGGCAGCGCGGCGCGCACCTGCCGCCGCTGCCCAGCCTGTTCATCGTCGTCGACGAGTTCTCCGAACTCCTGGCGCAGAAGCCGGACTTCGCCGACCTGTTCGCGCAGATCGGACGCCTTGGCCGGTCGCTCGGGCTGCATCTGCTGCTGGCCTCGCAGCGGTTGGACGAGGGGCGGCTGCGCGGTCTGGAGGCGCACCTGTCGTACCGGATCGGGCTGCGCACGTTCTCCGAGTCCGAGAGCCGCACCGCGATCGGCGTGCCGGACGCCCACCACCTGCCCAGCGCGCCGGGGCACGGCTATCTGAAGACCGACACGGCCACCCTGCGGCGGTTCCGGGCCGCCTACGTCTCCGGGCCCTACCGCACCGGCGAGGACGGCGGCGGCCGGGCGCTCGCCGGGGCCCTCGGGGTGCGCCGGTTCCCCGCCGCGTACGTGCCGGTGCCCGCCGACCAGCGGCCGGCCCCCGAGCCGGAACCGGCGCCGGAGCCGGACGAGTTCGGCGAGCACGAGGAGCTCGGCACGACCGTGCTGAGCGTGATGGTCGACCGGATGGCGGGGCAGGCGGCGCGGGCCCACCAGGTGTGGCTGCCGCCGCTCGACACCCCCGAGCCGCTGGACGCCCTGCTCGGCGACCTCGCGGTGCGCGAGGGCCGCGGCTTCGGCAGCTCCCCGGCCCGCCCGCCGCTGACCGCGCCGATCGGCGTCGTCGACCGGCCCTTCCACCAGCGCCGCGACCCGCTGGTGCTCGACCTCACCGGCGCCGGCGGCCATGTCGCCGTCGTCGGCGGCCCGTTGAGCGGCAAGTCCACGGCGCTGCGGGCGTTGGTCACCTCGCTCGCGCTGCGGCACACCCCGGAGGAGGTGCGGTTCTACTGCCTGGACTTCTCCGGCACGCTGTTCGCCCTCGCCGGGCTGCCGCACGTCGGCGGCGTCGCCGGCCGGACCGACACCGAACAGGTCAACCGCACGGTCGCCGAGGTGCTGGAGCTGCTGGCGAACCGGGAGGCCCGCTTCCGGGAGTTGGGGATCGAGTCGATGGCGGGCGTCCGCGCGGCGCGGGCCGAGGGCCGGTTGTCGGACGAGGAGTTCGCGGACGTGTTCCTCGTGGTGGACGGCTGGCAGGTGCTGCGGCAGGGCTACCCGGAGATCGAGGAGGTGCTGATGGGGGTGGCCGGGCGGATGCTGACCTACGGCATCCACCTCGTCGTCACCGGCAACCGCTGGATGGACATGCGGATGAGCCTGCGCGACCTGCTGGGCACCAAGGTGGAGTTGAAGCTCGGCGACGCCCTGGACTCCGAGGTCGACCGCAAGCTGCAACAGACGGTCCCGGCCGACCGTCCGGGGCGCGGCATCAGCGCCGAGAAGCTGCACTTCCTGGTGGCCGTGCCCCGGGTGGACGGGGTCCGCTCCGCCGACGGGCTCGCCGACGGCGTGCAGGACCTGGTGCGGCGCGTCGCCGAGGCGTGGCACGGGCCGCGGGCGCCGAGGGTGCGGCTGCTGCCCGCCACCTGGGACCCGGCCGAGCTTCCCGAGGCCCGGACGCGGCGGCCCGGGGTCGCGATCGGCGTGGAGGGCAACCGACTTGAGCCGGTGTTGCTCGTCCCCGGCGAGGACCCGGGCCTGATCGTCGTCGGCGACAGCGAGAGCGGCAAGACCGGCCTGCTGCGGGCGGTGGCCCGGCAGGTCGTCGCCCGGAACACCCCGCAGGAGGCGAAGATCGTCGTGCTCGACCACCGGATGACGATGCTGCGGGAGTTCGAGGGCCCGCACCTGCTGGGGTACTCGACCACCCTGGAGCGTTCGATGTCGGTGGTCGGCGGCCTGGTCGAGGGGCTGCAGAAGCGGGTGCCGGGCCCCGACATCACGCCGGAGCAGCTGCGTGACCGCTCCTGGTGGAGCGGCCCCGAGGTGTACCTCCTGGTCGACGACTACGACCTGGTCGCCACCTCCCGGGGCAACCCGCTCACCGCGCTGCTCGACTTCCTGCCGCACGCCCGGGCCATGGGGCTGCACATCCTCGTCACCCGGCAGGCCGGCGGCGCGGGCCGGGCCGTGCTGGAGCCGGTGCTCGGGCGGATGAAGGAGCTCAACTTCCCGGCCGTGCTGCTCAGCGTGCCGAAGGACGAGATGCCGATCTGGGGGGTCAAGCCCGCCCAGCGTGCCAAGGGCCGTGGCCTGCTGCTGCACCGCAGGCTCGGCAACGTGCCGGTGCAGCTCGCCCGCGCGGACTCCCCCGCGGCGGTCGGCGCCCGGCGGACCGATCACGGGAACGACCACGTGGGGACCGATGCGTCATGAGTGCCAGACCGACCCTCCGACCAGCAGCCCCGCCCACCGCGGCGGCGTTCGTCCGCATCGGGCTCGCCGGGCCCTCGGGGCGGGTGGACCTGGCCGTCCCGGCGGCCGTGCCGCTGGCCGCCCTGCTGCCGACGCTGCTGCACCACGTGGGCGCGGAACCGGGCCCCGACGGCGGGGTGCGGCACGGCGGTTGGGCGGTGCACCGGGTCGACGGGACCCGGCTCGACGCCGCCGCCTCGCTCGCCGAGCAGGGCGTCGCCGAGTGCGACCTGCTGTTCCTCGCCCACGGCGACGCCGACGCGACCCCGCCGCTCTACGACGACGTCGTCGAGGTCGTCGGCGAGCACGGCGTCCGCGCCACCTGGCCCGCCCGGGCGACCCGCCGGGGCGCGGCCGCGCTGGTGGTCCTCGCGGTGCTGACCGGCTGCGCGGCGCTCGCCGTGGCGCCGGGCGCGGTCCCCGGCTGGCTGGCGCTGGCCACCGCCCTGCTGACGCTGGGGGCGGGCGCGCTGGCGTCGCGCGGCTTCGACGACGTCGACGCGGGCACGTTCGCCGCCCTGTTGGCCGTGGTGCCGGCCGTGGTCGGCGCGGTCCGGCTGCTGGGCGCGGGGCATGACGCGGCCGGCCTGGGCGCGGCGCACCTGCTGCTGGCGTGCGCGGTGGTGGCCGTGCTCGGCATGCTGGGCCCGGTGCTGGTCGGCGGCGGGGACGGCGCGTTCGCCGCGCTGGTCGTCGCCGGGCCGCTGGCCGCCGTGGGGGCCGCGATCCCGGTCATCTGGAGCGGCGTCACCCCGGCGGAGGCGGCGTCGGTCGCCGGCCCGCTGGCGTTGGCGCTGACCACGCTGTGGCCCACCCTCGCGCTGCGCGTCGCCCGGCTGCCCGCTCCGCAACTCGCCTCGACGGCGGAGGAGTTGGAGAGCCTGCCGAGCCAGCTGGCGCACGAGCGGCTCACCGCGCGGGTCGCCGCGGCGCGCCGCCTGCTCGGCGGCATGGTCCTCGGCAGCCACCTGGTGGCGGGCGGGGCGACGCTGTGGCTCTTCGCCACCACCGAGCTGTGGGCGGGGGTGCTGGGCGGCGTGCTGACCCTGCTGATGCTGCTGCGGGCCCGCCTGTTCAGGGAGTTGGGGCAGGTCGCGACGGCGGCGGTGACGGCGTTCCTCGCGGCCTGCGGGGCGGCGGTGTGCACGGTCGCCGACCGGTGGGCGCAGACCGGGCCGCTGCTCGGCGTGGTGCTGCCGCTGGTGCTGACCCTCGCGCTGGTCGCGGGCGGCGTCGGGCTCGCCGCCGGGCGGCGCCGCGCCAACCCCCGGCTGGTGCGGGCGCTCGACGTGCTGGAGACCCTGCTGCTGCTGACGGTGGTGCCCCTGGTGCTGGCCGTGTGGCAGGTCCCCGGCACCCTGCTGAACCTGAGGGCGTGAGGGCGGTGCGCGGCCTCGGGTCGTCCCTCGCCGCGGCGCTCGCGCTGCTCGCCGCCGCCCTGCCGGGCGCCGTCACCCCCGCCGCGGCCTCCGAGCCGTGCCGCACGCAGGTGGGCCCCCAGGAGCTTCCGGCCGGGGTCGAACTCCGGCCCCTGGTCGAGCTGCTCGGTCTCCCCCAGGCGTGGGACCTGGCCACCGGCGCGGGGGTCACCGTCGCCGTGGTCGACTCCGGCGTGGACGCCACCCACCCCGACCTCGACGGGCGGGTGGCGCGCGGCAGCGAGTTCGTCGGCGTGCGCGAGGAGCGGGAGTTCGTGCGGGACACCCCGGCGCGGCAGCGGGACTGCGAGGGCCACGGCACGGCCGTGGCCGGACTGGTCGCGGCGCGCGGCGCCGACGGCGAGGGCGTGATCGGGGTGGCGCCCGGGGCCACCGTCTACCCGGTGCGGATCGCCGACGGCGTCGAGAACGCCACCCCGCGCACGTTCGCCGCCGCCATCGCGGACGCCGTGGCCGCCGGCGCGGGCGTCATCAACCTGTCGCTCGCCATCCCCTCCGACTACGAGCCGATCCGGGAGGCCGTCGAACGGGCCCTGGCCGAGGACGTCGTGGTCGTCGCCGCGGCCGGCAACGAGGGCGACGCCCGCATGTACCCGGCCGCCTACGACGGGGTGCTGGCCGTCGGCGCCGTCGACGCCGAGGGGCAGCCGCTCGACTCGTCCAACCCCGGCGACTGGGTGGACCTGGCCGCGATCGGCGCCGACCAGGTGGTGGTCTCCCCCGGCGGCGAGGGCTACCGGGCGGAGGGCGGGACCAGCATGGCGGCGGCCCAGGTCTCCGCCGTCGCCGCGCTGGTGCGGTCCCGCTTCCCCGAGTTGCCGGCCACCGAGGTGGCCCAGCGGCTGATCCGCTCCGCCACCCCGCTGGGCGGCGGGCGGAACGACCGCACCGGCGCGGGCCTCGTCGACCCGTTCGGCGCCCTCACCGGGCTCGGCGGCCGGGAGGGCGAGGGCGGGGACGACGCGGCCGCCGCGCCCGCCGGCCGCGTCCCCGTCGTGCCCCTTCCCCGGGACGAGCCGCTGCTCGGCCCGACCCGGGCCACCGGCCTCGCCGTCAGCGGCGTGCTGCTGCTCGCCGTGCTCGTCGGGCTGCTCGCGGCACCCGGGCTGCGGCGCGCCGCCCGGCGCGGCTGGCGGGCCGGCACCGCGCCACGCCGCCCGGCCCCCGAGCCACCCGCCCCGCCGGGACCGCCCGCCGCCCGCCTCGCCTGGCTCGGCGGCGACGGCGAGGGCGGCGAGGGCGGCACCACCGACCACAAGGCCCCCCACCAGAACCGGAGTCGGACACCGTAGCCATGGCAACGACACGCGAGCAGGCGGAGGCGCACGCGTACGCCAACCGCCGGATGAGCACCAGCCTCCTCAGGGGCGAGGACGAGGCCCGCCTCGACCCGCGCCGCCGACTGAACCGCGCGCTGGGCGCCAGCCTGGCGGTCGGCGTCCTCGTCATCGCCGGGTTCGGCATCGCCGGCTGGCTCGGCGGCGGACGCGGCCCCGCGCTGCCCACCGACGGCGCGGTGGTGGTCGGCGCCGGCGGCGACTCCTATGTGGTGGTCGACGGCGTGGCGTATCCCGCGCTCAACCTGGCCTCCGCGCTGCTGGCCGGCGGCGGACGGCTCACCGAGGTGCGCCAGGCGACCCTGGACGAGGCGCCGCGCGGGCTGCCCGTCGGCATCCCCGGCGCCCCCGACGCGCTGCCGGACGCCGACGAACTCCGCGACGGCGCGTGGACGCTGTGCGCCACGCCCGCCGAGACCGGCGAGGAGCCGGTGGACACCGCGCTGTACGTCGCCGTGCCCGGGGTGCCGACCGGGGACGCCGAGGGCGGCGGGGCGACGCTGCTGGTGGAGACGGAGGACGACGCGCTGTGGCTGCTGGCCGAGGGCCGGCGGTACGCCGTCGAGCCGGCCGTCCGGGACCTGTTGGGGCTGCCCCGGCGGCCCGTGCGGCTGCCCTCGGAGGTCGTCGCCACGGTCCCCGAGGGCCCGGCGATCACCGTCCCCGAGCCGGAACCGCGCGCCGGCGACGAGCCGTCGGTCGAGCTGCCCTTCGAGGCGGTCGTCGGCGACGTCGCCCACACCGACGACGAGGGCGTCGCCCGCCGCTACTTCCTGGTGCGCCCGGACGGCCTCGCCCCGGTCTCCGAACTCGTCCACACCCTGCTGGTCCCCGAGCCCGGCACCGACCACGCGGTCAGCTTCGCCGACGCCGCGGCCGCGCCGCGCACCGGCGGCGAGCCCGGCGACCCGGCCTGGCCCGAGGAGGTGCCGGAGGCGCTGGCACCGGAGCGCAACCAGCCGGTCTGCGTCTCCACCCCGCCGGGCAGCGTGCCGGGCGACGTGCCCTGGCGGGCGACCGTGCACCTGCCGCCGACCATGCCGGAGCCGGAGGGCACCCCGCCCGTGGCGGCCCTGGACGGCGGGCGGCTGGGACTGTTGGACCGGATCTACCTGCCGGCCGGCTCGGGCGCCGTGGTGCGCGCCGTCACCTCGGGCGGCGCGGGCGGCACCCACACGCTGGTCACCGACGGCGGCACGGCCTACCCGTTCGCCTCGCCGGACGCCGTGGAGCGGCTGGGGTACGACCCGGCGGCGGCGCCGTCCATGCCCACGGCCTATGTGGCGCTGCTGCCGGCCGGTCCGGTCCTCGATCCGGAGGCGGCGGCCGAGGAGCGGAGGGGTGAGGCCGAATGAGCGCCAGGAGAGTTCGGCTCGGGTTCCGGCGCCTCAGGTTCGGCCGCGCCCGGCTGGTGGCCGTGGAGACGGGGCTCGGCGGCGTCGCCGCGGGTCTCGCGGCGCGGGGCGCCTGGGGCCACTGGGGGTACGCCGTCGTCGGCGCCGGGGCGCTGCTCGCGCTGGCCGCGCTGGCGCGGTTCCGCGGGGAGTGGGCCGACCGGCGCCTGCTGGCCAGGCTGCGGCGCGGCAGGCTGGCCGTGGCGCCGCCGACCGCGCCGCGCGCCAGGGGCCTCGGCGTGGCGCGGGCGCTGCTGCCGGCCCTGACCGTCACGGAGTTCGCCGACCGCAACACCCCGGGAGGACGGGGGCTTGGCGTGGTGTCCGACGGCCGCGGCCACGCCGCCGTCGCCGCGTTCCCCGGCGGCACGCTGCCCGCGCTGCCCGCCGGGATCGTGGCCCGGTGGCTGGCCGACGACCCGGCCAGGCCGGCGGCGGCGCAGCTGGTGGTGGAGCAGTTCGGCGTCTGGTCCCGGGACTTCCACCACCGCTTCCAGCCCACCGTCGCCTACCGCCAACTCCCCACCGGCGGCCGCCCGGTCGCGGTGCGGTCCTGGCTGGTGGTGCGCTTCGAGCCGCTCGACGCGCCCGAGGCCGCCGCCCGGCGCGGGGGCGGCGAGGACGGCGCGCGGGCCGCCGTGGCGGCGGCCGCCGCCCGGCTGCGCGCCCGGCTGGCCGCGCACGGCGCCCCGACCACGCCGCTCGACCCGGCCCAGGCCCGCCAGCTGCTGCGGCAGCTCGGCGACCCGGAGCCGAACGGCCGCGTGATGCCGTCCGGTTGGGCGGGCGCGGCGGCCACCCACACGACGCTCACCGCCGACGTGGCCTCCCAGGACGACTGGCGGCGCCTGCTGTCCGGCATGGAGGGCTGCGCCGCCGACCGGGTGGTCGCCGCGGCCACCCTCACCGCGCCCGGCGGCGACCTCCGGGTCCGCACCGCGGTGCGCGTGGTCAGCCCCCTCGCCCAGCACGCGATGGCGCAGCGCGACCGGCTCCGGGCGGCGGGCGTCGCCGGACCGCCGGCCGCCGACCAGGCCGCCGGGCTGCTCGCCACCCTGCCGTTGGCCTACCCATCCCGCCCCCTCGACGAGGCCACCGGCTTCGCCGCTCCTGGAGACTCCCGAGGACGATGACCGCCCCCGACCCCTTCACCCCCGTCCCGGCCGCTCGCCGCCGCGTCCCGGCCGACGACCGCACCATCGACCTGTCCGCGCCCCGGCCGGGCCCGCGCGGCGGCACCGGCGCGGCCCCGGCCGCCCCCGTACCGGCCACGCCCGACCTGTCCACGCTCCCCGAGACCGCCTGGGACGACGACGTCGAGGCGCCGTTCGCGCTCGCGCCCGCCCGGGCCGGCGTCCACCTGGGCACCGGACGGGACGGCCGGCCCGTGGCACTGCCCTGCCCGGGTCCCGCGGGCACCCGCGTCGCGGCCATCGGCGAGTCGCTGTTCGGCCGTCTCATCGCGCTGCGTCTGCTGGCCACCGGCGCGCTGGTGACCGCCGCGGCCAGGGATCCCGGGCCCTGGCAGGGCATCCGCCTGGCGGCCGGCGACCGGCTGGCGTTCGCGGAGGACCCGGCGGCCTGGCCGCGGCACACCCCGGCGCCGCCGGGCGTGGACGCCGGTCCGCAGGCGCTCGTCAGCGACCAGCGCCGCGCCCCGTCCTCCGCCCTGGCCGCCGGCCCCTGGCGCACCGTCCTGCACGTCACCCGCAACCCGCCGCGCGGCGCCGCGTTCTGGCGCCGCCCGGACGTCCTCCTCGCGCTGGGCGCCGACCACGCCGACGCCGTGGGCCGTCTCCTCGGCGCGGAGGCCGCGGGGCTCACCTCCCGGCTCGCCCCGGGCGAGGTGGTCCTGTTCCGTCCCGGAACCGCCGAGGTCCTCCGCCCCGACATCGCCCCGGGAGAACACGAGATCCTCACCGCCGGAACCTCCTGAACTCGGTGACACCCCAGCCACGACGCGTCATGATGGTCCGCGACACGCCGACCCCGGCGGCCCACCTCCCGCGTACGCGACGGCCGCCCGGAGCGAGGCGACCGTGATCGGGCACGTTCGACGTGGCATCGCGTAGGGGGAACGGCAATGGAGGCGTTGCATCCGGGGGACCCGTCGGTCATCGGTCCCTACCGGTTGATGGCGCGGCTGGGCGAGGGCGGCATGGGCCGCGTGTTCCTGGGCAGGTCGCCCGGCGGGCGGACCGTCGCGGTCAAGGTCGTGCACCGCGACCTGGCGCTGGAGCCCCACTTCAGGCGGCGGTTCCGCGCCGAGATCGAGGCCGCGCGGCGGGTCAGCGCCCAGTGGACGGCGCCGGTGCTCGACCACGACATCGAGTCGGACGTCCCCTGGGTCGCCACGGGCTACGTCGACGGCGCGTCACTGCGGGAGGTCGTGGACACGCTGCACGGGCCGCTGCCCGAGCGGACCGTGTGGGCGCTGGCCCACGGCCTGTCGAACGCGCTGCTCAGCGTCCACGGCAGCGGACTGATCCACCGTGACCTGAAGCCGTCGAACGTGATGGTGACCGTGGACGGGCCGAAGGTCATCGACTTCGGCATCGCGCGCGCGGTGGGCGCCACCGCGCTGACGCAGACGGGCAGGGGGCCCGGCTCCCCCGGGTACATGCCGCCCGAGCAGATCAGGGGCGAGGAACTCACGGGCGCGGTCGACGTGTTCGCCCTGGGCACGGTGCTGGCCTACGCGGCGACCGGGATGCCGCCCTTCTCGTGGGACGGGGCCGAGCACCACACCGTGATGTACCGGGTGCTGCACGAGGCGCCCCACCTCGGCCCCGAGGACGGTCCCCTGACGGGCGACCTGCGGACCATCGTGCTCCACTGCCTGGCCAAGGACGCGGCGCAGCGGCTGCCGCTCTCCGGGCTCCCGGCGTTCGCCAGGAAGCGCGCCGGCGACGCGTACTGGCTGCCGGCGGAGCTCACGGCGCTGCTGGCGCGGGCGTCGACGCGCCTGCACGACTTCGAGAGCCCGGGGGTCGACCGGCCGGAGGGGGTCTGGGGGCGACAGCCGCCTTCGCCCCGGAACCTGCTGTCCTCTCGCGGGCCCGAGTCATCGTTCCCGCCGGGCTCGGTCGTGGCAGGGACCACACTGGACCCGGCGGATGCCTGGCGCACCGGGACGCCGGAGCCGCCCCCCATGCCCGAGACGCCCCCCATGGCCCAACCGGTGGCACGACGCCCGCGCCGGGGACGCCTCGCGCTGGCCGCCGTGTCCACGGCCGTGACGCTGTCGCTGACCGGCTGGCTGCTCGTGACCAACCTGGGGGACGACGGCGACGACCAGCAGGCCACCAGCGGCCAGAGCGAGAACGCGTGGGCGGGCGGCCAACTCACCGTGCACGCCAACGAGACGCACGAGCCGCTCCTCTTCATCGACGACGAGAGCGGCGAGCCGGTCGGCTTCGAGGTCGACCTCGTCGAGGCGATCGGCGAGCGCCTGGGCATGTCCGTCACCCTGGAGCTCGCCGACGGCAGTGAGGCCGCCGCGCGGGCCGCCGTTCAGCAGGTCAGCGACACCGCGGCGCACATCGCGGTGGGCAACCTCGTGGACGACGAGCAGCAACGCGAGGCGCTGGGCGTCGACTTCGTCAACCACATCATGGACGGCTGGTCCGTCATGAGCCCCGACCCGGAGCGTTCCGGAGACCTCGACGACCTGTGCGGGACCCGGGTCACCCTCTACGACGGGGACGACACCCCGCAGGCGGAGGCGGTGACCGAGCACACCGCCGACTGCCCGACGCCGGCCGAACTCGTGCCGGTCGGCACCAGGGACGAGATGGCGGAGGCGATCGAGGCGGGCGAGGCCGACGTGGCGGTGATGGTCTACACGCAGGCCGCCTACTACGCCGCCGCCGACAACCCGGACGCCGGGCTGAGCGTCAGCTTCGACCGCGGATCGCGGGGCGCCCGGGGCATCGCGATCCCGGCCGGACAGGTCGAGTTGCGCGGTGCCGTCTTCGACGCGCTGGGCGAGCTGATGCGCGACGGCACCTACGCGGAACTGCTCGCGCGCTGGGACATCGAGGAGGCGGCCATGGAGGCCCCGGACGTCAATCTGGGCAGCTGACCGCCGCGGCCGGGCACGACGAGGCGACCTGCCGGCGCCACCGCCCCCGGCGCCCCATGGACCGCGCGGCGGACGCGGCGCCCCACAGCTGCGGCGACACGATGGCACCTCTATAACGCCACCATGCGCCAGCATGCGCCAAAAGTCATCGCCCGTGGGACCACGGGCGCGGGCACCCGCCTCCGGCGGCGACCGGAGCGCGCCACACCCTTGACCCACCCGACGGCCACACCACCCCGCTGACCTGCGTCTTCACCCGTCCCACCACCACATCGCACCACAGGCGACCCAGCCGACGCAGCAATATGGCTCGCCATAGCGCCACACATGTGCCATGATGGCGCCATCGAGAGCGCACCCGTTGCCCCGCAGGTCGGCGCGGCCCGCGCTCCGCGGAGACCATCGAAGGGGTCGGGACCATGGAGTCAGCACGGAGCCAACAGCAGGCGGCCCCCGGCGCGCTCGCCGCCTTCGCCCGCTTCGTGCTCTGCGGCGGCGGCGTGGGCCTCGCCTCCAGCCTCGCCGTGGCGGCCCTCGCCTCCTGGATCCCCTGGGTCCTGGCCAACGCCCTGATCACCGTGGTCTCCACCCTCCTCGCCACCGAGCTGCACGCCCGCTTCACCTTCGGCGCGGGTGGGCGCGCGACCTGGCGCCAGCACGCCCAGTCGGCCGGCTCCGCGGCGGCCGCCTACGCGCTGACCTCCGTGGCGATGCTCGTCCTGCACCAGCTGGTGGCGGCGCCGGGCGCGCTGCTCGAACAGGTCGTCTACCTGTCCGCCTCCGCGCTCGCCGGTGTCGCGCGGTTCGTGGTGCTACGCCTCGTCGTCTTCGCCCGGAACCGCTCGCGGGCCACGGCCACCGTCCGCGCCGCCCACCCGGTGCGCGCCACCCCCGCCGACCCGGCGTCGCTCTGCCAGGCCGCCTGAGTGCCGGCCCGGCGCGTCACCGCCGCTTCCCGGTCCTTCTGCCCACCAGCTCCCTGATCTCCTCCGGCAGCGCGTCGGCCGCCGACAGCCGCGGCAGCAGCTCCGGTTCGAGCGTGGTCGCGCGGAAGGTGACGGCCACGGTCACGCCGTGGTCCGGCCGGTGCGTGATCTCGACCGGGTCGTCGGCCCGGATCTCCCCCGGCTCCACCACCCGCAGATAGGCGCCCGGCAGCGCCGCCCGCGTGAACCGCTTGATCCAGCCCTCCTGCCGCAGCCACCCCTGGAACGTCCCGCACGGGACCCTCGGGCACGACACCTCCAGCACCACGTCAGGACCTATCCGCCACCGCTCGCCGATCAGTGCGCCGTTGACGTCGACCCCCAGGGTCGTCAGGTTCTCGCCGAACGTGCCGTTGCCGAGCGGCTCGCCCAACTCGGCCTGCCACGTGTCGAGATCCTCGCGGGCGTACGCGTACACCGCCTGGTCGTCACCGCCGTGGTGCGCCACGTCGTACACCCGGTCCCCCGCGAGGCCGACCGCCCCCGTGCCCTTGGGCCCCGGCGCGCTCACCGCGACCGGTCCCGCCACGGGACGCTTGTCGATGCCCGTCGCCCCGAGTCCCTTCCACGGATTGGACCGGGGCCTGCCGATGTTGACCGAGAGCAGCTTCATGCCGGCGACGGTACGGACCGCCCACCGGCGCGTCGACCGGATTTCGGCGGCCCGGACCGGCACCGAATGTGATGATCCGCCAGGAGACCGCATCACCGACGGCTCTGCGAAGGGAACAGCACCCGTGGCGCACCCGAACCTGGACGACGTGTTGGACGAGCTCTACGGCCTCGCCCCCGAGGACTTCACCGTCCGCCGCGACGCGGCCGCCGCCAGCGCCCGCCGGGCCGGCGACCGGGAACTGGCCCGGCGCGTCAAGGCCCTCCGCCGGCCGACGCTCGCCGCCTGGGCCAGCAACCTCCTGGTCCGCGCCCACGCCGACGAGAAGGAGCGGTTCCTCGCCCTGGGCGAGGCGCTGCGGCGGGCCCAGGAGCAGCTCGACGCCGACCGGCTCCGCGAACTGCTCGCGCAGCGGCACGCGTTGGTCGCCGCGCTCGCCGAGCAGGCCGCGGACGCGGCCGCCGAGGCGGGACACCGCCTCGGCGAGGCGGCCCGCCGGGACGTCGAGGGGACCCTGCTGGCCGCGCTCGCCGACCCGGAGGCCGCCCGCGCCTGGAGCGCGGGCCACCTCACCCATCCGCTGCACGCCCCGGCCGACCTGCCCACCATCACGTCCGAGGGCGCCACCACCACCCGCCGGAGACGGAAGCCCGACCAGGCGGCGCGCCGCGCGGCCGAGCGCGAGGCCGAACGCACGGCCGCGCGTGAGGCCGAACGCGAGGCCCGCGCCCGCCGGGCCGCGCGCGAGGCCGCCGAGAAACGCCTCGCCGAGGCCCGGCGCCACGTCGACGAGTTGTCGACGGCGCTCGACCGCGCCAGGGAGGATCTCCGCCAGGCCGAGCGCGAGGCCGAGGCCGCCGCCCGCGAGGGGTGACTACCATCACCGCAACGACCAGCAGGGGGGACACGACGCCATGTGGGCGAGCATCGTCGCGGTACTCGGCACCCTCGCCGGCACGGTGCTCGGCGTCCTCTCCCAACAACACCTGGACCGCCGGGCCCGTGCCGAGCGCCACCGCGACGAACTGGCCGACAAGGTCCGCCAGTTGCTCAAGGCCATAGTCCTCTACCGGGAACTGCACTGGCTGCTGGTCGCGGACATCAGGGACGGCCGGGCGGAGACCCGCGAGGACCGCGCCGCCCGCTACCGCGCCCGCTCGGAGGTCACCGACGCCCGGGACGCGCTGGCCCTCGTCACCACCGACCGCGACCTGATCGAGCGCGCCGAGGCGGCCGCCTGGGCCGCCATCGACCTGTCGGACATCGAACTCGGCCCGGTCACGGAAGGCGGGTTCACCCCGGACGTCGAGACCGCCCTGACCGCCGCCCGCGACCGGACCAGGGCCACCCACAACGCCCTGGTCCGGGCCGCCAGGGCCTACCGACGGCGGTGAGAATGGCCCCATGACGGCGAAGCACGACAGGCAGAACGACAGGCGGTGGAACCACAACATCCACTACCACCCCCGCGTCCTCCAGGCGATCCCCGACGGCGCCCGCCGCGCCCTCGACGTCGGCTGCGGCGAGGGCATGCTCGCCCGCGAGATCCGCCGGACCGTGCCGCACGTCACCGGCATCGACCTGCACGCCCCCAGCATCGACGAGGCCCGCGCCCACCACGACGACATCGACTACGTCCTCGGCGACTTCCTCACCCACCCCTTCGAACCCGCCTCGTTCGACGTCATCGCCTCCGTGGCCACCCTGCACCACATGGACGCCGCCACCGGCCTCACCCGCATGCGCGAACTGCTGCGCCCGGGCGGCGTCCTCGCGATCGTCGGCCTCGCCCGCGACACCCTCCCCAAGGACCTGCCGCACGTC
Source organism: Streptomyces millisiae (assembly GCF_031845425.1). NCBI lineage: Bacteria > Bacillati > Actinomycetota > Actinomycetes > Kitasatosporales > Streptomycetaceae > Streptomyces > Streptomyces millisiae. The sequence goes on from NZ_JAVREM010000008.1 coordinate 101,851, forward strand.
CTCGCCGGCGTCGTCGGCAACGCGGCCCACCGCGCCGCGAAAGGCCACTGGCACCACCCCTCCCCCACCGTCTGGCCCCCGCCGGCGACCTACCGGGAGATGCGGGCCCTGGCCGCCGACCTCCTCCCCGGCTCCCGCTACCGCCGCCACCTCCTGTTCCGGTACACCCTCATCTGGCGCCGGCCACCGGCCTGAGCGGCGCGGCTCACGCGCCGCGCCCGACGACGGCGGTGACCCGGATCTCGACGCGCATCCCGGGCGCGCCGAGCGCCGGCACCCCGATCTCGGTCCAGATCGGCGCGCGGTCGCCCATGCGCCGGCGGAACTGCTCCACCATGACGCGGTTGTGGTCCTCGCCGATGAACCCGGCGGAAGCCGGCACGTGGTAGGAGTTCACGGCGACGACGTCCCGCCAGCCGGCGCCGGCCTCGGCCAGCGTGCGTTCGACGTTGTCGAAGGCCCGGACGATCTCCTCCTCCAGGTCCTCGGGGAAGACGAAGTCGTCGTCCCATCCCCCCTGGCCCGAGGTCTCGACGCGGTCACCCGTCCGGACCGCCTGGCTGTAGTGCATGGCGGCGAGCTGCCGCTCACCGTAGCCGGGCGTGACGAAGAACTCGGGACTGGACTCATTGACTTCAACCATGAAGCGAACCTACCACGCAATGACTTCACATGTGAAGTGATTCGATCGCTTGGTAGGCTGCCCCCATGGCCGCCGCCCCCGCCCCCCAGGACCCGGACGAGGCCCCCTGGCTCACCCCGGACGAGAAGGACGCCTGGACCGGCCTGGTCTCCCTCGTCCTGCTGCTGCCCGGCCGCCTCGAGTCGCCACTGCACCGCGAGGCCGGCCTGACGCTCTTCGAGTACCTGACCCTCAGCCACATCTCGGAGGCACCCGACCGCCGCCTGCGGATGAGCGAGCTGGCCTACCTCGCGAACGGCTCGCTCTCCCGCCTGTCCAACGTCGTCAAGCGCTTCGAACAGCGCGGCTGGGTCGAGCGCTCCCCCGACCCCGAGGACGGCCGCTTCACCATCGCCGCCCTCACCGACGCCGGCTTCGAGGTGGTCGTCGCCGCCGCCCCCGTCCACGTCCGCTCGGTGCGGCAGCTCGTGCTCGACCCCCTCACCGCCGCCGACCAGCGGGCCCTGGCCCGCATCGCCGCCAAGCTCCGGACCCGCCCCGTCGACCTGGCCTGACGCTCAGCCCGGCAGATACGGGCCGAAGTGCTCCGCGACGACCTCCGCGACACCGGCGGCGTCCCGCGAACCGTCGACCTCCACCACCCGAACCCCCAACCGCCGCGCCACACGCACCGCGTCCGCCGCGACGAGCTCGTCCCGAGCGAGCCGGTTGGCCTGCGCCCGCGCCGGATCACTGACCCGATGGCCGACCGCCCCCGCCCGCGGCAACTCACGCACCTGCCGCCACCGGAACCCGTCCGTCGGCACCATGACGACCATCCGCCGCGGCGAGTCGACGATCGGCACCACCAACTCGGGCCGCAGCCCCCACCCCTCGGCGATGATCGGCCGCCCCGAGACGAGCGCCCGCAGATCGTCCAACGCCCACTCGAACCGCTCAGGAAAACCGGCCAACGTCTCGGCGGCCATCTCCTCCGGCGTCCTGCGCACCCACACGTCATCCACCCCCGGCCCCCCGACCGGCTCCCCCCGCGCCACCCGCCCCGCGACCCGCCGATCCTCGTGCGCCCGGGCGTCCTGGTAGTCGTAGTGATAGACGGTCACGCCATACCGAACGGCCAACAACCGCGCCACGGTCGACTTCCCGGCCCACTGCCCACCCCCGATCCACAGCGCGTTCCCCAACGTCCCGAAGGGATCCCACACTTCGCCGCTCGTCACCCGCCCAGCCCTCCACCTCGCGAACGCACCCACCGCCCACCACCACCCCATCCTGCGGGATACCCGCACGAGCGCGGCAAGGCACCACGACCCCTTAGCGGATGAGCGGGGCCATGCGGCTTCCTCGGCATGGGGGTCTCCGACTATCGGAGTGAGGATCGTTTCACTATTCACCGTTTCGGGTGAAGTGCAGATTCACGACGTCAGATCTTGGACACCCATCATTGCGATCCGCATCGGTCTCGCACTCATGGAGGTTGACCATGCGACGTGCCGCAATCCTGTTGGCGTCAGTCGCCGTGGCCGGAGCAGTGGCGATGGCTCAATCCACTTCGGCGCTGGCAGCGCAAGGCACATTGACTCTTGTTCCCCAGTCCTACCAGAATCCATCGGGGTGCTACAACGCCACCATTTCTCCGCTCATCGTCATCAACAATACGGACCAGACGGCTACTGTCCACAGCAGTCCTGATTGCAGCGGCGACGTGGTCGGTGAAGTAGCCGCAGGAGGAGCGTCGGGAACGTTCGAATTCGGCGCAAGCGTCTCCATTCCCTGACGTCACAGTCAGCGAATGACAGGCCCGGTCGAATCTGACGATCGGGCCTACCAGCGGGCAGACTCCCCCGCACCGCCCGACGCAACGGCGCCTATGCGCGGCCTCGGCCTCGCACTCGATACAACCCGCATTCATCCCTTCGCGGTCTCATACTCCAGCCGTGGATCGTGATCTTGTTGCTGGAGTGCGGTGGAGAGGGGGCCGCCGCCGGTCGTCGACGAGATCGAGCTGGTCAGCAGAGGCGTCCGCTACTCGAGTCCTCCGAGACGGCGGGCATTTTTGATCTCGTGGAACCTGGCAGCCGTCATCGGCGTCCACTCCCTCCTCTGTTCAGCGGCACGAAGGGCTTCCCCGACCTCGCTGAGCTTCGCGGAGGACAACACGCCCACCCGCTCGATCAGGTCGTCCCGGGCCACGGTGGTCAGCCAGGTGCAAGGAGTAAAGCCCGGACGCGGGAACGCGAACCGCAGCACGCCTTCGAAGGGCAGTCCCTCCAGGGCGCCTATCGCCACTTCAACGCCCAGGCCGCTCATGTCGACGCCCGCTGGAGCAACGACCTGCATCGCCTGGAACTCGGATGACTCCTCGTCCGACAGCAGCACGACCGGGCGTCGCTCGTCGAAGTCGACCCACCACACTTCGCCGCGTTGCATGTGTCCTCCTGGCACGAGACGGCGGGCGAACGCTGCGTGTCCCAAGCGGAATACGCAAGGGACACGGCCCCGTCTTCGCACGCCGTGACCGAGGGGGTGGTGAAGACGGATGCGACCGCCCATGATCACCGGCGTGCGAAGACTGAAGATCATGCGGTGGCCACGGGTCACAGCGTAGACCCTGCCCCTGCCCGCTGGCAGGAGACGTTCGAGGCCCTGATGTCCCGAATAGCAGGCCGGTTCGCACGGGGTTGAACCCGGCGCGGGGTGGGGGACTTGGTGCTGGCACTGCTTTCGGACCTGCCGCGCACGAACGGCATGCAACACCTGCTCGGCCTGGCCCAGTGGGATGCCGACACCGTGCGCGACGATGCCCGCGAATGCGTCGTCGCGCACCTCCCCGACGAGGACGCGGTGCCGGTCCCCCGCTACGCGGGTTCATCATCGAACTGCCGGAAGACCGTCGCCCCCGGCCAGCCTGACCACCTCAACCACGTACCACTCGTTGGCCGCGCCTCGACGCCACGGTACCGTCACGATCGCAGAGCAAGGCCAGCGTTGGTCACCGCAAGCGCCACGAGTCAACCCGACTAAATGCGGGAGGGCTCCTCGCGCTATGACGTCACTGGTCAGCAAGGGTGGTCCCCGCACCCGCGGGGGTGGTCCCAGGCGCTGCATCGCCGCTTCGGCGGGTGCCGTGTGGTCCCCGCACCCGCGGGGTTGGTCCGCCGGACGCCAGGCCGTTTGCCTTGAGTCCCCGCGCCCCGCGGAATCATTCGATGGCGCTGGGCGCCGTCGGAGTGGACCGCACGTCGTCCCGCACGCCCCGGTCGCGCCCGGGGGCACCGGGCGTCAGCCCTCGATGACGCGTTGACCGCTCCCACCGCTCCGGCCGAGGCGCAGCGGACGGGACCAAGTCGTTGACGCCGCTTGAACGGCTCGTGGCCGGGCACTCGGGCGGGGCGCCGGGAAGGGAGCGTGGCGGCATGGTGGAGTGGCGGCTCAGCGGGAGCTATCGAAGCGGCAGTGGGACGGTTCGTTGGGAGCGGTTCGGGGAGTCTGGTGCCGAGCCGGTGGTGCTGCTGCACGGCACGCCGTTCTCGTCGTTCGTGTGGCGTGGGGTCGCCCGTGGGTTGGCCGGGCGGTACGCCACATATGTATGGGACATGCCCGGGTACGGGGTGTCGGAGAAGGCCGCCGGCCAGGATCTGTCGCTCGCCGCGCTCGGTGAGGTCTTCGCCGGTCTGCTCGATCACTGGGGAGTGACGCGGCCTCGTGTGGTGGCGCACGATTCGGGTGGGGCCGTCGCGTTGGGTGCCCATCTGCTGCATGGTGTCGAGTACCGGCGGTTGGCGCTGGTGGACGCCGTGACGGTCGCGCCGTGGGGCAGTCCGTTCTTCCGGGAGGTCGGCGAGAGCACGGACGTGCTGGCCCGGCTTCCGGCGGGGCCGCACGAGGCCCTGCTTCGCGCGTATGTGAGCACGGCCAGTGGGCCGGGTCTGCGGCCGGAGGTCATGGAGGCGCTGGTCCGGCCGTGGCTCGGCGAGGAGGGGCAGGCGGCGTTCTACCGGCAGTTGGCGGCGCGGCGGCGGGACAAGGAGTACACCGATGTCCTGGAGCGCCGCTACGAGCGCGTCGTCGTGCCCACGCTCGCGTGCTGGGGCGCCGAGGACAGCTGGGTCCCCGTGGAGCGGGGGAGGGAGTTCGTCTCCCGGGTCCGCGGCGCCCGGCTGCACGTCGTCCCTGACGCCGGGCACCTCACGCCGGAGGACGGCCCGGCCGAACTCGCGGCGGTCCTGGCCACGTTCCTGGCGGGCGACGACGCCTACCAGGTGACCGGTAGGGCTTGAGCGGGGCGGCCACCGGGTCGTCCCGGCCGTCGAACGCGAGGAACGCGGCGTCAGCGGGCGAACCGCCGCGCGCGGTCCCGGGCCCATTCCACGGCCTTGGCCACCTGATCGCCCGCGACGGGCGCGCCGGGCATCCGGCTCAGGCGCTCCAGCTGGTCGGCGAAGCGCAGGTGCTCTCGGTGCGCGTGTTCCCGGCAGGGGAGACAGGTGACGCTTTCCGGACGGGGAGAGGTCATCGCGTAAGGGGCCTGAATCCCGCAACCGGTGGTGACGACACTCGGCGCGTCGGGTACGCGGCCCAGCGTCGACGCGATCGCGCCGCGGAAGGCGGCGCCGGCCTGCATCACCTTCCGCTCGACGTGGATGTGCGGATCCGTTTCGCTCATCTCCGCCCTCGCCTCCGACCGAGCCGTCCCACGATCAGGCTAAGGCGTCGGCCACTCGGTCGCTCGGCCGCGTGGCTACGACAGGTCGAGGTCCGCGGTGCGCAGGTATGCGGCGAAGCCTTCGGCGCCGTCGACGATGCGGGGGCCGCTGATGGCCTCGTTGTAGTCGAGGACGTAGAAGTTGCCGTCGCGGACGGCGGGGAGTTCGGCGGTGATGGGAGAGGTCCGCAGGAACTCGATCTTCTCCTCGACGGGTTGGTCCTCGTAGTCGACGACCACGATCACCTCCGGTTCGGCCTCCACCACGGACTCCCAACTGACCGTGGTCCAGCGGTCGGTGAGGTCGGCGAAGACGTTCTCGCCGCCGGCGATGTCGATGATCTCGTGGGGCGGGGCCTGGTTGCCGGAGGTGAAGGGCTGGTCGGTGCCGGAGTCGTAGACGAAGACGCGGGGCGGGCGCCCTTCGGGCGCCTGGTCCGCCACGGCGGCGACCCGGTCGCGGAGTTCGGTGACGACCTGCGCGGCCCGCTCCTCGACGCCGAAGATCCGGCCGAGGAGTTCCAGGTCCCGGTACAGGCCCTCGAAGGGGGTGAACTCGGCGGGGTGGCCCGGGTAGTTGTAGCAGGTCTCGCTGTGCATGAAGCTCTGGATGCCGAGGCCGTCGAGTATCTCGGGGGTGATGCCGCGCTCGTCGCTGAAGCCGGATCGCCAGCCGGCGACGACGAGGTCGGCCTCGGCGTCGACGACGAGTTCGCGGTTGAGCAGGTCGTCGCTGAGCATCTCGACCCGGGCGTACTCCTCGGCCCAGGGTGACTCCTCGACGGGCGGGTTCGCCGGCGGCATGACGTAGCCGTGGACGTGGTCGGTCAGGCCGAGGGCGAACAGCTTGTCGGCGCTGCCGCCCTCGTAGACCACGGCGCGTTCGGGTCTCCGGTACTCGACGTCCTCGCCGCAGCGCGGCACCGTCACGGTCTCGGCCTGGCCCTCGCCATCGGCCGCCGGCTCGACCTCCGCGCCGCAGGCGGGCAGCAGCAGGGCGGCGGCGAGGAGGGGTGGAACGGCGAGCCGGGCACGGCGGGTTCGGGTGCGGGTGGTCATGGGCGTCCTTCCAGGGAGTGCAGGGAGTACAGGAGTTGGGGGGCGCCGGTCAGCGGGTGCGGGACGACGGTGGCGTCGACGCCGAACACCTCGCGCACCAGCTCCGGGGTGAGGACGTCGCCTGGCGTGCCGGCGGCGACGAGCGTGCCGTCGGCCAGGACGCCGACGCGGTCGCAGACGGCGGCGGCCAGGTTGAGGTCGTGCAGCACCACCAGCACCGTGGCCCCGGTGCGGCGCAGCAGCGACAGGAGCTGTATCTGGTGGCGGATGTCCAGGTGGTTGGTGGGCTCGTCGAGGACCAGGACGGCGGGTTCCTGGACGAGGGCGCGGGCGGCGAGTACGCGTTGGCGTTCGCCGCCGGAGAGGGTGAGCACGCCGCGGTCGGCCAGGTGGAGGACGTCCAGGTCGGCCATGGCGCGGCGGCAGAGGTCGCGTTCCCGGGCGTCGAGCGGCTGGTTGCCGCGCAGGTGCGGGGTGCGGCCGAGGGCGACGATCTCCCAGGCGGTGAAGTCGAGTTCGGTGCCGTTCTCCTGGGTGAGGGCGGCGACGGACCGGGCGCTCTCGCGGCGGGGCAGGGTCAGCAGGTCGCGGTCGTCGAGCCGGACGGCGCCGCCGGTGGGGGCGAGGGCCCGGTAGACGCAGCGCAGGGCGGTGGACTTGCCGCTGCCGTTCGGCCCGACGAGGCCGGTGACGCGTCCGGCGCCGGCCTCCAGGGAGAGGTCGCGCACCAGGGCCCGGCCGTCGATGGTGACGCGCAGGGCGTCGAGTCGCAGGCGAGCCGGGCGAGTCGGGGGAGTCGGGTGCCCGGTCATCAGCGGCCTCCGAAGAGGTAGCCGCGGCGCCGCATCAGGGCGACGAAGACGGGGACGCCGACGAGCGCGGTGACGACGCCGATGGGCAGTTCCCGGGGCGCGGCCAGCGTCCTGGCCACCAGGTCGGCCCAGACGACGAACACGGCGCCGACGAGCGGGGCGAGCACCAGGACGCGGGCGTGGGTGGCCCCGACGAGGATGCGGACCAGGTGGGGGATGACGAGGCCGACGAAGCCGATGGCGCCGCTGACCGCGACCATGGCGCCGGTCATCAGGGCGGTCAGCGCGAACAGCGCCCGGCGTACCGCGGCGCCGTCGACGCCCAGGCTGGCGGCGGTCTCGTCGCCGAGCGCCATGGCGTCGAGCGGGCGGGCGAAGCGGTGCAGCGCGAGGGTGCCGAGGAGGACGATCGCGGCGACCACGGGCAGCGATCCCCAGGTGGCGGCGCCGAAGCCGCCGAAGGTCCAGAACAGCACGGTGTGGGTGGCCTCGCCGTCGGGCACGAGGTAGACCAGCACGCTCATCACGGCCTGGAAGCCGTGGGCCAGGGCGATCCCGGTGAGCACGAGGCGCAGCGGGGTCAGGCCGGCGCGGCTGCGGGCGGCGGTGTGGACCAGGACGGCGGCGGCGAGCGCGCCGGCGAAGGCGCCGGCGGAGAGGGCGTAGATCCCGAGCGAGGAGAAGGCGCCGAAGACGGTGACCGACACGGCGCCGACGGAGGCGCCGGATGAGACGCCGAGGACGAACGGGTCGGCCAGCGCGTTGCGGACCAGCGCCTGTACGGCGACGCCGACCACGCTCAGTCCGGCGCCGACCGTGGCGGCCAGCAGCACGCGGGGGGTGCGGACCTGCCAGACGATCTGGTACCTGGTCAGCTCGTCGGCCGGGATCGGGCCGCCGGTCAGCGCCGCCCACAGGTAGCGGGCCGTGTCGGCGGGCGGGACGACGGCGGAGCCGAGGCCGATGGCGAGGACGACGGAGCCGAGCAGCGCGGCGGACAGCAGGAGGACCGGCAGCAGGAGACCGCGGCCGGCCGCCACGGCTCGGGGTCTCGGGGGCGGGGTGTCGACGGGCGGCGGCGCACCGCCGACCGAAGTGTTAATGGAAACCATTTGCAATAAGAGTGACAGTGCGCCGGCGGTTCCGTCAACGGGCGGAGAAGCGCCGGGCGCTGGGGACGAGCGCGGCGGCGGCCGGGGCGAGGAAGCAGACGGCGGCGCAGACCGCGAGCACGGGCCCCGGACCGAAGGCGTCGGCCGCCGGGGCGATCAGCGCCAGACCGACGGGCGCGAGGCCGTAGGAGACCAGGAAGTCGAGCGCGGAGACGCGCGCCAACAGCCGCGGCTCGACCTCCCGTTGGGTCGCGGTGAACCAGGGCACGTTGAACAGCTCGATGCCCACGCCGGCGAGCGCGTAGGCGGCCACCACCAGGGCCGCGGGCACCGGCAGCCACAGGCTGAGCGGCGCCAGGCCGTAGGCGGCCAGGCCCGCGAGGGCCGCCCAGCCGGCGGACCTCGGGTGCCAGCGCGCGACCACCAGGGCGCCGAGCAGCGCGCCCGCCGTGTAGGCGGTGGTCGCGGCGACCAGCACCGCCTCGACGCCGTAGCGGTCGCGGCTGACCAGCGGCAGCAGCACCCCGGTCGCCGAGTAGCCGGTGGTGATGACGGCGGCCAGCGCGCCGAGCCCGGCGAGGAACCAGGGGTGCCGCCTGGCCTCCCGCACCCCGTCGACGAACTCGGTGACGAAGCCGGTCCGTTCACCGGGAACGGGGGCGGGGGCATGCTGGCCGCGCGGCGGGAGCGCGGCCGCGGCGAGCCACAGCAGGCCCATGCCGAGCAGCAGCGTGGGGACGCTGAGGAAGGCGGCGAGCAGGGCCGCGAGCCCGGGTCCGGTCAGCGTGGTGACCCGCACGGACAACGTCAGGGCGGCGTTGGCCCGTTGCCGGAGCGGCGCGGCCACCACCTCCGCCGTCAGCGCCTGGAAGGCCGGCCGGCAGGCGCCCTGGCCGGCGCCGATCACGACGCCGGCCAGCGCCATCACCGGCACCGAACGTCCCACGCCGGCCGCCAGCACGGGGCTGGCGAGGCCGGCGGCGAGCCCGGCCCACCACACCACCGCCCGGCGCGAGTAGCGGTCGGCGAGCACCCCGCCGACGACCACGGCGACGAGGAAGCCGGCCGTGCGCGTCGCCAGCACGAGGCCGAGGGCAGCGGCCGTGACGGTGCCGTCCAGCAGGGCGAGCCCCAGCACGAACGGCATCGCCCAGGTGGCGAGCCCCGACGCGGTGCTGCCCGCCCACAGGCGCAGGAAGGCCGGGTCGCGCAGCGGCGACCGCGACTCCGGGACGGGGGCGGCTGCGACGATCTGCGTCGACGGTCCGGACACGGCGGTCCCCTCCTCAACTCGGGTGGCACGACAGCCTAGACGAAAATGACAATCATTTGTAATACTCCCCGGGGTCATCACCGGTGCGCCCATCGCTACCTGAGGGAGATTCCGTGCCACACACGGCGACCGACCCCGCGTTCGTCGACCGACATCCCACACCACCGCCGACCGTCCCGCGCCCCACGACCGTCGAGGAGCTGGTGACCGCCGCGCTGGCGGGCACGGCGGGACCCGACCCGGCGGCGATCGTCGCCACCAGCGTGTTCTGGCTCCACCACGGCACCCGGCTGGCCGGCGGGGACACCACCTACCTCAACCAGTACCTGCTGGTGCGCTGCGGCCGGTCGTTCGGCGCCTGCGCCGTCGAGGACGGCGAGACCGACCCGGCGCTGTGCCGCGCCTACTCGGGGCGGCCGCTCGCCGCGCTGCTCGGCGACGACGCCCCACGCCCCCTCCGGCTCGCGGCGCTCGACGCCCTGCTGGCGGAGGCCGCGCCGCACCGGGAGGCCGCCGCCGAGCCGGTCACCCTGCCGGCCGGCACCCCGGAGGAGCGGGCCAGGGCCCGCGACGCCGCCATCGCCGGACTGCTGGACATCGCCCCGGGCGCCCGGGTCGCCCTGATCGGGGTCGTCAACCCGCTGCTGGCCGCCATCCGGGACCGCGGCGGGGTGCCGCTCCCCTGCGACCTCAACCTCCGCGCCACCCAGTGGGGCGAGCCCGTCACCGACTCCATGGCCGAGGTGCTCGACGCCGCCGACGCCGTCGTCGCCACCGGCATGACCCTCGGCAACGGCACCTTCGACACCATCCTGGGCCGCTGTCGGGAACGCGGACTGCCGCTCGTCGTCTACGCGCAGAGCGGCAGCGCCGTCGCCCGCGCGTTCCTCGGCGCCGGCGTCTCCGCCCTGTCCGCCGAGCCGTTCCCGTTCTCGCAGTTCAGCGCCGAGCCGACGGTGCTGTACCGGTACCGCGCCACGGTGCCGGGATGACCGCCGACGCCACCGGCACCGGCCAGGCGGCCTGCCACCACGGGGAGATCCTCCAGGGCGTCTTCCGCGACCGCCACGGGCGGATGTGCCCCGGCCTGGTCACCCTGCCCGTGCCGCCGGAGACCGGTCTCGGCTGCCACGCCGAGTTCACCCGCCACCCGGCGGGCGACCCCGACGACCTCACGGTCGACCCGCCCGACCGCGCCAAGGCCCTGCGCGCGGCACGCCTCGCCGCGGCCGAGTGCGCCCGCCGGGCCGGCCGCTCCCCCGGCGCCGGACGGCTGCGGCTGAGCGGGACCATCCCGGTGGGGCTCGGCATGGGCTCGTCCACCGGCGACGTCATCGCCGCCATCCGCGCGGTCGCCGCCAGCCACCGCGTCAGCCTCGCCCCGCACGAGATCGCGCGGCTGGCCGTCACCGCCGAGGGCGCCTCCGACCCCCTGATGCTGGCCGACCGCCCGGTGCTCTTCGCCCAACGCGCGGGCCGCGTCCTGGAGGTCCTCGGCCCCGCCCTGCCGCCGGCCGTGGTGGTCGGCTGCGCCACCGGCGGCGGCCGCCCCGTCGACACCCTCTCCCTGCCCGCCGACGCCTACCGCGACCGGGACCTGGCCGCCTTCGAGCGGTTACGCGCCCTGCTGCGCCGCGCCGTCGCCACCGCCGACACCGCGCTGCTCGGCCGCGTCTGCACCGCCAGCGCCACCCGCCACCAGCGGCTGCTCCCCAAGGAGGAGCTGCCGGCACTCGTCGCCGTCGCCGCCGAGACCGGGGCGGCCGGCGTCCAGGTCGCGCACAGCGGCAACGTGGCCGGGCTGCTGTTCGACCCGGCCCGCCCCGGCCTGGCCCGACGACTCGACCGCTGCGTCGAAGCCCTGCGACGCCTCGGCCTCCCCGTCCTCATGACGTTCACGACCCGTCAGACCCACGACGAGAGAGTGAGCCACCATGTACGACCACGTCGCCGACGCGATCGGCGCCCCGGACCTGATACGCCTCGAACCCGGCCTCGTCTGCCTGCGCTTTGAGACGATGAAGGTCGTCTCCGCGCTCGCCGCCGTCCGCCACCTCCTCGACCACGGCGTCGTACGGCCCGGCGACACCCTGCTCGACAGTTCGAGCGGCATCTACGCCTACGCCCTCGCGCTCGCCTGCCACCGCCACGACCTGCGCTGCCACATCGTCGGCTCCACCACCGTCGACCGGACGCTGCGCACCCAACTCACCATCCTCGGCGCCCGCCTCGAACAGATGGCGCCGAGCGCGGACCTCAAGCTCGACCAGAGCCGCCGCGTCGCGCGGGTGCGGGAGATCCTCGCCGCCCACCCCGACTACCACTGGATGCGCCAGTACCACGACGACATCCACTACCTCGGCTACCGCGCCGTCGCCGAACGGGTCGTCAAGGAGACCGGCGGCCAGGCCGTCACGCTCGTCGGCGGCGTCGGCTCCGGCGCCTCCAGCGGGGCGCTCGCCGCCTACCTGCGGGAGCACGCCCCGGACACCACGCTGGTCGGCGTCCAGCCGTTCGGCAGCGTCACCTTCGGCAGCGAGCACGTGGCCGACCCCGAGATCATCATCGCCGGCATCGGCAGCTCCATCCCGTTCGGCAACGTCGACCACCGCCGCTACGACGTCATCCACTGGACGTCCTTCGGGGCGGCGCTGGCCGGCAGCGTCGACCTGCTGCGCCGACACGCCGTGTTCGCCGGGCTCTCCACCGGCGCCGCCTACCTCGCCGCCCGCTGGGAACACCGCGCCCGCCCCGACCGCACCGTCGTGTTCGTCGCCGCCGACACCGGACACCGCTACGCCGACTCGGTCTTCGCCCGGCACCGGGAGGCCGCCCCCGTCGACGACCTCGCGCCCCGCCAGGTCACCAGCCCACGCGAACTGGCCCTGCCCTGGTGCCGCATGCGCTGGGCCGGCTCCCCCGCCCCCGCGGCCGCCGCCGTTGCGCCGAAGCGGTGAACCGGCCGTGCCCTGAGGCGTCGGGTGCCGGGCGGACGGTCGGCGGGCCGCCGATCATGGGCGGGCGCCGACCAGTCGGCGGCGCGGGGTCGGATCGGACGACGGAGGCCGCCGGTGACATTGGTCGAGCGCACCACGGAGAAGCCCCAGCTGGTCGAGCGCGACGACGAGTCGGACGTCTACCCGGACGACCGGCGGTGGGTCGTCGACTGCGTCCAGCGCATCCGCGGCGACCTCGCCCCCGTGGCGACGGAGTTGACCGAGATCCCGCTGCCGCCGCGGCTCAACGGGCTGCGGCTGTACGTCAAGCGGGAGGCCGACCAGCCGTCCGGCAGCCACAAGCACCGCCTCGCGGCGGCGCTGCTCGTCCACGCCCTGGTCAGCGGCTGGCTGACCAGGGGCCGGCCGGTGGTGGAGGCGTCCAGCGGCTCGACCGCCATCTCCGAGGCCTGGTACTGCCAGCGGCTCGGCATCCCCTTCTACGCGGTGGTGCCCGACAACACCAGCCGGGAGAAGAAGGCGGCCATCGCGGAACTCGGCGGCACCGTCGTCCCCGTCTCCGGCGACATCGTCGCCTACGCCCGCCGGGTCGCGAACCGGTACGGCGGCCACTTCCTCGACCAGTTCAGCTACGCCGAACGCGCCTACGACTGGCGCGGCGACGAGGGGCTCGGGCCCGAACTGCTGCGCGCCGTGCCCGACCTGGACTGGTTCGTGATGGGCGCCGGCACCGGCGGCACCGCCACCTCCGTCGCCCGGCACGCCCGCTACACCGGCAGCGAGCTGCGGGTGTGCGTGCCCGATCCCGAGCACTCGGCGTACTTCGACGGCTGGTACTGGCGCGACCCGACGATCACCGACCGGGGCTCGCACATCGAGGGCATCGGCCGGCCCAGGGTCGAGGCGTCCTTCGTGCCCTCGACCGTCAACCGCATGATCCGGGTCCACGACGCCGCCTCGGTGGCCACCATGCGAGTCCTCCACGAGCGGCGGGAGTGGGGGATCTCCCCCGGGCCGTCCACCGGGACCGGGGTGTTCGCCGCGATCCGCGTGCTGCTCGGCATGCGTGACCAGGAACAGTCCGGCAGCGTCGCCACCGTGCTGTGCGACGCCGCCAGCCGCTACACCAACGAGTACTACAACGACCAGTGGCTCGCCGACCAGGGCATCGACTACCAGCCCTGGCTGCCGACGATCCGGAACTTCTTCGCCACCGGCGACTGGACGCCGCCCGAGCCCTTCCTGCCCGTCCCCCGGCCCCTCGTCACCCTCTGGAACATGTGACCGGGGCGGAGGCCGCCCGCCCACGACCGGGTGGCCTCCGGGGGCTCCGGCCGTCAGGGCGCCAGCGGCCGGCCGCACCGGGCCCGCGCGTGGCGGGAGCCGGCGAACAGCGTCTCCGTCCTGTCCGTCTGCTCCAGGGTCCCGATGCGCTGCCCCATGCGCAGTTGGAGCGCCGGGAACCTCCCGTACTGGAACAACAGGATGTTCAGCGATCCGCCGTACCTGAAGTTCCCGATCTTCTGCCCCTTCCGCACCCGCACCGGCCGCTCGGGCCGCCGGAACTCCGGCAGGTAGTTCACCGAGGCGATCGAGTTGAGGCCGACGGTCACCATCGCCACGTATGTCTCGTGCTCCCGCCCGCGCGGGTCGGTGAACACGGTCCTGAAGACCAGGTAGCCCCGGCGGAACCGGTCGAACACCTCGTAGTCGAAGCCGTAGCCGACGTTCCCCTTGTTGAGCAGGCCAGGGAAGTTCCGCATGCCGTAGTAGACGCCGCCGACGTCGTCGCGGGCCTCCACCACCTCGCCCGCCACCGGCGCGTGGTACCAGTGGTAGGTGTCGGGCATCAGCACGCAGGACACCGCCGTGCCGCCGGGCCTGACCACCTCGCCCGCCGCGTCCCGCTCCGGGACGAACCTCCGGTAGTGCGGGGAGTCCGCGAGGAGCTGTCGGACGTTCATGGTGACCGTCTTGACGGGGATCGGCGTCTCCTCCGTCAGGTCGTCGACGATCATGTTGATGACGCAGTCGGTCGGGGCGACCACCACGCTGTCGTCGTCCTCGGCGTCGATCGGCCGCCTGGTGTCGTCCCGCAGGTTCCGGGTGAAGAAGTCGTTGAAGCTCCGCCACGGGCCCGGCTCGAAGTCGTCCATCCGGGAGCCGAGTTCCTCCCGCCAGCTGGCGATGAGCAGCTGCCCCCGCTCCCCCTCGTCGTCCATCTGGGCGCCCTGGAGGGCGGTGAAGTCGGCCGTCATCCGCAGCCCGGGTCCGGTGGTCACGAAGACCATGCCGTAGTCGTTCTCGTAGGTGAGCCAGCTGAACTTCTCGATGTGGTGCAGGCCCTCGCTCGGTCTGGTGGTCCACCCCGCCTCGTACCACTCCCGGAAGAAGTCGCACAGGTCCTCGATCGACCTGCCCCGCCAGTCGTACCGCGCCCCGGGCGGCGTGTCCTCCGGGTACGGCACCACGTTCGCGATCGCCGCGTCGTACATGGTCGCGAAGCCGTCGCGGTCCTCGCGGTACCACCGCCTGACCCTGCCGAGGAACTCGTCGAGGGTCTTCGAACAGCTCTCTTCGCCCGTCATCGCTTCTCCCGCTCCTCGGACATCGCACGGCACGACGGATATGTGCCCGCCCCGGCCCCCGGCCAGGGGCAAACCCGGTCGCTTCACCGAAAAGTGGCCGCCTTTCGACGCGTCGATGGGGGCCGCCTCGCCATCCGGATGACGGACGTGACCCGCCGCGTCCCGGTGGCGGCCCGTAGGCTGGCCCACGCAGCTGGTTCGCCCCGTCCGCCAGGCGGGAGGCGTCGCAAGAGGGAACCCGGTGGGAATCCGGGACTGCCCCGCAGCGGTGAGCGGGAACGACCGCCGTCACACGCACTGGGTCCGGGAACCGGGCCTGGGAAGCGACGGCCAGTAGGTGTCCTCCGGTCCGGAGGGCGGGCCCGCGAGTCCGAAGACCTGCCAACTGCCCGCGCCCGGCCACCCGTGCGCGGACATCCCGGTGACCTCGAGGGCGGGTCGGCGACACACCAGGCGGACGGCGGCGCCTCGCGCGCGGGCCCGGGCCCGCCCGGTCACCGTCCCCTTCGCGTCCTCGTCCCGTCGCCGGGATCCCAGGGAACCATCTCGCGAAGGAGAGCTCCGTGACCCCCAAGCCCGCAGCCGCGGCAGCACGGGCCACCGTGTACGGCTACCCCCGACAGGGCCAGGACCGGGAGTTGAAGAAGGCCACCGAGGGCTACTGGAAGGGCCGCGTCACCGCCGACGCCCTCCGGGCCACCGCCGCCGAACTGCGCCGCGCCACCTGGCGGCGGCTGGCCGAGGCCGGCGTCGCCGAGGTCCCCACCGGCGACTTCTCCCACTACGACCACGTGCTGGACACCACCGTCATGGTCGGCGCGATCCCCGACCGGCACCGCGCCGCCTTCGCCGCCGACCCGCTCGACGGCTACTTCGCCATGGCGCGCGGCACCCGGGACGTCGCCCCGCTGGAGATGACCAAGTGGTTCGACACCAACTACCACTACCTGGTCCCCGAACTCGGCCCGGACACCGTGTTCTCCCCCGACTCCGCCAAGCAGGTCGGCGAGCTCGCGGAAGCCCTCGCCCTCGGCCTGACGGCCCGTCCCGTCCTCGTCGGCCCCGTCACCTACCTGCTGCTCGCCAAGCCCGCACCGGGCGCGCCCGCCGACTTCGAGCCGCTGGCCCTGCTGGACCGCCTGCTGCCGGTGTA
Organism: Streptomyces millisiae; assembly: GCF_031845425.1. Taxonomy (NCBI): domain Bacteria; kingdom Bacillati; phylum Actinomycetota; class Actinomycetes; order Kitasatosporales; family Streptomycetaceae; genus Streptomyces; species Streptomyces millisiae. Next base: position 118,153 of record NZ_JAVREM010000008.1, read on the forward strand.
CGCCGAGGTCCTCGCGGACCTGCGGGCGGCCGGCGCCGAGTGGGTGCAGCTGGACGAGCCGGCCCTGGTGCAGGACCGCACCCCGGCCGAGCTTGCCGCCGCCGCCCACGCCTACCAGCGGCTCGGCGCCCTCGCCGACCGGCCGCGGATCCTGGTCGCCTCCTACTTCGACCGGCTCGGCGACGCCCTCCAGGTCCTGGCCCAGGCCCCCGTCGACGGGCTCGCCATGGACTTCACCGGCCCCGCCGCGGCCAACCTGGACGCGCTGGCGGCCGTCGGCGGGCTGCCGGGCAGGCGCCTGGTCGCCGGCGTCGTCGACGGCCGCAACATCTGGATCAACGACCTGTCGAAGTCCCTCACCACCCTCGGCACCCTGCTCGGCCTCGCCGACCGGGTCGACGTCGCCGCCTCCTGCTCCCTGCTGCACGTCCCCCTGGACGCTGCGGCGGAACACGACATCGACCCCCAGATCCTGCGCTGGCTGGCCTTCGCCCGGCAGAAGACCACCGAACTCGTCACCCTCGCCAGGGGCCTGTCCCTCGGCACCGACGCCATCGCGGCCGAACTCGCCGCCAACCGCGCCGACCTGGCCTCCCGCGCCGGCTCCCCCATCACCCGCGACCCGGCCGTCCGGGCCCGCGCCGGCGCGGTGACCGAGGCCGACGCCCGCCGCCCCCACCCCTACCCCGAGCGGGCCACCGCCCAGCGGGCCCGGCTCGGCCTGCCGCTGCTGCCCACGACGACCATCGGCTCCTTCCCGCAGACCGCCGAGCTGCGCGCCGCCCGCGCCGACCTGCGCGCCGGCCGCGTCGACCCGGCCGGCTACGAGGAGCGGGTCAGGGCCGAGATCCGGGAGGTCGTCGCCTTCCAGGAGCAGCTCGGCATCGACGTCCTGGTGCACGGCGAGGCCGAACGCAACGACATGGTCCAGTACTTCGCCGAGCAGCTCACCGGCTACCTCGCCACCCGGCACGGCTGGGTGCAGTCCTACGGCACCCGCTACGTCCGCCCGCCGATCCTGGCCGGCGACGTCTCCCGCCCCGAGCCGATGACGACGCGCTGGACGGCGTACGCCCAGTCCCTCACCCCGCGCCCGGTCAAGGGCATGCTGACCGGCCCGGTGACCATGCTCGCCTGGTCCTTCGTCCGCGACGACCAGCCGCTGGCCGACACCGCGCGCCAGGTCGCCCTCGCCCTGCGCGACGAGGTGGCCGACCTGGAGGCGGCCGGCACCGCGGTGATCCAGGTGGACGAGCCCGCGCTGCGCGAGACCCTGCCGCTGCGGGCCGCCGACCGGGCCGGGTACCTGGCGTGGGCCACCGAGGCGTTCCGGCTCACCACCGGCGGCGTGCGCCCCGACACCCAGATCCACACCCACATGTGCTACGCCGAGTTCGGCGACATCGTGCGGGCCATCGACGACCTCGACGCCGACGTCATCAGCCTGGAGGCGGCCCGCTCCCACATGCAGGTGGCCCGCGAACTCGCCGCGCACGGCTACCCGCGCCAGGCGGGCCCCGGCGTCTACGACATCCACTCCCCGCGCGTGCCGAGCGCCGAGGAGGCCGCCGAACTGCTGCGCACCGGGCTGCGGGCCATCCCGGCCGAACGCCTGTGGGTCAACCCCGACTGCGGCCTGAAGACCCGCGGTTGGCCCGAGACCCGCGCCTCGCTGGAGAACCTGGTACGGGCCGCGCACGCCGTGCGTGCCGAGCTGTCCACGGCCTGACCCGAACCCGCCCGCTGGGGCCGGTCCGCCACGCGACCGGCCCCGGCGGCGTCACCCCGCCGAGCGGGTTGACGGTGACCAGTCAGGCCGTTACGTTGCCAGCGCGTATGGGAGCGCTCCCAAAGTCGTGACCCCGAGCGTTCAGGAGGCGGAACAGTGACGTTACGTCCCAACGAGTCCACCGGAACCGGTCCCGGATCGCCGAGTCGGCGGTCGGTGCTGGCGACGCTGGGCGCCCTGCCGGTCATCGCCACCGCCACGCCGGCCCTGGCGGCGCCCGGGGCACCGATCACGGCGGCGGCCACCGTGGTGGTCGACCCCGCGGCGTCCCGGCAGACCATTCGCGGCTTCGGCGGCATGAACCACACCGTCTGGATCAGCGACCTGACGGCCGCCCAGCGCGACACGGCCTTCGGCAACGGCACCGGGCAGCTGGGCTTCACCGTGCTGCGCGTCCCCGTCCACGAGGACCGCAACAACTGGAGCCGCGAGGTCGCCACCGCCCGCCGCGCCGTCGAACTCGGCGCGACCGTCATCGCCTCGCCCTGGAACCCCCCGGCCAGCATGGTCGAGACCTTCGTGCGCGGCAGCCAGACCGACGCCCGGCGGCTGCGGTACGACAGCTACGCCGCCTACGCCCAGCACCTCAACGACTTCGTCGTCTTCATGCGCAACAACGGCGTCAACCTGTACGCGATCTCGGTGCAGAACGAGCCCGACTACGCGCACGACTGGACCTGGTGGACCCCGACCGAGATGGTCCGCTTCCTGCGCGAGAACGCCGGCTCGATCAGCACCCGGGTCATCGCCCCGGAGTCCTTCCAGTACGTCAAGAGCTTCTCCGACCCCATCCTCAACGACGCCCAGGCGCTGGCGAACATGGACATCCTGGGCGCCCACCTCTACGGCACCCAGTTCCAGAACTTCCCCTACCCGCTCTTCACCCAGCGGGGCGGCGGCAAGGAACTGTGGATGACCGAGGTGTACTACCCCAACAGCAGCGACTCCGCCGACCTCTGGCCACAGGCGCTCGACGTCGGGGAGCACATCCACCGCGCCCTGGTCGACGGCCAGTTCCAGGCGTACGTGTGGTGGTACATCCGCCGCGGCTACGGACCCATGCGGGAGGACGGGCAGATCAGCAAGCGCGGCGCCAACATGGCGCACTTCTCGAAGTTCGTCCGCCCGGGCCACGTCCGCGTCGACGCCACCCCCAGTAGCCAGTCCAGCCTCTACACCTCCGCCTACCGGGGCACCAACGGCCAGGTCGTCATCGTCGCCGTCAACAAGGGGACCTCGGCGGTGAGTCAACCGTTCACCCTCACCAACAACGCCTCCACCCGCGTCTCGTGGTGGTTGACCGACGCCAGCAGGAACCTGGCGCCACAGACCACGCTCACCATGACCAACGGCACCTTCACCGCCCAACTCCCCGCCCGCAGCGTCACCACCTTCGTCACCGGCTGAGGTCCGCCCATCCGGCCGGCGGCCGGGTGGGCAACCTCCGGGGGCGCCGGACGGTCCAACCGGGCGGCAACCGCCCCGACCTCGTTGGAGGCCCCATGTCCGCACGCCGACTCCTCGCCACCACCCTCGCCGCCGCCTGCGCCCTGGCCGCGGCGCTCACCGTCTCCGATGTCGCCCCGATCCTCATCGGCGGTGTGCTGATCGGGGCCTGAGCCGCTTCTTGCCGGGCCCGCGAGCCCCGCGGCCGGGCCGGTCAGGCGCGCGGGGCCCGGGGTCCGCCGACGCGGCGGACGGAGCCGAGCTGGTTGCGGTCCAGGTTGGTGTCGGTGAACCGCTCGGCCACCGCGTGCAGGATGTCGATCATGGCGAGGGTGGCCGGCGTGGGCATCCGGTTCTCAGGGCGGGCCAGCAGGATTCGGCGAATCGGCGCGGGCACGTCGGCGCCGAGCCGCACCAGCCGCACGTCGTTGCGCCGGTTGGTGAGCGCGAGCCGGGGCGCGATGGCGATGCCGAGGCCGGCGGCGACCATGGCCTGCGCCTCCTGGTAGTCGTGTGACTCGTAGGCGATCCGCGGCTCGAAGCCGGCGAGCCGGCAGCTGCGCCGCAGCACCTCGGCGACCGGATGGTTGTCGGCCCGAATGATCCAGTGCTGGGCGGCCAGGGAGCGCAGGCTGACCTCGGGCTCGTCGAGGAGCCGGGAGTTGGCCGGGACGACGAGCACGGTGGGGTCGTTGAGCAGGTGGGTCAGGGTCAGGGCCTCGTCGCTGACCCGGTTCCACCGGTAGTCCCACAGCAGGGCGAGCTCGACCTCGCCGGTGTGCAGCATCTCGCGCAGCTGGGCGAGCATCGCCGATCTGACCACCACCTCGGCGCCGGCGTGGGCGCGGGCGAACCGGGTGAGGGCCAGCGGCAGCAGCGAGGCGCTGACGGTGGGGAAGGAGCCGAGCCGCAGGGTGCCGCGGTCGAGTCGGGCGAAGGCGTCGAGATCCGCCTGGGCGGCGCGCAGCTCGCGGCGGATCGCCCGGCCCCTGGCCACCAGCGCCTCCCCCGCGCCGGTCAGCCGCACGCCGCGGGGCAGCCGTTCGAGCAGCGGCTGGCCGACCTCGGCCTCCAGCCGGGACATCTGCTGGGAGGCGGCGGAGGCGGTCATCCCGGCGGCGGACGCGGCGCCGGTCAGCGAGCCGTGTTCGGCGATCTCGGTGAGCAGCAGCAGTCTCCGTACGTTGAGCACGCGTCGAGTCTAGCCTTTAGCTCCACTAAACCCCTTCTAAGAAAATGGGTATTGTTCTCAACTCTTCGCGGTGCCATCGTGAGCGCGTCCACCCCCCGTAATAAGCACAGAAGGACGGCTGAGGTGCGCGTTTCCGCGAGTCTGGTGCGTGGTGGCACGAGCAAGTGCTGGCTGTTCGACCACCGGCACGTCCCCGCCACGCTGGACCGCCTGGAGCGGCTGCTGGTCGACGCGTACGGCGCGAAGGACCCGGTCCACCTGGACGGCGTCGGCGGTGCCACGCCGACCACGTCCAAGGCCGCGGTCGTCAAGCCCTGCCCGGACGAGGGTGTCGACGTCGAGTACCTCTTCGGCCAGGTCGGCATCGGCGTCGACCGGGTCGAGTGGGGCAGCAACTGCGGCAACTGCGCCACGGCGATCGCCCTGTGGTCGGTGGCCAGGGGGCTGGTCCCGGTCGGCGGCGACCTGACCCGGGTCGTGATGCGCAACACCAACACGGGCGCGCTGCTGGAGGCCACCGTCGACACCGCCGGCGGTCTGGTGCCCGAGTTCGGCACCCAGACCGTGCCGGGCACCAGGTCCGGCGGGGTCGCGGTCGGCCTGACCTTCCTCGACCCGGCAGGGCGGACGACGGGCGCGCTGCTGCCGACCGGCAACGCCGACGAGGAGCTGCGGCTGGCGGGCGAGGCGGTCCGGGTGACCATGCTGGACGCCGGCGCGCCCGTCGTCCTGGTCGACGCGGCCGCGGCCGGCCTGACCGGCGCCGAGCCGGTCGCCGCGCTGCGCGGCGAGGTGGGCTGGCTGCGCGCGGTGCGGCACGCCGCCGCGCCCCGGATGGGACTGCTCCGTGCCGGCGAGGAGCCGGGCGACGCGGTGCCCAAGGTGGGGCTCGTCGGCGCGCCGGTGCCCTACGTCAGCTCGACCGGCGACCGTGTGGCCGCGAGCGACTACGACGTCTCGGTGCGGATGCTCACGATGAACGACCCGCACCCGGCGATCGGCCTCACCTCGGCGGTCGCCGTCGCCGCGGCGCACCTCGTTGACGGATCGGTGGTGCGGCGGGTATCAACGGCCACAGCCGACTCCCAGCTGCGCATCGGCACACCCGCCGGTGTGGTGCTGGTCAGCGCGACCGACATCGGCCCATCGGGACCTCACCGGGTCACCGTGCGTCGTGCCGCACGCGTCCTGTGCGACGCCGAGATCCTCGTGCCGGAACCGGCCCTTCCGACAGCGGCCTGACGGTTCCGCCTTCTCTCTCCCCCGGTAAGGACGACAACGATGTCTGCTGAAGCCATATCCATCGCCGCGCTGTTGGTCATGTTCCTGGTCGGCACCGTGCTGCCGATCAACATCGGCATCCTCGCCTTCGTCGCCACGTTCGTGGTCGGCACCTCGGCGCTGGGGATGACCGAGGACGAGATCTTCGCGGGGTTCCCGGTGAACCTGTTCGTGACGATCGTCGGCGTCACCTATCTGTTCTCGATCGCGCGCCGCAACGGCACCATCGACCTGCTGGTCACCGCCGGCGTGCGGCTGGTCCGGGGGAAGGTCGCGCTGATCCCCTGGGTGCTCTTCGTCGTGGCCTCGGTGCTGACGGCGTTCGGCACCTTCACGCCGGCCGCGGTGGCCATCCTGGCGCCGATCGGTATGAACTTCGCCTTCCAGCACCGGCTCAACCCGCTGATGATGGGGATGATGGTGATCAGCGGGGCCCACGCGGGCGCGTTCTCGCCGATCGCCGTGTCGGGCGCGCTCGTCCTGGACATGGTCGAGGACACCTCGGTCTCGGTGTCGGCGCCGACCCTGTTCTTCGCCAGCTTCGGCTTCAACCTGCTGCTGTCCGCCCTGACCTTCGTGCTCCTGCACTGGCGGGCGCGCGCCCGGGTCCCGGCCGGCGCGACCGGGAGCACGGCCGCGGCCGAGCCCGCCGAGCCCGCGGAGGGCACCACTACCGGCGTGACCTGGCGGCAGGCGCTGACGCTCGTCGCGCTGCTCGTCCTGGTGGTCGGCGCGCTGGTCTTCGAGCTGCAGATCGGCTTCCTGGCCCTGGCGGCGGGCGCGGTGCTGGCCCTGGTCGACATGAAGAACCAGGAGAAGGCCGTCGAGGGCATCGGCTGGTCGACCATCCTGCTCGTCGCGGGCATGATGACCTACGTCGCGATGCTGGAGCACGCCGGCACCATCGAGATGATCTCCGAGCACGCGGCCGGCGTCGGCGCGCCGCTGGTCGTCGCCCTGCTGCTGTGCTTCACGGTGGCGGTGACCTCGGCGTTCGCGTCCTCCACGGCCATCCTGACGGCGATCATCCCGATCGCCGTGCCGCTGCTGCTCGCCAGCCACCTGAGCCCGGCCGGTCTGATCGCGGCGCTGGCGATCTCCACGACCATCGTGGACGTGTCGCCGTTCTCGACCAACGGCGCCCTGGTGCTGAGCAACGCCAGGGGCGTCGACCGGCAGGGCTTCTACCGCCAGGTCATGAGCTACACCGCGGGCATCGTCGGCCTCGGCCCGGTCCTCGCCTGGGGCACCCTGGTGCTGGTGCCGTGGTCCTTCTGATCGGGCCGCCGGGGGGCGCGGGCGCCACGCCCGCGCCGTCAGTAGCAGAACCAGGCGTCGGGCAGGTCGTCGTACGCCTCCCGCGACTCCGTGACGTTGTCGTCGTAGGTGACGTACCCGGCCGCCAACCGCTCCGGCCTGAAGGCCAGACCACCGCCGCGCCCCGAGACCGTGGTGGCACGTATCTCGTACGTGGTCCCGGCGCGCGGTTCGGCGGTCAGCGGGTGTCGGGTGGTGTAGCCGTCCGGCTCGCCGCCGAGGCCGATCTCACGCACCGGCTCACCCCCGTCGACCTCGACGCGCCATAACAGCAGTCGTTTGCCGGTCCGCTCGGCGGAGGCCGAGTTCGTGTCGCCGCGCAGGTACAGGCTCATCTCGGTGATGCCGCCTCCGGACTGGCAGTCCCGCACGCTGATGACCGCGTCCTCGGCGTCGTCGCCCTGGACGAAGAACACCCCGTAGTACGGGCCGCACGCGCTCAACAGTGGAATCAGACAGAGGACCGAGATCACTCTTCCCCACCTCATGCGGTGGAGCCTACGAGCGGCAGGGCACCGCGCGGTTCCGCGGACGTCTCGATCCGACGGCGGTCGGCGCCCGGGCGTCGCTGGTGGTGGGTCAGACGGCGAGGGTGGCGACGATCGTGCCGTAGAGGACGATGAGGAGGACGCCGTCGAAGCCGACGCGCAGCCAGCCGCGTTCCTGGCGGACGAGGAGGCCGCCGAGCAGGATCGTGGTCATCACGAGGGCGCCGGCGGTGAGGAACAGCTCGTCGGGGCTGGCCGCGTGGTAGAGGGATCCGCCGCGGTAGGCGAGGTCGCCGACGACGAGGTTGAGCGCGTCGAGGCAGTTGCCGCCGATGACGGCGGCGACCGCGAGGGTCACCGCGCCCCGGCGGACGGCGGCGATGGCGGTGACGGTCTCCGGCAGCGCGTTCACGATGCCCAGCAGGACGGCGCCGACGAAGCCGGCGGCCAGGCCGGTGGCGGCCACGAAGGTCTCCGCGGCCCGGACGACGACCCAGCCTCCGGCCACCACGACGACCGCGATGCCGAGGAACTCGGCCCACAGTCGGCCGTTGCCCCGCCGGGCGGTGGCCGGTCCTTCGTCGGGCACGTCCGGCACGGTCTCGGTGGTCCTGACGGCCACCCACAGGGCGCGGCGCCGGTCGCTGATCAGCCGCAGGCCGCCCCAGTAGCAGAACACCAGGACGGCGGAGGCCGGGTGCACGCCCCACAGGGTGACGTCGGGGCTGAAGGCGGCCATCAGCGTGATGCCGAGCAGGGCGATGAGCAGGCAGCCGAAGAGCAGGTTCGGCAGCGAGGCCGCCGCGTGTTCGAGGTTGACCCTGCGGTAGGCGAGGTCGGCGGCGGCGACGGCCAGGGTCTGGGCGGCGATGCCGCCGACCGCGTTGGAGTAGGCGAGGTCGGGGTGGTTGTCGGCGGCGCTGACGGCGGTCATGACGATCCCGGAGAGGGACGTCACCAGGCCGAAGAAGACGGCGCCGAACAGCGCCTCGCCCTGGCCGGTGCGGTCGGCCAGGACGTCGCCGAGGGTCGCCAGGCGGACGCTGCACAGCACGGTGAGCGCGCCCGCCACCAGGAAGAGGACGATGCTCCAGCCGAGCGGCCATTCTCCGGTCACCAGGTCGGGCACCATCAACTCCTCGTCTCGGAAACGCCGTACCGGGACCGTTTCGGGTACCCGGGGCACGGTGTCGCACGCTTCCGAGCCGGCGTTCAGCGGGCCGTGGGCCTCACTCTCGCGCCACGGGGTCGGGCCGCGCGGCGGGCGCCCCGACCAGTTCCGCCAGGACGTCCTCCATGGTCACGAAGCCGAGCAGGGTGCCCTTGTCGCTGGTGACGGCGGCCAGGTGGGTGGAGGCGGCGCGCATCGCGGTGAGCGCGTCGTCCAGCGGGGTCTCCGGCCGGACGCGGATCACCGGGTGCGCGGCCTCCCGGGGGAACGGACGGTCGCGCTCGACGGCGGCCAGCGCGTCCTTGACGTGCAGGAAGCCGAGCACGGTGGCGCCGGGGCCGGTCACCGGGAAGCGGGAGAAGCCGGAGGTCGCGGCCGCCCGTTCCAGCTCCCGTGGCGTGACGCGGTGGCTGACGGTCGTCATCCGGCTCAGCGGGACGGTGATCTCGGCGACGGCGCGGGTGCCGAGGGCCAGCGCGGTGCGCAGCCGCTCGCTCTCCGCGGTCTCCAGCAGGCCGGCGTCGGACGAGCTCTGCACGATGCGGGCCAGCTCCTCGTCGGTGAACACGGAGGCCACCTCGTCCTTCGGCTCGACCCGCAGCAGTCGCAGCAGGGTGTTGGCGAAGGCGTTGATCCCGAAGATCACCGGGCGCAGTGCCCGGGTGAGGCGCACCAGCGCGGGGCCGAGCACCAGCGCGGTGCGCTCGGGCGCGGCCAGCGCGATGTTCTTCGGCACCATCTCGCCGACGAGCATGTGCAGGTAGGTCGCCACCGAGAGGGCGATGGCGAACGCGATCGGGTGCACCAGGCCGTGCGGCACATGGGCCGCCTCGAACACCGGCTCCAGCAGGTGGGCGATGGCCGGTTCGGCGACCGCGCCGAGCACCAGCGAGGAGACGGTGATGCCCAGCTGGGCGGTGGCCATCATCGGCGAGAGGTGTTGCAGCGCCCACAGCACGGTGCGGGCCCGCCGCTCGCCGGCGGCGGCGCGCGGCTCGACCTGGTCGCGGCGCACCGAGATCAGCGCGAACTCGGCGGCCACGAAGAACGCGTTGGTGAACAGGGTCAGGACGCCGAGGGCGAGTTGGAAGGCGGTCACCGGTCGTCCTCCTGCCGGGTCTCCTCCGGGCGGGGGGCGGTGATCCTGACCCGGTCCGCGCGGTGGTGCTCGGTGGCCAGCACGGTCAGCCGCCAGCCGGTCACGACGGTGGTGTCCCCGGCCTCGGGTATCCGTTCGAGGCGGTGGGCGACGAGTCCGGCGACGGTCTCGTACGGGCCCTCGGGGACGGTCAGGCCGACCGCGTCCCGCAGCTCGTCCACCCGCAGGCCGCCGTCGACCTCCCAGGCGCCCGGGCCGGTGGCGGTCAGCTCGGGGCGCTCGGCCGGGTCGTGCTCGTCACGGACCTCGCCGACGACCTCCTCCACGATGTCCTCCAGCGTCACCACGCCGGCGGTGCCGCCGTACTCGTCGACGACCACCGCCATCGGGCCCTCGTCGCGCAGCCGCTCCAGCAGCCGGTCGACGGGGGCGCTGTCGGGGACCAGCGGCGGCTGCCTGACCAGCTCGGCGACCGGGGTGGTGCGGCGCTTCTCCTCGTCGAGGGCGAGGACGTCCTTGATGTGCACGATGCCGTCGATGTCGTCGAGGCCGGTGTCGTAGACCGGGAACCGGGAGTGGCCGGTGGCCAGCGTGAGGTTGGCGGCGTCGGCGGCGGTGGCCGAGGCGTGCAGGGCGTGGACGTCCACCCGGGGGGTCATCACGTTCTCCGCGGTCAGCTCCCCGAGGTGCAGGGTGCGCACGAACAGCTCGGCGGAGTCGCGCGGCAGCACCCCCTCGGCGGCCGAGTGTCGTGCGAGGGCCACCAGCTCCTGCGGGGTGCGCGCCGACGCCAGCTCCTCGGCCGGCTCCAGGCCGAACCGCCGCACCAGCCGGTTGGCCGTGTCGTTCAGGTGCCGGATCAGCGGGCCGAACGCGGCGGTGAAGCCGCGCTGCGGGCCGGCGACGACCTTGGCGACGGCGACCGGCCGGGAGATCGCCCAGTTCTTCGGGACCAGCTCGCCGATGACCATGAGGAGGATCGTGGAGACGGCGACCCCGAGGGCGACGGCGACCGAGGAGGCCGCGCCGTCGGGCAGCCCGGTCGCGCGCAGCGGGCCGGCCAGCAGGCGGGCCAGCGAGGGCTCGGCGAGCATGCCGATGACCAGGGACGTCACCGTGATGCCGAGCTGGGCGCCGGACAGCTGGAACGTGAGGCGGCGTACGGCCGCCAGCGCGCCGGCCGCGCCCTTCTCGCCGGCCTCGGCGGCGCGCTCCAGCGCGGCGCGCTCCACCGTGGTCAGGGAGAACTCCGCCGCGACGAACACCGCGCAGGCCAGCATCAACGCGAGGGCCAGCGCCAACAACAGCACTTCGGTCACCGTGTCACCCCCGCCCCGGCTGCTCGGTTCGGTCGTTCGGGGGGACACGGCGGCTACTGGGTGGCTCGTCCACGGGGAGTGCGCACGCTCCGTTCGGTCGTCCAGGGCTGTTCGGGTGAGCCCATGCTAAAGGGACGACCGGCGAGCGGCCCGGTGGCCGTAGCCACCCGGAACGCGAGCCGGGGCCCGCACCATGCGGTGCGGGCCCCGGTGGGTGATGCTTCGAAGGCGATCAGGCGGGGGTGATGTTCTCCGCCTGCGGGCCCTTCTGGCCCTGGGTCACGTCGAAGGAGACCCGCTGGCCCTCCTGCAGCTCACGGAAGCCCTGAGCCGCGATGTTCGAGTAGTGGGCGAAGACGTCGGGGCCGCCGCCGTCCTGCTCGATGAAGCCGAAACCCTTTTCGGAGTTGAACCACTTAACAGTGCCCTGAGCCATGACATTCTCCTTCGGTAGGCAGAGGCCCCATCCGGAGAAGCCGGAGAAACAAATAATGCGCCTGAGAGAAGCAATCTCGTCAGGCGCACATAAGTCATATGGGTACCACAACTGCAACTACCTTCAGCCTAGCACGATCCGCCCCGGAAGGAACGCGAAGGCCGACACCTCGGCGTGTTCAGTCGGGCAGGGGTTCCGCGTAGTGCCGGAAGGCGTCGCGGGTCCGGTGTATGTCGTACAGCCGCTCGGCCAGCGCGGTGGGGCTGCTGTGCTCGGCGTCGGGCCGGATGGCACCGGGGACGATCAGCTGCGCGGCGTGGATGTTCTCGGGGGCCAGGGCGTCGTGGAGCATACGGGCGTAGGCGCTTTCGGCGGCGAAGGCGACGGAGGTGCCGGCGCGCTCGGGGTGGGGGCGCACCGCGCTGCCGCCGTTGACGAACAGCAGGGTGCCCCTGCCCAGCTCGCGCATCCCGGGCAGGACGGCGTTCACGCAGGTCACGGGGGACCTGAGGGAGAAGGTGAGCGGGTCGTCCAGGTCGTCGGCGCCGGTGTCGAGGACCGGCCTCATGAAGTCGGCGCGGGGCACCGGGCTGTACTGCAGGATCTCGACCGGGCCCAGGGCGGTGGCCGCCTCGGCGAGCGCGGCGGTCAGCGAGGCGGGGTCGAGGGCGTCCGCGGTGAAGCCGCGGGCGGTGATGTCCGCGCCGGCCAGCTCGGCGGTCAGCGCGTCCAGGTGGCCGCGGTCACGGGCGACGAGGGCGACGGAGTGGCCGGCCGCGCCGAAGCGGCGGGCGGCGGCCAGGCCGAGGCCGGGCCCGGCGCCGACGAGGGCGTAGGTGGTCATGACGGGCTCCCTGAGGGGGACGGGTGCGGTGGCCGGCTTCCCGGCGGGTCAGTCGTTCGTCGTCGTGGTGGGTCGGGCGCTCTCGGCCCGCGCCCGGTCGCCCGTGGCGCCGGACTCGCGGGTCGCCGCCCAGCTGGCGAGCAGCGCGAACTTGTCGGCGGACTCCGTGCCCGGGTCGACGCTGTAGGTGACGATCGACAGGCCCGCCTCGCCCGGCATCTCGAAGACGTCGAACGCGACCTCGACCACGCCGACCTCGGGGTGCCGGAAGGACTTGACGCCGGTGCGGTGCGAGTGCACGTCGTGTCCCGCCCAGTCCTTCCTGAACTGCGGGCTGCACGCCGAGAGCTCGCCGATGAGCGCCGTGAGCTCCCGGTTGAGCGGGTCGCGGCCCGCTTCGAGGCGCATGATGGCCGCCACCGTGCGCCGGGCCTGGGGCCAGTCGACGTAGTAGTCCCGGGCCCGGGGGTCGAGGAAGACGAACCGGGCGATGTTGGGCTGCCGCTGGGTGTCGAAGTGCGGCGCGTACAGGGCCCGCCCCATGAGGTTGGCGGCGACCAGGTCCTGGGTGGCGTTGTGGACGATCGCCGGGACCGCCAGGTTGTCCAGCACGCGCCGGACCGACTCGCGGACCGACCGCTGCGGCCGGCCGCGGCGCGCGGTCGGCGCCGCGGGGGCGGTGCGGGCCAGGTCGAACAGGTGGGCGCGCTCGACGTCGTCGAGCTGGAGCGCCCGCGCGATGGCGTTGAGCACGCTCTCGGAGGCGCCGCGGATGTTGCCCCGCTCCAGGCGCGTGTAGTAGTCCACGCTGACCCCGGCGAGCATGGCGACCTCCTCGCGGCGCAGCCCTGGCACCCGCCGCTCCCCGCCGAAGTCGGGGAGGCCCGCCTGCTCGGGGGTGACGTTCGCGCGGCGGGAGATCAGGAACTCCCGCACCTCGTCCTTGGTGCTCATGACCTCAACGGTAGATCGGTCCCCGGCCCGGGTGGGGGGTCCCGTCGCAACCCCCCACCCGGGCGCACGTCTCGTCGCGGGCGGGGGTCAGGCCGCGGCGAAGGTGCTGGCGTCGATGACGAAGCGGTAGCGCACGTCGGAGGAGAGCACCCGCTCCCAGGCCTCGTTGATCTTCTCCGCCGGGATGATCTCGACCTCGGGGGCGATGCCGTGCTCGGCGCAGAAGTCGAGCATCTCCTGCGTCTCGGCGATGGAGCCGATCTTCGACCCGGCGAAGGAGCGCTGGTTCTCGAACAGGGTGAACAGGGTCACCGGGACGGCCTCGGGCGGGGCGCCGACGCTGACGATGGTGCCGCCGAACGACAGCAGCCCCAGGTAGGCGTCCAGGTCGAGGGGCGCGCTGACGGTGTTGACGATCAGGTCGAAGCTGTTGGCCAGCCGCTCGAACGTCGCCGGGTCGCTGGTGGCGTGGTAGTGGTCGGCGCCGAACCGCAGGCCGTCCTCCCGCTTGCGCGGGCTCTGCGAGAGCACGGTCACCTCGGCGCCCAGGGCGTGGGCGATCTTCACGGCCAGGTGCCCGAGGCCGCCCAGGCCGACGACGGCGACCTTCCGGCCGGGGCCGGCGTTCCAGCGGCGCAGCGGCGAGTACGTGGTGATCCCGGCGCACAGCAGCGGGGCGGCCTTCTCGAACGGGATCGCCTCGGGGATCCGCAGCACGAAGTGCTCGTCGACGACGATCCCGGTGGCGTAGCCGCCCTGGGTGACCCGGCCGTCCCGGTCCTTGCCGTTGTAGGTGTCGGTGAAGCCGTTCAGGCAGTACTGCTCGCGGCCGGCGCGGCAGTTCTCGCACTCCCGGCAGGAGTCGACCATGCAGCCGACGCCGACCCGGTCGCCGACCCGGTGCCGCGTGACCTCGGAGCCGACCTCGGCCACCACGCCGGCGATCTCGTGCCCGACGGTCAGCGGGTAGGGGACCGGCCCCCAGTCGCCGCGGACGGTGTGGATGTCGGAGTGGCAGATGCCGGCCCACCGGATGTCGACGCGGACGTCCCTGGGGCCCACGGCACGCCGCTCGACCACCCCGGGAACGAGCGGCTCCGTGGCGGAGGTGGCGGTGTACGCGGGTACGGAAGTCATGGGTTGTCCTCGGAAGAAGTCGATCGTGGAACGGGTGGTCGACGGCCACGTTTCACCCCGAAGGTAGGCGGACAGACGCGCTGGGTGGGAGGCCCCGTCAGGACCCCCCGCGCGCGGAAGACGCGCCGTTAACGTCGACCGATCACCGGACCAACGTCGAACAGGGATGTTCCCCATGCAGCAGCGCTCCATCGGAGATGTGCGGGTCAGCGCCATCGGGCTCGGCGGGATGCCGATGTCGGTCGAGGGCCGCCCGGACGAGGACCGCTCCGTCGCCACGATCCACGCCGCCCTGGACGCCGGCGTCACCCTCATCGACACCGCCGACGCCTACCACCTCGGCGCCGACGAGGTCGGCCACGACGAGACCGGCCACAACGAGTCCCTGATCGCCAGGGCCCTGCGGACGTGGGGCGGCGACACCTCCGGGATCCTCGTCGCCACCAAGGGCGGCCACCTGCGCACCCAGGACGGCACCTGGATCCTCGACGGCCGGCCGGAACACCTGAAGCGGGCCGCCAGGGAGTCCGCCGCCCGCCTCGGCGTCGAGGCCATCGGCCTCTACCAGCACCACCGGCCGGACCCCGAGGTCCCCTACGCGGAGACCATCGGGGCGCTCGCCGAACTCCTCGACGAGGGCGTGATCCGCCTGGCCGGCATCTCCAACGCCGACCTGGACCAGATCCGGCTGGCCAACGAGGTCCTCGGCGGCCGGCTGGCCGCCGTGCAGAACCAGTTCTCGCCCGCCTTCCGCTCCAGCCTGCCCGAGCTCGACCTCTGTGCCGCGCTGGGCATCGCCTTCCTGCCCTGGAGCCCGCTCGGCGGCATGCGGCACGCCGGGGAGCTCGCCGCGCGGCACGCCGCGTTCGACACGGTCGCCAGGCGGCACGGGGTCAGCCCGCAGCAGGTCTGCCTCGCCTGGGAGCTCGCCCTCTCGCCGACCGTCGTCCCGATCCCCGGCGCCTCCCGGCCGGAGACCATCCGCGACTCCCTCGGCGCCCTGGACCTGACGCTCACCGCCGAGGAGCTCGCCAGCCTGAACGCGGCGGGCTGAGGGGCGGCGCCCCGCACGCCCCCACCCCGCGTACCGACAGATTTTCCTGTCTTGACAAAAATTATTGTCGGTACGAGGCTGGGGGCGTGCTGGACGTCGCTGTGATCGAAGAACCCGCCGCGGCCGAGGCGTCCCTGGACCCGACCCGGTCCCGGATCCTCGCCGCCCTGGCCGAGCCCGGCTCGGCCGCCATGCTGGCCGGCCGCCTCGGGCTGCCCCGGCAGAAGGTCAACTACCACCTCAAGGAGCTGGAGCGGCACGGCCTGGTCGAGCTGGCCGAGGAGCGGCGCAAGGGCAACGTCACCGAGCGGGTGTACCGCGCCACCGCCGCCTCCTACGTGATCTCCCCCAGC
Source organism: Streptomyces millisiae (assembly GCF_031845425.1). Classification (NCBI taxonomy): domain Bacteria; kingdom Bacillati; phylum Actinomycetota; class Actinomycetes; order Kitasatosporales; family Streptomycetaceae; genus Streptomyces; species Streptomyces millisiae. Next base: position 134,033 of record NZ_JAVREM010000008.1, read on the forward strand.
GCCCTGGCCGCCGTCCGCCCGGACCCGTCCCGGTCCCCCGACCAGCTCTCCGCCCGCTGGCTGCTGGCGCTCGGGGCCCGGCTCGTGCAGGAGGTCGGCACCCTGCTGACCGGCGCCGCCCGGGCCAGGCGGCGGGTCGCCACCTTCGGCGTCGACGCGGAGGTGCGGTTCGCCTCCGCCGCCGACCGCACGGCCTTCGCCGAGGAGCTGGCCCAGGCCGTCACGGGCCTCGTCAGCCGCTACCACGACGAGTTCGCCCCCGGCGGCCGGAGCCACCGGGTGGTCGTCGGACTCCACCAGATCCCGCAGATCCCGGCCGAGCGGCCCGCCACCGAGGGGACGCCGGAGCAGGCGTCCGACGCGCGACAGGAGAACCCGCGATGACGCACCCCTTCGAGATCGAGCAGCGGGCCGACCTCCCGGCCGGTCCGGAGGAGGTCTGGGAGGCCATCGCCACCGGCCCGGGGATCGACTCCTGGTTCATGGGGCGCAACGAGGTCGAGCCGCGCGAGGGCGGCACCACCGTCATGGAGACCGGGGGCCAGCGGGAGGAGGCCGTGGTCACCGCCTACGAGCCGGGCAAGCGCTTCGCCACCCGCACGCCCACCGCCGAGGACGGCCGCTTCATGGCCTTCGAGTACCTGATCGAGGGGCGCGACGGCGGCAGCACCGTGCTCCGCGTCGTCCACAGCGGCCTGCTCGGCGACGACTGGCAGGACGAGTACGACGCGCTGCGCCGCGGCTGGCCGTTCCACCTCCACACGCTCACCGAGTACCTGGCCCACTTCCCCGGCCGCACCGGCACCCCCGTCTTCGCCGTGGCGCCGGCCGGCGAACAGCCGGTGCGGCGGGTGCGGGACGCCCTCACCCGCGCCCTCTCGCTGCCGAGCCGGGTCGCCGTGGGCGCGCGGGCCCACGCCGAGCCGGCCGGCCTGCCGCCGCTGGACGGCGAGGTGACCTGGGCGGACGACGAGCGCTTCGCGGTCCGCACCGCCGACGGGATCTACACCTTCCACCACTTCCCCGGCGTGGCGCTGATGTTCCACCACCTCTTCGGCCCCGCCCCGGAGGCCGCCGAGGCCGCCTGGCAGCGGTGGCTGACCGACCTCGTGGCCTGACCGGCCCCCTACCGAGACAACGGGAGAACCTCATGCGCACCCTGATCAGCACCGCCTTCGTGTCGCTCGACGGCGTCGTGGAGGCACCGGGCGGCGAGCCCGGTTACCGCAACGCGGGATGGACCTTCAAGGAGGTCGAGTTCCTTCCCGAGGCGTTCGAGATCAAGGACCGGGAGCAGCGGGAGTCCACCGCGCTCCTGCTGGGCCGGGTCAGCTACGAGTCGTTCAGCCCGGTCTGGCCCGGCATGGCGGACTTCGCGCACTACAACACGCTGCCGAAGTACGTCGTCTCCACCACCCTCACCGAGGACCGGCTGGTCACCGACTGGGGCGAGACCACCGTCCTGCGCTCCCTCGACGAGGTCGCCGCGCTGAAGGAGACCGAGGGCGGCCCGATCATCGTCCACGGCAGCGCGACCCTGAACCACGGCCTCTCGGACGCCGGCCTGATCGACCGCTACCACCTGCTCGTCTTCCCGCTGCTGCTCGGCGCGGGCAAGCGCCTGTTCAGCACCACGGACAGGGACACCCAGCGGCTGCGTCTGGTGGAGCACGAGGTCTACGGGAACGGCCTGCAGAAGCAGGTCCTCGACGTCGTCCGCTGACCCGGCGGCGCCCTCCGGTGACTCCCGGGGGACGGTCTCGTTCACCGGTCATGACGCCGAGAACGACCGGACGCGCGGAGCAGGCTCCGCCCGCCACGACCGTCCACCTGCCGCGCGGCGGCCCCGACGCGTCCTGGTGGGACCGCAGGTTCGAGACCGACCGGGTGGAGTACATCGACCGCCCGGACGCCGAGGCGCGGTGCCGGCGGGTGCTCCGCGGCCTGCACCGGTTCCAGCGCCTCACGGGCGCCTACCGGGTCTTCAGCCGTCTCGCCCTCGCCGAGGTCGAGGGGGTGCCCGAGCCGCGCGTGCTGGAGCTCGGCGCCGGCTACGGCTCGCTGGCGCGGCACCTCGTCGACCGGCACCCCACCGTCAGGATCACCGTCAGCGACGTGAACCCCGCCGTGGTCGACGCCGTCCGCCGGGGACCGATCGGGCACCACCCGCGGGTCGACTGCTCGGTGGTCGACGCCACCGCGATCGACGCCGACGACGGCGCGTACGACCTGGCGGTGCTGACCACCTCGCTGCACCACCTGGCGCCGGACGGGGTGGCGGCGTTGCTCAGGGAGGGCACCAGGGCCGCCAGGACTCTGCTGGTCGTGGACGGCTGGCGCACCCCGCTGCTGCTCGGGGCCGTGCCGCTGATGTTCCTGACCGGCGGACCGGCGCAGGCCCACGACGGCATCCTCAGCGTGCGCAAGATGTACGGCGCCGCGGCCCTGCACGCCCTGGCCGAGCGGTGCGGGGCGCCGGTCCGGCTGCGCACCCGGTTCGCGCTGCCCGGCTACCTGGTCGCCAGCGCGGCGCGCGACCCGCGCCCGCCCCGGAGGGCGGCCGGTTGAGCCGCCGCCCGGCCGGGCGGCGGCTCAGCACCCAGGTCGCGATCGTCGGCGCCGGGCCCGCCGGTCTGGTGCTCGCCTGCGCGCTGGGGCGGGTCGGCGTCGACGCGCTCGTCTTGGAGCGGCATCCCCGCGAGGTCGTCGAGCGGCGCCCCAGGGCCGGGCTCCTCGAACCGCGGGTCGTCGCGTACCTGCGCTCGCTCGGCCTGGCGGACCGGCTGCTGGTCGAGGGCACCCGGCACGGCTGGTGCGACTTCCTGTGCCGCGGCGAGCGGCTGCGCGTCGACTACGCCGCCCACAGCGGCGGGCTCCGGCACTGGGTCTATCCGCAGCAGTCGCTGGTGCGCGACCTGGTCGCCGCCCTGTGCGGAGCGGGCCGCCCGCCGCTGTTCGGCCGGCCGGTGACCGCCGTGCCGGCTCCGGCCACGGGCCGTCCGCGCGTCGAGTGCGCGGGTCTGGAGATCGACTGCGAGTACGTGGTGGGCTGCGACGGCGCGCACGGCGTGACCGGCGACGCGTTGCCGAGGGCCCTGAGCGGCCGCGGCGTCCGCCGTTACCCCTACGACTGGCTCACCGTGCTGGCGGAGGTGGACCGCCCGGTGGCGGGCGTGCTCTACGCCCTCCACGAGGAGGGCTTCGCCGGTCTGATGCCGCGGAGCCACCACGTCGCCCGGCTCTACCTCCAGGTCCCGGCCGGCGACGACCCCGCGCGCTGGCCCGCCCCCCGGATCCACGAGCGGCTGCGGGTCCGCCTCGCCGGGGTCGTCGGGGAGCTGCCGCGGATCGGCCGCGTCACCGGGACGGGCGTGCTGCGCATGCGGAGCAGCATCAGGGACCACCTGGTGAGCGGCCGGCTGCTGCTGGCCGGCGACGCGGCGCACGTCCTGACCCCCTCGGGCGCCAAGGGCATGAACCTCGCCATCGCCGACGCCGCCGAGCTGGCCCACGCCTTCGCGCGCCGGTACCTGGACGGCGACCGGCAGGGGCTCGCCGCCTACGCCGCCCGCCGGCTGCCGCACGTGCACGCCACCCAGCGGTTCTCGGACCGGCTGCTGCGGCTGCTGCACCTGTCGCCGCGCGACCTGCACGACCCCCCGCGCGCCCTGGCCCTCCGGGCCGCCGAGATCCGCCGGCTGACCGAACCGGGCCGGCACGCCACCGCCTTCGCCCGCCAGTACGTCGGCGCGGGCCCCGAACTGCCGCCCCTCCCGGCCGCCACGGCGCGGGGCGTACGGTCGGGGGCGTGGCCGACCGCGGCGAGGCCCGGACCGGTTCACGCGTCCCACACCACCCAGACGGGAGACGACTGACATGGCACTGGTCCTGGTCACCGGGGCGTCCACCGGCCTCGGGCGCGGCACGGCCGAGGCGTTGGCCGACGACGGGCACGAGGTGGTCGTGCACGCCCGCAACCCCGCCCGGATCACGGACCCCGCCCGCTGGAAGGGCGTCGTCTTCGGGGACCTCGCCGATCCGGACGAGACCCGGGGCGTCGCCCGGCAGGCCGCCGGGTTCGGCCGCTTCGACGCCGTCATCCACAACGCCGGCGTCCTGGGTTCCCCCGACGTGGTGGCCGTCAACGTCCTCGCGCCCTACCTGCTGACCGCCCTGCTGGAGAAGCCGGGCAGGCTCGTCTACCTCAGCAGCTCCATGCACCGCACCGGCTCCACCAACCTGCGGCGGCTGACCGCCGGCACCGCCTCGTACGACGACACCAAGCTGTGGGTCACCGCGCTGGCCCTCGCGTTCGCCGCCCGGTGGGAGGGGACGTCGAGCCACGCGGTCGACCCCGGCTGGGTCCCCACCCGCATGGGCGGCGCCGGCGCCCCGGACGACCTGGTCGCCGGCCACCGCACCCAGGCCTGGCTCGCCACCCACCCCGACGTGACCCCGCCCACCGGCGGCTACTGGTACCACCAGCGGACGCAGGCGCCACACCCCGCCGCGCTGGACGAGGACTTCCAGGCCCGCCTCGTCCGAACCCTGGAGACCCACACCGGCGTCCCCCTCGACTGACCGCGCCGGTGGCGCCGCGCTGGGGCCCTGCGGGTGGGCTGCTCAGCCGAGTTCGGCCAGGCGCCGTACCGCCGGCGCCACCCGCTCCTCGATCCAGCGGGCCGGCCGGGGTTCCGCCGTGGCCGCGATGACGGTGTCGATGCCGAGTCCGGCGTGGTCGGCCATCTCCCGGCCGAAGGCGTCGAGATCGCCGAGCGCCTCCCCCCGGCAGATCACCGTCTTGCGGATCCGGTCGTAGTCCCGCCCGAGGTCGTCGCAGTGGCGGCGCAGCACGTCCAGCTTGTGCGCGGTCTCCTGCGGGGTGGAGGTGAGCAGGTTGCAGGCGTCGGCGTACTGGGCCACCAGCCGCAGCGTCTTCTTCTCACCGCTGCCGCCGATCATGATCTCCGGGTGCGGACGGCTCAGCGGCGCGGGCACGTCGCGGGGTTCGGCCAGGCGGTAGTACTCGCCCTCGAAGGGGCCGTTGTCCTCCGGGTCCCATACCCGCAGGCAGATCCGCAACGTCTCCTCGAGTCGCTCGAACCGCTCGGCGACCGGCGGGAACGGCACGCCGAGCCCCAGGTGCTCGCGTTCGTACCAGGCGGCGCCGATGCCGAGGGTGGCCCGGCCGCCGGAGAGGGTGTCCAGGGTGCTGACGATCTTGGCCAGCAGCCCCGGATGGCGGTAGGTCACCCCGGTCACCAGCGCGCCGAGCCGAACGGTGGAGGTGTGCGCGGCCAGGTAGCCGAGGGTCGTGTAGCACTCGAGCATGGCGAGTTCGGGGCCGCCCAGCTGCTCCATCTGGAAGTAGTGGTCCATCACCGACAGCCAGCTCGCCCCCGCCGCCTCGGCCGCCGCTCCCGCGGCGGCCAGCTCGGGGCCCAGCGCGCCCGGCCCGTCCGGGTGGTCGAACCCCGTGATGTGAACGCCCAGCTGCATGTTCCCACTCCTCGTGAGGTTCTGTCGGGTGCGGATCACCCGCTCGGCCGTGCGGTGAGCCTGCCGTTGCGCCCCGGGGAAAGCCCGGTCCCGGCACGGGTGTTACTCGGGCGCCGGCGGACGCCTTCAGCAGGCGTGCCTTCCCGTGGGAGGCCACGATATGCACACGCGGGCGCCACGGAAACGCCACCCGCCGCACGCGGCTTCACACACGGCCCGGCCACCCGCACGGCCGGCCGTCGCCCCACCGCCTCGCCGGCTTCCGGGAGTCACCGGGCAAACACCTGGTCAGCGGGGCCTGACGTGCCAGGACCGCCGCCGGACCCAGGTAGTTAATTTCATGTGCCAATTATCTCGGGCAGGTTCCCCTGCCCGTTGGCCGCGCTTACGGTCTCCTGCAAGCACGTCGCACCACAGGAGGCAACATGAGTATCAGCCGTCGCACATTCGCCAAGCGGGGCGGGCAGTTGGCGGTCGGCGCCGCGTGGGTGGCCAGTGGGGCGGCGGGGTTGGCGGCACCGGCGCGGGCGGCCGCGCGCGGGCGGGCCGAGCAGGTGACCGTCAGTGAGATGACCAACGCCTCGGTGGCGCTCTCCCCCGACGGGCGGACCCTCGCGTTGGACCTGCTCAACCTGCTGTGGACCGTGCCCGCCTCCGGCGGCGAGGCCACCCGGCTCACCGGCGTCGAACAGGAGGCGACGGAGCCGGACTTCTCGCCCGACGGCCGCCGGATCGTCTTCGTCTCCTACACCGAGGACAACTTCCACCTGTGGCTGGTCAACACGGACGGGACCGGCCTGCGCCGGCTCACCAGCGGTTCCGCCGACCACCGCGAGCCCCGGTTCTCCCCGGACGGCACCCGGATCGCCTGCGCCGTCGAGACCGGCGGCCGGTACGCCGTCCACGTGCTGCCGGCGGACGGCGGCGAGAGCGAGGTCTGGACCGAGGGAACGGCCCAGGAGGCCCAGCCGGTGTGGACCCCGGACGGCTCCGCGATCGCGTTCACCTCCGGCACCGGCAGCGCGCCCCGGGCCGTCGAGCAGGTCGACGCGTCAGGACGGCGCACCACCCTGGCCACCGTCTCCGAGGGCTTCCTGGCCGGCCCCTCCTTCTCGCCCGACGGCCGCCGCCTCGCCTATGTGCACCTGACCTCCGGCGGGACCGCCCTGGTCGTCGACGGCGAGACCGTCAGCGCGGCGGGCGAGGACGTCTTCCCGTTCCCCGCCCGCTGGATATCCGACGACGAGCTGCTGTACACCGCCGACGGCCGGCCGCGGGCCCGGGTGCTCGGCGGCGCGGCGCGCGACATCCCGTTCACCGCCCGCGTCACCGTGCCGCGCGTCGAAGAGCGCCCGTCCGCCCGGGACTTCGACTCCACCGCGCCCCGGCCGGTCAAGGGGCTCGTGAGCCCGGCCCTCTCCCCCGACGGCACCCGGGTCGCCTTCGCGGCCCTGGGCGACATCTGGATCACCCGCCGCGGCGGCACGCCCGAGGCCGTGGTCTCCGACGGGCACCACAACACCGCGCCCGCCTGGTCCCCGGACGGCCGCACGCTCGTCCACGTCAGCGACCGGACCGGCGCCGAGGAGCTGTGGCTGTACGCGACCGAGGACGGCACCCGACGGCAGCTCACCGCGCTCGACGGCTCCGTCGCCACCCCCGTGTTCAGCCCGGACGGCGCCACCGTCGCCTTCGTCAACTCCGCCGACCTGTACACCGTCGACGTCGCCACGGGCGACCTCCGCAAGGTCACGGGGCCGCTCAACTCCCCGGGCCGCCCCAGCTTCACGGCCGACGGCCGGCGGCTCTCCGCCGCCGTCCTGGTGCCCGTCACCCCGCGCTTCCGCGAGGGCCGCAACCAGATCCTCACCGTCGACCTCGACACCGGCGAGGCGCACTACAGCGAGCCGGTGCCCGGCGCCTCGCTGAGCAACCGCGTCGACGCCGGCCCGGTCCACTCGCCGGACGGCCGCCGGATCGCCTACGTCGTGGGCGGCACGCTGCGGCTCAGCGCGGTCGACGCCGCCGGCCGGCCGACCGGGGAGGCCACCGAGCTCAACGGCGAGACCGCCGACGCCCCCACCTGGAGCGCCGACTCCCGCTCGCTGCTCTACCTGTCCGACGGCCGGCTGCGCCTCGCGGACGCCGACGGCGGCCGCGCCAGGGACGTGCCGGTGCGGCTGACCTGGCGTCAGGCCCGGCCCACCGGGCGCACCGTGATCCGGGCCGGGGCGCTGTGGGACGGCACGGGCGACACGCTGCGCCGCGAGGTCGACATCGTGCTGGACGGCAACCGGGTCGCCGAGGTCGCGCCGCGCGGCGCGGCCCGCACCCGCCCCGGCGACCGGATCGTCGACGCCCGCCACCTCACCGCGCTGCCCGGCATGATCGCCGTGCACGAGCACGGGCCCTGGGGCCGCAACGCCACCAGCCGCCTCTGGCTGTCGTTCGGCGTCACCGCCGTGCGCTCCCCCGGCACCGCCAACTACCACGCGGTCGAGGCCAAGGAGGCCGTCGACTCGGGTCGCCGCACCGGCCCCCGGGTGTTCGCGGCCGGCGACCTCGTCGACGGCTCGCGGGTCTACTACTCCTCGGGCCGGCCGGTGACCGACGAGGCGGAGCTGCGGCGCGAGCTGGCGAAGGCCAGGGCGCTCGGCCACGACCTGGTCAAGACGTACGTCCGGCTGCCCTACACGCTGCAGCGCGCGGCCATCGAGGGCGCGCACCGCCTCGGGCTGCGCACCACCTCGCACTACCTGTTCGGCCCGCTCGCCCTCGGCGGCGACGGCGTGGAGCACATCGGCGGCACCAGCCGCTACGGCCGTCGCCAGAAGGAGACCCACCTCGGGCACACCTACCAGGACGTGACCGGGCCGCTGGTCGGCTCCGGCATGCCCCTCACCCCGACGCTGGGTCTTTCGGGGCTCGGGCTGCCCAGCGTGCGGGGCGGGCTCTACCGGTACGCCGAGTGGGCGCTGGACGACCCGCGGCTGACGGCGCTCATGTCGCCCGCGGAGTACCGGGAGTTCGCCGAGGACGTGGCGGCCGCGCTGGCCGAGGAGCCGGCGGCGGAGGTCGCGTTCGTCCGGCGCCACGCGGAGACGGTCCGCCGGCTGATCGACGCCGGCGGGCGCGTCGTCATCGGCACGGACAGCCCCCTGGTGCCGCCCGCCGTCTACTACCACCTGAACCTGCAGACCCTGGTGCGCAACGGGGTCAGCCCGTACCAGGCGCTGCGCTCGGCCACCGTGGAGGGCGCCCGCGCCCTCGGGCTCAGCGCGGACCTCGGCACCGTGGAGCCGGGCAAGCTGGCGGACCTGGTGCTCGTCGAGGGCGACCCGCTGGCGGACATCGCGGCGGCGGCCGCGGTGCGGCAGGTCGTGGTCGGCGGCACGGTGCACAGCGTGGACGACCTGACGACGGGCCGGGCCGCGACGAGGACCACGGCCACGGCGAGCGCGGGGACCGTCCGCAACGCGGCGCTCCCCGAGGTTCCCCAGGCCCCCGCCCGGGACCGCTTCTGGTGGCACCACGAGGAGCACGCGCCCCACTCCTGCTGCTGACCGGGCGCGGCGGTGGGCCGGGTGGTCAGGAGACGCGGTCCCTGATCCACACCCCGGCCTCCTTGAGGGAGGCCGGGTCGGCCCACCGCCCGCTGTCGCAGGTGCCCGGCTGGAAGACGGCGCCGGAGCGGAAGTCGTCGGAGTAGTTCCAGTTGGTCCAGCTGATGCCCTTCTCCGCCATCAGGTCGAGGTACCGCTGGGCCATGGCGAAGTCGTTCGGGCCGTCGCCGCTGTAGTCCTGGGTGCCGAACTCGGTGACGAACACCGGGAGCCGGTCCGCCGCCCGGGAGAGCGCCTGGAGGTAGGCGTCGCGGTGGGACGCGGCGTAGAAGTGGAAGGTGTACATGATGTTGTCGGCGTCCACCGGGTTCGCCACCACCTCGGACTCGTCGGCGCCGTCCGAGACGCCGAACGAGGACCAGGCCCGGGTGCCGACGAGGACGACGGCGTCGGGGTCCCCGGCGCGCACGACCGGGATCATCTCCTCGGCGTAGCTCCTGATGGCGTCCCAGCTGACGCCGTTGGGCTCGTTGGCGATCTCGTAGAGCACGTTGTCCTGGTCGCCGTGGCGGGCGGTGATGTCGGTGAAGAACCGCTTGGCCAGCTCGGTGTTGGCGTTGGGGTCGCCGGGGGTGAGCAGATGCCAGTCCACGACGACGTACAGGCCGCGCTCGGTCGCCTGGTCGATCACGCGGCTCGCCAGGTCGGTGAAGTACGCGGGGTCGGTCTCGTACCCGTCCTCCTGGACGTAGGTCGACACGCGCACCACGTTCGCCCCCCAGTCCCGGGCGAGGACGTCGAGCGAGGCGCCGGTCACGCAGTTCTCGTACCACTGGGTGCCGTGGGTGCTCATGCCGCGCAGCCGCACCGGCTCGCCGTCCTCGCCGCACAGGGTGGTGCCGCAGACCGCGATCCTTCCGTGCTCCTGGTACGGGGTGGCCGCCTCGGGCGGCGCGGCCCAGACCGAGGCGGATCCGACGACGGCCGCGCAGCCGGCGAGCACGCCGGCGGTCCAGGCGAGGCGATGCGACTTCGGCACGATCCTTACCGTCCTCTCCGGTACGCGGGGCCCGTCGACCGGCCCGCGCGGTGGGGGCGATGGAGCTGAGGTCGTGGTGACCGTACGATCGGCCGCCCACCCGGTCAACGGGCCCCGCGCGCCGGGATCGACGGGCGGCGGCTCTCGTTCAGGGCGTGGCGCGCACCGCCGCGCGCAGGCGGGGCAGGGCCTCGGGGTCGGCGAGGGCGGAGCCGATGGCGACGGCGGAGCAGCCGGCGCGGAGGAAGTCGGCGGCGTTGTCGGGGCCGACTCCGCCGGTGGCGACGAAGTGGACGTCGGGGAAGGGGGCGCGCTGGGCGGTGATCCAGCCGGGGCCGAGCTGTCCGGCGGGGAAGGCCTTGACCCAGGTGAGTCCCGCGGCCTCGGCGGCGGCGATGTCGGTGGCGGTGGCGACGCCCGGCAGGTGCGGCAGCCCGAGCTCACCCGAGGCCGCGACGACGGGCGGGTGCAGCCCGGGGGCGACGGTGAACGCCGCGCCCAGCTCGTGGGCGGCGCGCAGGCGCCGCTCGGTGGTGACGGTGCCGGCGCCGACGTGCCTGCCCTGCTGCCGCGCGGCGTCGACCGCGGCCTCCAGGGAGGGCAGGGCGGCGTCGGACTGGATCGGTATCTCGACCAGGTCGACGCCGAACTCCCAGGCGCGGTGGCAGAGTTCGACGGTGGCCCGGGGGTCGAGGCCGCGGAAGATGCCGATCACCGGGGTCTCGGCCAGGTGGCGGGCGAAGAAGGCGGCGCTGACGTCGGTGGTGGTCGTCATCGGGGGGTTCCCTTCCAGCCGAGCCTGGTGCTGACGCGCTCGGCGGCGGTGCGGAACTCGTCGAGGTGGGCTCGGAGTTCGGTGAGCGGGGCGACGGCGGCCAGCGCCGTCACGGAGATGGCGTGGGTGACCTTGCCGCGCGCGTCGTAGACCGGCAGCGCGACGCAGTTGACGTGTCCCTCGTGTTCGCCGTCGTCCTCGGCCCAGCCCCGGGAGCGGGTCAGGGCGAGCTCCTCGACGAGCGACTCACGGCTGGTGCGGGTGGTCGGGGTGTAGCGCTCGAACGTGGCGCGGTCCAGGATGCGTTGCCGGGTGGCCTCGTCCTGGTGGGCGGTGATCGCCTTGGCGACGGCGGCGGTGTGGGTGCGGGCGGGCAGCCCGATCCGGGAGCCCATGGCGACGCTGCCGCGCCCGTCGACCTTGTCGACGTAGATCACGCGGTCGCCGACGAGTTCGCCCAGGTGCGTGGTGTGGCCGTGGCGCTCGCTCAGCTCCTGGAGCACGGGGTGGGCCAGCGCCCTGGCCTCCACCTGGTCCAGGGCGAGTTGGCCGTAGGCGATCAGCTGGAAGCCCATGGCGTACCGGCCGTCGACGCCCCGGCGGACGAAGCCGGCGTCCTCCAGGGTGCGCAGCAGCCGGAGCGCGGTCGACTTGTGTACCCCGAGCCGGTCGGCGACCTCGGTCAGCGAACGCGACCGGTCCGAGACGAAGCCGACGATCTCGATGGCGCGGGCGACGGTCTGCGACACGGTGCCGCCCCCTATCCGCCGGTCGTGACGCCGCTGGGGGCCGGCTCGTCCACCAACCCGGCGACGATCTCCGCGGCGCGGGGCAGTTCCGCGAGGTCGGAGGCGGAGGCGAGGACCTGGGCCGCGGCGTAGTGCCCGAGCCCCAGGCAGAGCGTCTCCCGGTGGCCGGTGAGCCAGCCGCTGAGCCAGCCGGCGGCGAAGGCGTCGCCCGCGCCGACGGCGTCGACGACCCGCACCCGGCGGGACGGCACGCGGGTGACCCGGCCGCCGGTGAACGCCACCGCCTCGACGGCCGCGTCCTTGACCACCAGGCGCTCGGGCCCGTCGACGAGGGCGCGGACGCTCTCCGCGTCGGTGGTGCCCCACAGCGCCTCGGCCTCGTCCCGGCCGACGAAGACGATGTCGCTGCGCTGGGCGAGCTCGAGCAGCGTCTCGGCGGCGCCGGCGGGCTGGCCCGACCACAGCACCGGGCGGTGGTTGACGTCGAAGCTCACGGGCGCGTCCCCCCAGGGCCGGTCGACCACGATGTGCCTGGCCAGCGCGGCGCAGCTCGGGGAGAGCGCGGGGAGGATCCCGGAGAGGTGCACGACCCGGGGGCGGACGGCGGCGGTCCACGCGGCGACGTCCGCCGGGCCGAGGCCGGCGGCCGCGGAGCCCGAGCGGTAGTAGGAGACGCGGGTGCCCTCGGGGGTCGGGTCCTTGAAGTACACGCCGGTGGGCCGCCCCGGGTCGCGGCGCACGAGTGAGGTGTCGACGCCATGTCCGGCGAGCACGGTGGTGACGAGGTCGCCGAGCCGGTCGGCGCCCAGCGCGCTGGCCCAGTGGGCGCGGTGGCCGAGCTGGGCGAGCGAGGCGGCGACGTTGGACTCGGCGCCGCCGGGGCGCAGCAGGTAGGTGGAGTCGGCGTCGAGGCGGCCGCCGGCCTCGGGGGTGACCATCGCCATGGTCTCGCCGATCGTCAGGACGTCGGTGTGGGCGGCGGGGGTCCGGTGCTCGGTCATCGTGTGTTCACTGCCATCCGCCTTCTCGCTGTCGCCGCACACCTCCACGCGTTGCATCATGTGCAACACCAGTGCGGCATACGCAAAACCTAGGTGGCGTCCGCCGACCGTGTCAACGGGCGGCGGTCTCGGCGTCACAGCAGGACCACGCCCGCCACCATCGCGGCCGTGCCGGCGAGCAGCAGGACGACGATGAAGCCGATGGCCCGCTCGTTCCCGCGGCGCTCGAACGCGAGGTCGGGGGTGTGCACGGTCAGGTCGGAGGGGGCGTAGTGGATGGTGAGCTCACGGCCGAGGGACCGGCTCGGTTCCGGGATGCCGTCGCGGGAGAGGATGGTGACCCGGGTGCCGTCGAGGGTGGTGAAGGTGACGACGGGGGCGTGGTTGACGATCTCGCCGCCCTCGCCGTCGGTGTAGACGTCCCTGGTGACGGCCACGACCCGGGCCGGGACGGCGACGGCCGAGGCCAGCAGGGCGTCGCGGGCGCGCGCCTCGCGGATGTCGGGGCTGACCGCCGCGAAGGCGGTGACCAGCGCGCCGAAGCCGAGCAGCGCCCCCGGCCAGCCCCAGAGGACGGTCGCGTGGACGGCCAGCCCGACGAGCAGCAGGATGACCGCGCAGTTCGGGCCGGCCCGGCCGTGCCGGTCGTCCACGTCGTGGAGCACGACGCGGAACCGGTCGGGCCGGCCGCGCGGGTAGCGCACCGCGACCTCACGGCCCACCCAGGCCACCTCGACGGAGTCGCCGTGCTTGCCGGCGTTGGGCAGGGTGAACTCCCGCCCGGTGGCCGGGTCCCGGAACGCGACCGTCACCGGTATCCCCGGCCGCTTGGAGGCGAGGTGCGCCGGTATTCCCACCGCCACGATCCGCGCCGTCACCCAGACCGCGCGCTGGGCCCGGCTCAGCCCGGCCAGCGAAAGCCCGTAGCCGAGCAGCGCCAGCGCCGAGGGCACCAGCCACCACAGCCGCACCACCTCGTACACGTTCGTCGACCCCGCTTTCCTCGTGCGGGTCGCCGCTCAGAGGTCGACCCGGAACAGGTTGTCGGCCGGGTCGACCACCGCCCCGAGCCGGAGCCCCACCCGCAGGGCGGGGTGGTGCGACCGCTTCCAGGTCGACTCGAACGTCCGGAACCCCGGGCCGCTGACCCGCAGCCCGACGACGACACCGGTCGACTCCCCGTCGTCCCAGTCGGTCAGGCTGGTCACCTCCGCGGTCGCCGCGACCCCGGCGGCGTCGAGCCGCCGGTTGTTCTCCCGTTCGTGGGAGGTGCTGAACCAGATGACGAGGCCCAGGGGCGTGCAGAGCACCGTGCACAGGACGCCCCCGATCAGGAGGCCGGCGCCGGCGAGGACGGCGCCGACCAGCATGACGGGACCGGACCCGACCAGCGCCACGGAGAGGGAGTACAGGAACAGGGCACCGAGCGGACCGATCCTCGACGCCTGGACGGGCCCCGGGCCGTCACCGTCGTCCGTCATCTCGGCCTTCCGTTCGCCCGGCGACGCTCCGCGCCGGCGCCTCGTACGGCGGGGTCGGCGTCACGGCGCCACCCCGTCCCCGGCGTAGAGGTAGCCGCCGGGCCTGGCGGGGTCGGCGACCAGCAGCACCTGGTCGCCGACGCGGGGGATCCGCAGCTTGGAGACGACGGCCTGGAGGGCGATCGACTCGGTCGCCCCGGCCGGCCGGAGGACCAGGTCGACGACCGGGTCGAAGTTGACCAGCCTGCCGGTGTCCCCGATCGACACGACGGCGGCGGGTGTGGTCGGCGCCCCGGCGGCGAGCAACTGCTGGACGTACTGACCGGAGTTGTAGGCGCCGATCGACTGCTGGACCTTGGCGAAGTCCTCGGCCCCGAGGAACGCGCGCATGGTGCGGCCGTAGATGCCCTTGCCGCTCGCCACCTTGCCCGCGATCTCGGCGGCCCGCTCCTCACGGCTCTTGCGCCGTCCGAAGATTCCCATGGCCTCTTTCCCCTCCGGCGATGTCGCCCTCGTTGGGCGTTCCTGCCTGACGGCACGGACACTAGACGGGCGGGAACGCCTACCGATCCCAGGTTCGCCCGCCGCTCTCCCGGCGTACGCTCCTCACATGCCGCCCCCGAGCCCGCCGACCGGTGAGCGCCGACCGCGCGCCCTGGTCATCGACCACGCCTGGCGCGGCCTCGGGCCGGGCGTCGAGCCGTTGAGCGGCCCCGGTGGGGCGCCGCTGACCCGGACGGTCAAGCTGATCGTGCTGCCGCTGGTCGTCAGGCCGACGCTCCGTCCGGAGTTCGCCGGGGACTTCCTCGATCCCGAGCAGGCCGCGCGCCTCGACGGGCTGATCCGGGAGTCCGGAGCGCGACTCGTCGCGACGGCGCGGTGGTTCACGCTGCTCAAGCGGGCCCGCCGGGCGCGGGGCATCGTCTCGGGCCACCCCCAGGACCTGTACTTCCAGCGCTGCTTCGAGCTGGCCACCGAGCACGGACCGCCCGCGGCCGGCGCGGAGGCGACGGCCCTGGCCGTGGTCGAGGAGGTGGCGGATACGGCCGGCGGGCGCACGGTCGAGGCGCTGAGGGAGTATCTGGCGGACGCCGCCCGGCGGGCCCGGCTGGACGGGGAGTTGGCCGCCGCCTGGGTGCGCCGGCCCCCGCCCGCCGACGCGGCCCCGGCGGTGGCGCGGGCCGCCGAGGTGCTGGACGCCTGCGGCGGGCCGGCCCCGGTCGGCGGCGCACCGGCGCACGCCGCCATGGTCGAGGCGGGACACGGAGCGCTGTTCGGCCGGGCCCTGTGGGCGCACACCAGCGGGGTCTGGGGCCGCGACGACCTGCCGACGCATCTGGGGCTGACGGCGCGGCGGTTGCCGGCGCGCCCGGAGGTCGGCCGGGGCGCGGCGACGGCCACGCTGCCCGCGCCGCTCGACCGCTCGCTCGCCGAGCGGCTCTTCGTCGTCCTCCAGTCGTCGGCCAGGCGGGAGGAGTTGCCGGCGCTGCCGGAGCTCGTCGGCCGGGAGGTGGACCGCGGCTGCGCCCCGCTCGGCCTGCACGACGAGACGCTGCGGGTCGCCGTGGTCCTCGGCTGCCGGCTCGCGGCCGGACTCGATCCGCTGGGCAGCGGGGAGCCCGCGACGGGACGCACGGCGGCGCACCGGGCGGTCAACGGCCGCTGGCGGCGGGAGGCTTCGGCCCTCCGCGCCCGCCGCATGACCGTCTCGCCCCGCCCCGACCCGGACGGCGGCGTCCTGGAGGCCCTCGCCCAGGACCTCCGCACCCCGTGGGCCGCCTACACCCGGCGGCTGTGGGTGCGACTGCACGGGCGCGACGTCCGCGACACGCCACTCCCGGATCTGGCAGCGGTCTGGGCGGTGCTCGACGGGGTCGCCCGCTCGGTGATGATGGACCACCGCGCCCGCGTCCGGGCCGCGCTGCGCGGTCTGTCGGCGGCCCCCGCGCGGCCGGCCGGGTCGAGGAGCGCGTGATGGCGCGGGGCGGCGTCGACGTCCGGGTCGCGCGGGACGCGGACGGCACGGTGCGGATCGCCGCCGGGCCCGCCCCGGGCCACGTCGAGGCGTCCGACGATCTCGCCGCCGGGGGCCCCGACTTCACCCGGGCCGTCCTCGACGTCGCGGGCGCCGTGCTGGTCTGGCCGGTACTCGGCGACCCCGGCCCGCCGTCGGCGTGGGTCCACGATCCGGAGCGGGCCCAGCAGTGGCTGTGGGCGCTCTACGGCGAGCGCGTCGCCGCCGCCGTGCACGACCGGCCGGCGCGGGACCTGGGCGGCGTGCGGGTGGCGGCGGAGCCGACCGCACTCGCGGGCGGCGCCGCCCGGCTCGGCCTCGGGCACTGGGCGGCCCGGTGGTGGCCGGCGTCGTACCCGGACGGCATACCGGCGCTCGAACCCGACGTGCACGGCCTGGAGTTGGCCGCGCTCACGCACCGCTGCCAGCAGCTCTTCGACGACGGGGACGATCAGCCCGACGACTGCGCGGCCCACCTGGTCGGAGAGCACCGGGCCGCGCTCGACCCCCTCGTCCGGTGGTGGCTCGGGGCACCGGGGCCGGCCACCACGGCACGCCGGCTGGAGAGCGTGCTGCGGCTGATCGACGCCGCCGCGGACGGCGCCGGCCTCGACGGGCCCGAGCTGCGCCGCCTCCGGTCGGCGCTGGAGCGGCACGGCCCGGCCGGCGCGCCGGTCGACCCCGGCGAACTCTTCGCCCCGCACGACCGCTACGCCCTCGCGGCCGGCGAACCACCCACCGCGGGCGGCCGGGTGATCGCCCGTGGCTCGGGCATCAACGACTGGCGCCGCTACCCGCCCGGCCTCGTCGACGCGGCCGAGAGCGCGGTGTCCTGGACCGTGCGCGCGCTCGGCGCGCGCCGGCGGATCGAGGTCGAGGTCCTCGCGCTCGGCACGGCACCCGCCGCCGGCGCGCCCCTCTTCGCCGAGGTCCTGGTGAACGGTGGCGGCCCGCTGCGGGTGCCCCTCACCGGACGGTACGACCTGTGGACCGGCGGTTTCGAGCTGGGCCCGGAGCTGGGCCCGGAGCCGGCGGCCGGGGCCACGCCGCCGCGCGTCGAGGTCGGCGTCCTGCTGCCCGGCTTCGACCCGGGCCCCGGCCCGTCGGGCGAGGCCGACGCCCGCGCCGCCCGGGAAGCCGTCCGCGCCCTGGTCGGACGGCGGCTGGCCGCCGCGGCGCGGCCGCCGGCCTACGAGGGGTCGCCGCACGACACCCCCACCGCGCCGTTCCTCGCCGAGACCACCGCCGCCACCACCGACGAGGAGTACTGACCCGTGCCGGACGAGGACCAGGACGAGGGCACGGGGGTGCCCCGGCTGTACGGGGAGCCGTTCGACGGCGGCTTCGCCCTGGCCGAGGAGCACCAGCGGGCGGCCGATCTCACGGCCGCCCGCGCCGTCTACGAGGAGTTGCTCACCGTGGCCGAGTCCTTCCAGGACTCGCCCGACGTGCGGTTCCTGCGGGCGCATCTGCTGTCCGACCTCGCCAGCGTCCGGCTCACCGCCACGGACCTGGCCGGGGCCGAGGACGCCGTCGGGCGCTCCCGCGGGCTGCTCGACTCCGTCGCGTCGGCGCCGATGGGGCCGCGCGGCCGTCAGCTGTGGCTCGAGGTCCTGCTGAAGACGCTGCTCGCCGGGGCCGACCTGCTGCGCACCAGGGGACGGCTCGACGAGGCGGGGGCCTGTCTCGACGAGGCGGCGGCGAGGCTGCCCGAGTTCGACGATCCCGAGGGGGTGCGCGCCGCCGAACTCGGCCTGAACCGGGTGCATCTGCTGATGGAGCGGGCCGAGTGGGGAGCGGCCGAGGAGCAGGCGACGGCGCTGCTGTCCACCCTGCCGTCGACGGCGGTGGAGACCGCGCCGCGGCTGCTGACCGCCCTCGGCCTGATCTGCGCCGCGACCGGGCGGTTCGACCCGGCCGAGGACCACCTCGCCCGGGCGGCGGACGGCTACCGGGCACTCGGCGACGCGGGTGAGCAACACTCGCTGCTCGCCAACCGGGGCTACGTGGCGCTGCGCCGCGGTGAACTCGACCTGGCGGAGCGGTTGTTCGCCGAGGCGTCGGCGTTCTTCGAGCGGCACCGGCGGTTTGGTGACCTGGCGGTCTGCGAACAGGCCCGGGCCTTCCTCGCCGGCCGGCGCGGCGACCTGGCCCGCGCCGGCGACCTGACGGCGGCGAGCCTGGCCCGGTTCGAACGGCTCGGCGCCTCGATCGCCGCCGCGGACACCATGCTGCTGGGCGCCCAACACGCCTACGAGCGGGGCGACATCGCCGAGATGCGGCGGCTGGCCCAGGCGGCCCGCGACGTGTACCAGGAGCGGGAGGTGCCCGAGCGGTGCGCGCAGGTCGACCTGATGCTCGCGCGGACCATCGAGGACAACCTGAACCGGACCGACCACGGCGCCCACGAGCGGCGGTCCGTCGACACCGCGCTCTCCCTCGCCGTGCCCGCCGCGCTGGCCCTCCAGGCGGCGCGCTACGACTTCGCCACCGCGCACGCCCGCAGCCAGTGGCTCCGACTGGCCGAGGACGCCATGGAGTTGGTGTTCCGTCTGGCCATGCGCCGGCAGGACCAGGGGCTGCTGTTCGAACTGGTGGAACACCGCAGCGCGGGTGCCTCGCTGGCCCTGGACCGCACCGCGCCGGCGCCGCCAGCCGGGCCCGCGGAGGAGACCGGCTCGGTCTTCCCGACCGCGGCCATGAAGACGTACGGGTCCGCCGAGGGACCGATGACGCTCGGCGGGGTGGCCGCGGAGGCCGCCGTCTCCGCCGGCCTGCGGGTGGCCCCGCCGCCGAAGGTGCGGATGTCGGCGGAGTCCGACCGGGTCGCGCTCCAGGAGTACGTCGCGGCGGCCGAGTTCCGCTATCACCGCCGGATCGTGAGCGAGGAGGAGGTGCCGTTCTGGGCCACCGACGACCTGACGAGCCGCCCGGTGGTCCAGATCCGCCTGGTCGACGCCGGCGACCTGTTCATGACCTGGATCTGGGCCGGCGGTGCCCGCGGCCACGGCACGGGACACGGGCCCGCCGACGAGGTCGACCGGGCGGTGCGCGCGCTGACCGCCGCGCTGCCGGGGGCGGGCGAGGGCGCGGAGGGCATGCGGCGCGCGGTGGTCGCGGGCGCCCTGGCCGACCCCCGGGACGAGCGGCGGCTCGCGTGGCTGCTGGCCGAGGCGCTGTGGCCGGCGGGCCTGACGGCGCAGATCCGGCAGGTGTCGGCGCGCGTGGGCCGTCCGCTGGTGCGGATCCAGCCGTCGCCCCGGGTCGCCCAGGTCCCCTGGGAGTTGCTCGCCGTCGACGACGACAACGACGTCCGGCTGATCGAGCTGGCGGACGTCGTGACCACCGCGCCGGCGTCGTCGCGGTCCCGGCACGCCCCGGCGCGCCCGACACCGGACGCGGACCCCGGCCCCGGCACCGCCCCGGTCGTTCTCGTCCTCGACCCCCGGGTCCCCGGTTTCCGGGCCGACTCCTCGCTCGGCTCCGTGCTGGGACGGCCGGGTTCCGACCCGGAGTTGCTGGCGCTCGTCCGGCGCCGGCTCGACGCGGGCCCCGTGGCGCCGTCCCTCACCACCCCGGCGGACGGCTTCCGCCGCACCGACCTGGACCGGGACTGGCTGAGCGACGTGCTGCGCGGCGGGGCCCGCAGACTCGTCTACGTCGGGCACGTGAGCGGCGCGCCGGTCGAGGGCGGGCAGAGCGAGGACGGCGCGCTCCACCTGTGCTGCGGCCCCGGCACCACCGGCCTGGCCGAGCCGGTCCGGGCCCACCGGCCACTGTCCGCCAAGGACCTCCTGCTGGGCACCCTTCCGCTGCGTGCCGACGGGGAGCCGGGCGCGCGGCTCTGGCCGGCGCCGCCCCGGGTCGCCCTCATCGGCTGCGAGAGCGGTGGCGACCTCCGGTTCGCCGAGTCGTTCGGCCTGGCCACGGCGATGATCCACAACGGCGCCGAACTGGTCACCGCCACCCGCTGGGTGCTGCCGACCAGCTTCGCTTTCCACCGTCTCGCCGGCCTGCCGGAGTCCGTCCGCCCGCTGACGGAGGCGGTCGTCGCCGTCGACACCGCCCACGAACACCCCGACCCCGTGGCCCGGTTGGGCCGCTGGCAGCGCGAACGACTCGACCACTGGCGCGCCGCCGGCCGGATCGAACACTCGCCCCTGCTGTGGGCGGCGCTGACCTGCGTCACCCGGTGACCCCACCGCAGGGCCGGATGGAATCACACGATCCGCTTGCCCTATTCAAATGATTACCCGATTTTGATCACTCTTGATCATCTCTTTTCCATGCGCTGGTGGGCCACATCCAAGGCTTGGGGCGGCACCAGCCCGGTGCCTCGTCGACTCGACCCCTCAACGAGGTGCGCCCACATGTCCCCTCGCGTCACGCGCGCGCGTATGTCCGCCATAGCCGGAGTCACCACCCTCACCGTCGTCACGGCCGCCTTCAGCCCGGGGAGCCACGACACGGCCAGCGCCGCCTCCCCCGTCCACTGGAGCTACCGCGGCCACACCGGGCCTGAGTACTGGGCGACGCTCTCGGAGGACTTCGCGGCCTGCGGCGAGGGCCGGGAGCAGTCGCCCATAGATCTCCCGGAGGACTCCGCGATCGACGCCTCGACCGACGCGGCCATCACCATCGACTACGAGCCCGTGACCGCGGACCTGGTGAACAACGGCCACACCGTGCAGGCCAACGTGTCCCCCGGCAGCCGGATCATCGTCCAGGGGACGGCCTACGACCTGCGGCAGTTCCACTTCCACCTCCCGAGCGAGCACACGGAGGACGGCGAACACACCGCGATGGAGGTGCACTTCGTCCACGCGGACGCGGAGGGCGATCTCGCCGTCGTCGGCGTGCTGATGGAGAAGGAGGGGGGAGAGTCCGCCTTCACGGACCTCTGGCGGAACCTGCCGACCGAGGAGGGCGACGAGGCGGCGATCGACGAGCCGTTCGACCTCACCGAGTTCCTGCCGGACGACCGCGACCAGTACCAGTACGACGGTTCCCTGACGACCCCGCCGTGCACCGAGGGCGTGCGGTGGATCGTGCTCGACGACCCGGTCTCCGTCACCCCGCGTCAGGTCGCCGCCTACCGGCAGATCTTCCACACGAGCAACCGGCCGACCCAGCCGCTCAACGACCGACTGGTGACGGTCGTCGAGGACTGACGACGGCGTCGGAGCACGCCGTACTCCTCGGTGAAGACCGCCGGCGCCGGCCGGCACGGTCAGCTCGGCGGTCAGCACGTTGCCCTCCCGCACGGTGACGTCCCCGGCGCCGGTGCGCCGCAGCCGGAGGCGGCCGAGGCCGGCGGTCCAGGCGCCGCCCGGGCGTCGCCGCCCGGCCCGGCACGGCGCCGCGCTCGCCGTCACCGACGAAGGCGTGGCGCACGAGCCGGAGGATCACCTCGCGGCCGCGTGTCAGCGCCCGGTTCCCCGGCTCGGCACCCCATGCTGATCAGGGCCGTCGACGTGCCGAGCAGGGGAGCGCGATATGAGGCTGGTCACGCTGGGAGAGCTGGAGGTCTCCGCCCTCGGCCTGGGCGCCATGGGGCTGACCGAGTACGCTCCGGGCGGCGCGGAGGACGAGGCGGAGGCCGTTCGCGCCGTCCACCGGGCCCTGGACCTGGGCGTCAACCACATCGACACGGCCGAGGTCTACGGCCCCTACGACAACGAGGGACTGCTGGGCCGCGCCCTGCGCGGCCGGCGTGACGAGGTGGTGCTGGCCAGCAAGTTCGGGATCCTCTCGCACACCGGCCACGGCCCGGTGGACGGCAGGCGGGCCAATGTGCGGCTCGCCCTCGAGGGATCGCTGCGCCGGCTCGGCACCGACCACGTCGACCTCTACTACCAGCACGGCGAGGACCCCGACGTGCCCGTCGAGGAGACCGTCGGCGCCCTCGCCGAGCTGGTCGGCGAGGGCAAGATCCGGGCGGTCGGCCTGTGCGAGGTCCGGGCCGACACGATCCGCCGGGCCCACGCCGTCCACCCGCTGGCCGCCGTGCAGACGGAGTACTCGCTGTGGACCCGCGGCGCGGAGGCGTGGCTGCTGCCGCTCCTGCGCGATCTTGGCATCGCCCCGGTGTGCGCGGCACCGCTCGGCCACGGCTTCCTCACCGGCCGGATCCGCGCCCCCGAGTACTTCGCCCACCGCGACCGGCGCCGGCACAACCCCCGCTTCAGCGCGGAGAACCTGCCGCACAACCTCCGGATCGCGGACGAACTGGCCGCCGTCGCCGAGGAGTTGGACGCCACCCCGGCGCAGGTCGCGCTGGCCTGGCTGCTGGCCCACGGCAGCGACATCACCGCCGTCCCCGGGGCGCGGCGCGCGGAGTTCGTGACCGAGAACGTCGCCGCGGCACGGCTCGCCCTCCCCCACCCGCAGATGGCCCGCCTCAACCGGCTGCCGGCGCCCGCCGGCGCCCCGTTGACCGACACCCGCGCCTGGCGGTTCGGCCACTGACGCGGCCCACCCCGGCGGTCCCCGGACCTTGACGCCGCGGGGCGCGGCGGGAAGCCTCCTGTCCCGGAGCCGACCGGCCGGCCGACCGGGAGAGACGAGAGAGGTACCCCATGACATCCGTGCCCCTCACCCGCCGGACCGTCGGCCCGGCGCGCGTCTACCTCGGGGCCTACACCGGCGACGACGCCGAGCGCGGCATCGGGGTCGCCCGGGTCGACGACGCCACCGGCGCGCTCCGGCTCGACGCCGTGACGCCCGCCGCGGACCCGTCGTTCCTGGCCCTCGCCTCGTCGGGTCGCGTGCTGTACGCGGTGCACGAGACCGGCGGCGAGGGCCGGGTGTCGGCGTTCTCCCTCGACCGGGACGGCGGCGTCACGGGCGTCCTGGGGAGCTGCCCGAGCGGCGGCGGCGCGCCGTGCCACCTCAGCGTGCACCCGGCGGGCCGGCACCTGTTCACCGCCAACTACGCGACGGGCACCGTCGGGGTGGTGACGCTCGCGCCCGACGGCGCGCCCCTGGAGGTGAGCCAGGTCGTCCGGCACGTCGGGTCGGGTCCCGACCCGGACCGGCAGGAAGGACCGCACGCGCACATGGTGCTGACCGACCCGGCCGCCCCCGACCGCGTGCTGGCCGTCGACCTCGGCACCGACTCCGTCCACGGCTATGCCTTCGACGCCGCCCGGGGCCGGCTGACCAGCGAGCGGGAGACGCGGCTGGCGCCCGGCTCCGGGCCCCGGCACCTGGCGCTGCATCCCGTGGCGGGCGCCGCCTACGTGCTGGGCGAGCTGGACTCCACCCTCACCGCCTGCGCGTACGACCGGGCCACCGGCGCCCTCACGCCCGGGCCCGTCGTCTCCCTGCTGCCCGCCGGCGTCTCCCCGGCGGGCAACATGCCCGCCGAGGTGCTGGTCTCCTCCGACGGCCGGTTCGTGTACGCCTCCAACCGGGGCCACGACAGCGTCGCGGTCTTCGCCGTCACCGGGTCGGAGGGCACCGGGCTGCGGCTTCTCGGCCACCATCCGTGCGGCGGGCGGGGCCCACGCCACCTGAGCCTGGACCCCGACGAGCGGTGGATGTTCGTGGCGAACCAGGACTCCGGCTCCGTCGCGGTCCTCGCCCGGGACCCCGCCACCGGCGCACTCGCCCCCTCGGCCGCGCCGCTGCCCTACCCGGAGGTCGTCTGCGTGCTCCCGAAGGCCCCGGTGGCCTGAGGCCGGCCAGGCCGCGCGCCCCGCCGCCCCCGTTCCTGCGCGAACTCGGGGAACGCGTGTCCGGACCCGTGTCCGGATCCGTGTCCCGACACGCCGCTGACCAGGCCGGACGCCGGTTGGCTGTCCGGGACAGCCGACGACCGTTGCCCGGCGCCGTTCGACCGCCACAGACTCGATTCCGCCGCCGACGGGCCGAGTTCGAGCCCCCGATCGGCGGAGTCCGAGCCAGTCCGAACGAGGGGGAACGGCGATGAGCGACGAGGTGAAGCTCGCTCCCGAAGAGGTCGACCGGGTCATGGGCGTCATCCAGCAGGCGTACACGGACATGGCAGGGGTGGCCGCCGGGATCGGCGCCCACAGCGCCAACGTGAGCTCCGCCTACCACGGCGGTGGCACCAGCAGGGCCGTGGCGACCTACGAGGACCTGGGACGCGCCGGGCAGGCGCTGGCCCACGTGCTGGACGGGCTGTCGCAGGACCTGGGGCTGACGGCGAACACCGGCCGGGAGACGGACGCGGACGCGTCGAGCGTGCTGAACGGCGTCGACACCTCCGGCATCCGGATCGACGCGGGCGTGGCCCAGGGCCTCTGACCGGCACAGCGCGACGAGCAACGACGACGAAAGGCAGGGGGACATGACGTACGGCGGCGACATCATCAGGTTTGCCAACGAGGGCCTCGACGCGATCCAGACGCAGACGAGGAGCCAGCAGGACCAGTACACCGAGATCTGGAACAACGTGCACACGCAGCTGCTCGGCCTGGTCGAGCAGGGGCAGGTGGACGCCAGCATCGGGCAGGTGCTCAACGAGCGCGACGAGCAGTTCCGCCGCGAGTCCGCCGGGTTCGACGACGGGGTGACCGCGCAGAACACCGCGCTGCGCGACGTGCAGACGATCGGCAACGAGGGCGGCGCCGCGATGGTGCGGGCGGCCATGGGCGGCGGGCGCTGAGCCATGACCGAATCAGGCGACGTGGACCTCAACCCCGGCGCGGCGCGGCAGGCGGGGGATCAGGCCCGGGACAGCGAGCGACTCGCCGCGATGCGGGCGGCGTTCGGCGGTGTCGGCGGCGCCCGCGGGCTGTTCGGTGACGTGCCGGGCGGCGACCTCGCCGAGCGGGCGCTGGAGTCGGCCGCCGCCACCATGGCGGACGAGCTGGGCCGGACCGGGCTGACCGTGCAGGACATCAGCGACAGCGCCTACCTGATGGCCGAGATCGCCGACGAGACCGACCAGGCGGCGCACGGCCGGCTCGTCGCGGCGGGCGCGGCCGCCCAGCGCCGGTCCCCCGCCCCGGGCGGGGCGCCGGCGCCCTCGACGAACGGATCGGAGTGAGGGCGATGGCGACCGACGAGGAGTTCATGGCAGTCATCGCGCGCATTCTCAGCGCCCAGCACGTGTCGATCCACGCGGTGGCCGAGGCGTGGACCGCGCTGGCCGCCGCGGGGACCACCGAGCGGGACCGGCTCGCGAACGCCGCCGCGAACGCCGAGGCCGAGCGGGGCGCCGGGCTCGCCGAGCTCGCCGACCGGCTCGGCGGCACGGCGGCCTGGGCCGAGGGCGCGAGCGCCGTGGCCCAGCAGGTCGCCGGCCAGCTGCGCACCGCGGGGGAGGCGGCGGCCCGGGCCACGGAGCGGGCGTTGACCCTGCTGGTCGAGTACGAGGCGGCCCAGGTGGACCTGCCGGCCGACGCGATCAGCCCGGCCATGGTGAGCGCGGCGATGCGCGGAGAGGCGGAACAGGAGCGGCTGCTCGCGGAGGCCCGCGGCGTGCTGGAGCAACTCAGCCAGGACGTGAGCAGGGTGACCGGCGGCGACGCGCCGGCCGCCCCCGAGCGGAGCGGCACGGTCAGGGCGGACGCCACCCGGGAGACCGCGGCCAGAAGCGACGCCCAGCGCGCCACGGCCGACGACCGGCCAGAAAGCGAAAGGTCCGGCCCGACGGCGGCCGACCGGGACAACATGATCGAGGGGCACCCGCCGTCCCCCAACGCCCAGACGACGGACGGACAGTACCCCTCGTACCTCTCGGTACTGGGCCCGGAGGCCGGCGAGTTCGACGGCTGGGTGCAGAGCCCCAACACCGGCTACCTGGTCGATCCGGCGACGGGCCGGGAGTTCGACCCGGGCAGCGGCCGGTGGATCGACCCCGTCACCGGGCTGCCGTTCGGGGAGTCCACCGAGTACGCGACCCGGCTCTCCGGGCTCGGCACCGGGCCCAGCGCGATGGCCACCGGCATCGGCCTCGCCGCGCTCGGCGGCGGCGCGGGGGCCGTCGGCGGGGGCGGCGGGCTCGGCGGGCTGTACGGCGGGGTGCTGCCGCCGAGCGTGGCCCACCCGGGTCCCGCGCAGCAGCAGGTCATCCGCGAGGCGCAGCGCAACCTGGGCCAACGCGCCGCGGTCGCCCAGCGGTTCGCGATGCGCGAGGCGGCGCAGGGCGGTCGGCCGTTCGCCCCGCCACCGGCCGCGATGGGCGCGGCGGGCCGGTCGAACGGTGAGGGGTCCCGCGAGTCGGGCCGGCAGGGCCGGCCCACCGACCTCACCGAGGACCCCGACGTGTGGTCCGCGCACCGGCGGGCCGCCAACGGCGTGCTGGGCGAGTAGGCGGGACGAGCAGGCACGAGAGAGGGGGAAAGTCGTGTCCGAGGACGGTCTGTACGTCATCCCGGACCGGTTCCGGGAGTCGGCCCGGATGAGCCTGACGGACGAGGCCGACCGGCTGCTGGACGAGTGGCGCAAGGGCCCCGGGAGCCGGTCATGAGCGGGCCGACGACCGTGGTGCGGCGGCCGGCGCGGGTGGCGCGTCCTGTGGTGCCGACGAAGGAGCTGGTGCTGAAGCCGCCCCCGCTGCTGCCGAAGCCGGAGGAGACCAACATCTGGATGACCGTGCTGCCCGCGCTCAGCGGCTTCGGCTCGGTGTTCTACATGCTGACGATGCGGCGCGGCCCCATCGGCTACATCATCGGCGGGCTGTTCCTGGTGTCCTGCGTCGCGATGGTCGTCGGGTTCCTGATGCGGCAGCGCGGCACGGTGAAGGGCCAGGCGCGCAACGACCGCCGCGAGTACCTGCGGCACCTGGAGCGCACCAGGACCGAGGTGCGGCGCACCGCCGAGGCGCAGCGCGAGGCGCTGGAGTGGGGCGCGCCCGAGCCGCGCCAGCTGTGGTGCCTCGCCGACAGCCGCCGGCTGTGGGAACGCCGAAGCGGCGACGCCGACTTCGGTGTGGTGCGGGTCGGTCTCGGCCCGCACCACCTGGCGCGGCCGCTGGTTCCGGGCGAGTCCGCGCCCGTGGAGGACCTGGACCCGCTGTGCGCCGCCGCGCTCAAGCGGTTCGTCACGACGTACTCGGTCGTCCCGGATCTGCCGGTGCAGGTCGCGCTGCGGCGCTTCGCGGCCGTGTCGGCCACCGACGACGAGGAGCGGGCGGCGGCGCGGGCGTTGTTCCGCGCGATCATCGCCCACGCGGTGACGTTCCACTCGCCGCGGGACCTGCGGGTCGTGGCGTGCGTCCGGGACGTCGAGGGCCCTGAGTGGGGGTGGCTGAAATGGCTGCCGCACCTCCAGCACCCGGATGAACTGGACCACGTGGGCCCGGTGCGGATGATCCACCCGTCGCTGGCCGTGCTGGAGGAGTGGCTGGGCACCGAGCTCAGCCGCCGCACCCGGTTCCACCGCGGCGCCCCGCCCGACCCCGACCTCCCGCACCTGCTGGTCGTCCTGGACGGCGGCCTGGTCGGCGGCGGCGAGGCGCTGCTCGACCCCAACGGCATGCAGGCGGTCACGGTGCTCGACGTGGACGGCCAGGCCGCCGCGCTGACCGAGGCGCACGGCGTGCGGTTCGAGATCCGGGAGAGGACGCTCGCGGTCCGCGCCGGCGACACCCTCGACGACCTCGGCACCGCCGACGCGCTCACCGTGGCCGAGGCGGAGGCGCTGGCGATGCAACTCGCCCCCTGCCGCGCGGACGTGGACACCGGCGGGGACGCGGAGGACCTGACGACCACCGTCAACACGCTGCCCGCCCTGCTCGGCATCCAGGACCCCGGGCACCTCGACCTCGACACCCTGTGGCGCGCCAGGCCCATGCGGGACAGCCTGCGGGTGCCCATCGGGGTGTCCGCGGACGGTGGGCTGCTCGAACTGGACATCAAGGAGTCGGCGCAGAGCGGCATGGGCCCGCACGGCCTGGTGGTCGGCGCCACCGGCTCTGGCAAGTCCGAGCTGCTGCGGACCCTGGTGCTCGGCATGGCGGCCACCCACTCGCCCCAGCAGCTCAACTTCGTCCTCGTCGACTTCAAGGGCGGCGCGACCTTCGCCGGCATGGCCGAACTGCCGCACGTGGCGGCCGTCATCACCAACCTGGAGGACGACCTCAGCCTGGTGGACCGGATGCGGGAGGCGCTCTCCGGCGAGATGAACCGGCGCCAGGAGGTGCTGCGCGACGCGGGCAACCTCGTCTCCATCCGGGACTACGAACGCGCCCGCCAGCGGGGGGCCGAACTGCCGCCGCTGCCCAGCCTGTTCATCGTCGTCGACGAGTTCTCCGAACTCCTCACGCAGAAGCCGGACTTCGCCGAGCTCTTCGTCCAGATGGGCCGGCTGGGGCGGTCGCTCGGCCTGCACCTGCTGCTGGCCTCGCAGCGCCTGGACGAGAGCAAGCTGCGCGGACTCGAGGCCCACCTGTCCTACCGCATCGGGCTGCGCACGTTCTCCGAGGCCGAGAGCCGCACCGCCATCGGCGTCCCCGACGCCGCCCGGCTGCCCAGCGCCCCGGGCCACGGCTACCTCAAGACCGACACCACCACCCTCAAGCGGTTCCGCGCCGCCTACGTCTCCGGCGCCTACCGCACCGGCGACGACGGCGCCTCGGCCGTGCTCGGCGGCAGCACGGACATCCGGCCGTTCCGCGCCGGCTACGTGCCGGTGCCCGTCGACGAACGCCCGCCGGAGCCCGAACCCGAGCCGGCGCCCGACGAGTTCGGCGACGGCGAGGACCCGGGCAGCACGGTGCTCAACGTGATGGTCGGCCAGCTGGCCGGCCAGGGGCCGCAGGCCCACCAGGTCTGGCTGCCGCCCCTGGACGAGCCCGAGCCCCTGGACGCGCTGCACGCGGAGCCCGCCGGACGGCCGCGACGCGCGGGTGACGACGCCGGGTTGACCGCCGTCATCGGCGTCGTGGACCGGCCGTTCCACCAGCGTCGCGACCCGCTGGAGCTGGACCTGGCGGGTGCCGGCGGCCACGTCGCGGTCGTCGGCGGCCCGCACAGCGGCAAGTCGACGGCCGTCCGGTCGCTGATCGCCTCCCTCGCGCTCCGCTACACGCCGGCGGAAGTGCAGTTCTACTGCCTCGACTTCAGCGGCACCCTGTTCCCCCTCGCCGGGCTGCCGCACGTCGGCGGCGTCGCCGGGCGGCTGGACGCGGAGGTGGTCAACCGGACCGTCGCCGAGGTCCTGGAGGTCATGGAGGCCCGCGAGACCCGCTTCCGCGAGCTCGGCGTCGAGTCGATGGCCGCCTACCGCCGCGCCCGCGCCGAGCGGAACCACACCGACGACCCCCACGGCGACGTCTTCCTGGTCGTCGACGGCTGGGCGGTGCTGCGGCAGAACTACCCGGATCTCGAGCAGACGTTGACGGCCGTCGCCGGCCGGATGCTCACCTACGGCGTGCACCTGGTCGTCACCGGGAACCGCTGGCTCGACATGCGCATGGGCCTGCGCGACCTCCTGGGCACCAAGGTGGAGCTGAAGCTCGGCGACGCCCTGGACTCCGAGGTGGACCGCAAGGCGCAGCGCACCATCCCCAGCGACCGGCCGGGCCGGGGCATCACCCACGAGAAGCTGCACTTCCTCACCGCCGTCCCCCGGGTGGACGGCGTCCGCTCCGCCGCCGGGCTCGCCGAGGGCGTGGCGCGGCTGGTGCGCCGGGTGGCCGACGGCTGGCAGGGCGGCCGCGCCCCCGGGGTCCGGCTGCTGCCCACCAGCTTCGCGGCGGAGGACCTGCCGGCGGCCGCGACCGGGCAGCCCGGCGTGACCATCGGCGTGGAGGGCAACCGCCTGGAGCCGGTCGTGCTCACCCCGGGCGAGGACGCCGGGCTGATCGTCATCGGCGACAGCGAGTCGGGGAAGACGTCGCTGCTGCGCGGCATCGCCCGGCAGATCACCACGACCCGCACCCCCGAGCAGGCCAAGCTGATCATCCTGGACCACCGCATGACCATGCTCCGCGAGTTCGACGGGCCCAGCCTGCTCGGCTACTCCGCCTCCCACGAACGTTCCATGGAGGTGGTCGGCGGCCTCGTCGAGGGACTCAGGAAACGCCTCCCGGGCCGCGACGTCACCCCGGAGCAGCTGCGCGACCGCTCCTGGTGGACCGGCCCCGAGGTCTACCTCCTCGTCGACGACTACGACCTGGTCGCCACCTCGCGTGGCAACCCGCTCAAGGCGCTCCTCGACATGCTCCCGCAGGCCCGCGGCATCGGACTCCACATCGTGGTCACCCGGCAGGCCGGCGGCTCGGCCCGCGCCGTCACCGACCCCGTGCTCGGCCGCCTCAAGGAACTCGGCACACCCGCCGTGCTGCTCAGCATCCCCAAGGACGAGCTGCCCCTGTGGGGCGTCAAGCCGGCC
Organism: Streptomyces millisiae; assembly: GCF_031845425.1. Taxonomy (NCBI): domain Bacteria; kingdom Bacillati; phylum Actinomycetota; class Actinomycetes; order Kitasatosporales; family Streptomycetaceae; genus Streptomyces; species Streptomyces millisiae. Next base: position 164,461 of record NZ_JAVREM010000008.1, read on the forward strand.
CAGCGCCGCAAGGGCCGTGGCCTGCTCCTGCACCGCAGGCTCGGCAACGTCCCGGTGCAGCTCGTCCGCGCCGACTCGCCCCTGTCCACCCTCGCCCAGCCCACCGGGACCCCCTCATGAGCGGCAGCCTCACCCAGCAGCAACCGACGTCCACCGGAGCGACGTTCGTCCGGGTCGGCGTCGCGGGCCCCACGGGCCGCGCCGACCTGGCCGTCCCGGCCACCGTCCCGCTGGCCCGACTGATGCCGGCCCTCCTGCGGCACGCCGGCCAGGAGCCCGGCCCCGACGGCGGGGTCCGGCACGGCGGCTGGGTGCTGCGTCGCGCCGACGGCACCCGGCTCGACACCGCGGGCACGCTCGCCGGCCAGCACGTGCGCGAGGGCGACCTGCTGTTCGTCGGGCACGGCACGGACGACGCCACGGCGCCGCTGTACGACGACGTCGTGGAGGTCATCGGCAGGGACGCGGTACGCGCCGCCTGGCCGACCGCCGCCACCCGCCGGGTCACCGGCGCGCTGGCCACCGGGGCCGTGCTCACCGGCTGCGGCGCGCTCGACGCGGCGCCGGGACCGCTGTCCGGCTGGCTGGGCCTCGCCACGGCCCTGTTCGCGCTCGTCGTCGGGGTCCTGATGTCCCGGGCCTTCGCCGACCCGCCCGCCGGCGTCCTCGCCGTGGTGCTGGCGGCGCCGCCGGCCATGCTCGGCGCGGTCCGGCTGCTCGGCGGCGAACCCGGGATCCTCAGCGGCGGCACGGCCGGGCAACTGCTCCTCGCCTGCGGAGTGTTGGCCCTGGTCGGGGCGGTCGGGCCGCTGCTGGTCGAGGGCGGCGACGGGACGTTCGCGGCCCTGGTGGTCGCCGGGCCGCTCGCCGCGACCGGGGCGCTGGTGTGCGCGGTCTGGGACGTGCCGCCGGCGAGCGCCGCCGCCGTCGCGGCCCCGCTCGCCCTGGCCCTCACCACCCTGTGGCCCACGCTCGCCGTGCGCCTGGCCCGCATCCCCGCCCCACAGATCGCGGCCACCGTCGAGGAGTTGGAGGCGTTGCCGAGCCAGCTCGATCACGACCGGCTGCGGGCCAGGATCGGCGCCGCCCGGCGGCTGCTGCTCGGCATGCTGACCGGCAGCCACCTGGTGGCCGGCGCCGGCGCCTGCGTGCTGTTCGCCTCGAACCGGCTGTGGCCCGGGGTGCTCGGGGCGGTGCTGGTGCTGCTGACGCTGATGCGTGCCCGGCTGTTCAGGGAGCCGGCCCAGGTCGCCGTCCCCCTGGCCACCGCGCTGCTCGCGACGGGCGGCGCCGCGTTCGCCTCGGTGACCGGCCACTTCGGCGAGCGGGCCCCGATGCTGGGCGTGGTCCTGCCGGTCGCGCTGCTGACCGCCCTGGTGACCGGGGCCGTCGGCGTCCTCGCCGGCCGCACCCCGCTGAACCCCCGGCTCGCCCGCGCGATCGACGTGCTGGAGACGACGCTCCTGCTGTCCGTCGTCCCGCTCTGCCTCGCCGTGTGCGACGTCTACTCCACCGTGCTCGACCTGAGGGCGTGAGGAAGGTGACCACGGTGCAGCGGAAGCGGGACCGGCGACGGCCGTCGCCGCGGGCGGCGGGCCGCGCGGCCCTGGCCCTGGTCGCCGCCGCGGCGTCCCTCCTGAGCGTCCCCGGGCTCGCGCCACCGGCCGCGGCCACGCCGTGCCGCACCCAGGTCGTCGAGGACGACCTGGGGGAGAACACCGGCCCGCACCGGCTGATCGGCCAACTCGGGCTGCGCCAGGCGTGGGACCTGTCCACCGGCGAGGACGTCCTCGTCGGCGTCGTCGACTCCGGCGTCGACGCCCGCCACCCCGACCTGGCCGACGGGGCGGTCGTCCGGGGCAGCGAGTTCACCACGGTGGCGACCGAGCGCGAGGCCCGGCGCGGCACGCCGCCGCCCGAGCAGGACTGCTCGGGCCACGGCACGGCCGTGGCCGGGCTGATCGCGGCCCGCCGGGCGGCGGGTGACCGGATGACGGGGGTCGCCCCGGCCGCCGCCGTCTATCCGGTGCGGCTTGACGGCGCGGTCGACCAGGTGCCGCCCGAGACCATCGCCGCCGCCATCGACGACGCGGTGGCGGCGGGCGTCGACGTGCTCAACCTCTCCTTCGGCCGCCCGGTCGACGACCCACCGGTCCGGGAGGCGGTGGCCCGCGCGCTGGCCAGCGACGTCGTCGTGGTCGCCGCCGCCGGCAACGAGGGCGACCAGGGCCCGGCCGGTGGCCTGATGTACCCGGCCGCCTACGACGGCGTGCTCGCCGTCGGCGCGGTCACCGACGACGGGCAGCCCATGGAGTCGTCCAACACCGGCGACTGGGTCGACCTGGCGGCCTACGGCGAGGCGCTGACCGTGGTCGCCCCGGAAGGCTCCGGCTACCGCGTCGAGTCGGGCAACAGCTTCGCCGCCGCGCAGGTCTCGGGCGTGGCCGCGCTGGTCAGGGCCCGCTTCCCCGAGCTCGCCGCCCAGGAGGTGGCCCGGCGGCTGACGGAGACCGCGTCGCCGGTCGGCGGCGGCCCCAACGAGGCCACCGGAGCCGGGATCGTCGACCCCTTCGGCGCCCTGACCTACCTGGGTCCGAGCGAGGCCGCCGGCCCGGAGCCCGGGGCCGAGGCGGGCGCGGCCGGCGCCGTCGCCGTCCGCCCCGTCCCGCCCGACGAGCCGCTGGTCGGCGCCGCCACCGCCACCGCCCTGGCGTGGAGCGGGGCGCTGCTGCTCGCCGTCGCGCTCAGCCTGCTCGGCGTGCCCGCGGTGCGCCGGGCCACCGCGCGCGGCTGGCGCGCCTGGCCGGGACCTGAGGACCGCCGGTCGGCGCCCGCCGGGCCCCGGCGCGCCGCCCCGAGCCTGCGCTGGCTCGACGGCGGCGACGACGCCACGACCACCACGCCGCGCGGCGGGAACGGGGACTGACGGATGGCCACGACACGCGAACGGGCGGACGCCTACGCCTACGACCACCTCCGCCGGAGCACCAGCGTCTTCCGCGGCGCGGACGAGGCCGTCCTCGACCCGCGCCGCCGGCTGAACCGGGCGCTGGCCGGCGGCACGGCCCTCGCCGTGCTGATCCTGGCCGGCTTCGGCATCGTCGGCTGGCTCGGCGGCGGCCGGGGCCCGGCCCTGCCCACGGCCGGCGCCGTCGTGGTCGGCGACGACGGGGACAGCTATGTCGTCAGCGACGGGACCGTGCACCCGGCGCTCAACCTCAGCTCGGCGCTGCTGGTCGGCGGCGGCGAGCTCACCAGGGTGCGGCAGGCCACCCTCGACCGGGCGCCGCGCGGGCTGCCCGTGGGCATCCCCGGCGCCCCGGACGCGCTGCCCGGCGCCGACCAACTCGTCGACGAGGACTGGACGTTGTGCGTCACCCCGGCGGAGACCGAAGGACCGCCGACCGCGACCGCGCTGTATGTGTCCGTGCCCGGCGTGGCACCCGGCGACGACGCGGCGGGCAGCACGGTGCTGGCCAGGACCGACGACGACGGTCTCTGGCTGCTCACCGAGGGCCGCCGGTACGCCCTGACCGAGGCCGTCCGCGACCTGCTCGGCCTCCAGCGGGTGCGCGCCGTCCCGCTGCCGCGGGAGGTCGTAGCGACCGTGCCCGAGGGGCCGGAGATCACCGTCCTCGAATCCGGCGCCGCCGGCCGGCCGCCCGAGGTCGAGCTGCCGTTTCCCGCCGAGGTCGGGGACCTGGCCCACACCGGGGCCGGCGGCGCGGAGCCGCAGTACTACCTGGTGCGCCCGGACGGCCTGGTGTCCGTCTCCCCGCTGGTGCACGCGCTGTTGGGGGCCACCGCGCCGGCGGACCACGAGCTCAGCGGGACCCAGGCGGCCGCGGCCGCACGCTCCGAGGAGCCGGCGCCCGGCGACGCGGCGTGGCCCGACGCCCTGCCCGCGGCGGAGGAACCGGGCCGCGACCAGCCGGTGTGCGTGAGCACCCCGCCCGGCAGCCGGCCGGGCGACGCGCCCTGGCGGGCCACCGTCCACCTGCCGGAGGCGATGCCGGAGCCGCCCGGGCTCACGCCGGTCGGCCCGGCGAACGGCGACCGCCTCGGCCTGCTCGACGCCGTCTACCTGCCGGCCGGCGCCGGCGCCGTCGTGCTGGCCACCACCTCCGGGGGCACCGGCGGCACCCACACGCTGATCACCGACGCCGGGACCGCCTACCCGTTCGCCTCCGCCGACGCCGTTCGACGACTGCGCTACGCGCCCGAGGACGCGCCCACCATGCCGGGCGCCTTCGTGGACCTGCTGCCCGGCGGCCCGGTCCTCGACCCCCGCGCCGCCGCCGAGGAACAGCGCGCCCCGACCGCGGGCGAGGAAGCAGAGGAAGCAGCGGACGAAGAGAGCGAAGAGGAGGTGGCGCCATGAGGTTCCGCACCGCGTGGCCGCGCTTCGGCCGGGCCCGGCTGGTGGCCGTGCAGAGCGGCCTCGCCCTGCTGGTGGCCGGACTCGCGCTCCACGACCACCGGGGCTGGGCCCCGGCCGCCTCCGGAGTCCTGGTCCTCACCGGAGCGCTGCTGCGGCGCCGGGGCGCCTTCGCCGACCGACGGCTGCTCGACCGGCTGCGGAACGACGCCTTCGCCCCCGCCGCCTCCGCCGCGCCCGCCTCGCCCGTCTCGGGGCAGGAGCGGCTCGGGCTCGCGCACACGCTGCTCCGCACCCTGGACGTCAGCGAGGTCGCCGACCGCAACCTGCCCGCCGACGTCCCCGACCTCGGCGTGCTGTCCGACGGGCGCGGCTGCGCCGCGATCCTCGCGTTCCCCGCCGGCACGCTGCCAGGACTGCCCGCCGCGATCGTCCGCGACTGGCTCGACAGTGACCCGGCGCGGCCGGCCGCCGCCCAGCTCGTGGTCGAGCAGTTCGGCCTGCCGCCCTGGGACTTCCAACACGGGTACCAGCCCACCGCCGCCTACCGACAGCTGCCCGGCGGCCCCCGGCCGGTCGCCGTGCGCTCCTGGCTGGTGCTGCGCTGCGAGAGCTTCGGCACGCCCGACGCCGCCGAGCGGCGGGGCGGCGGCACCGCCGGCGCGCGGGCGGCGACGGCCGCCGCCACCGCCCGCGTCCGGGCCCGCCTCGCCGCGGCCGGCGCCCCCACCACCCCGCTCCGCGCCTCCGAGGTCCGTGACCTGCTGCGGGAGACCGGGGACGCGGCCGGCGAGGGACGGGCGCTGCGGACCAGCTGGGCCGGCGCCGACCTCACCCACTGCTCGGTCGCCGTGCCGGTCGCCTCCCAGGAGGAGTGGTCGCGGCTGTGGGGCGGCCTGGCCGGCTGCGCCGCGGAACGCGTGGTCGCCGCCGCCACCTTCACCAGGGAGGGGGCGGCGCTGCGGGTCCTGACCGCGGTGCGCCTGGTCAGCGTGATGGCCCAGCACGCGGCGGCCGAACGCGAGCGCCTGCTGCGGGCCGGGGTCCTGCCCGACACCCCGACCGACCAGCGGGCCGGGCTGCTGGCCACCCTTCCCCTCGCCCACCCCTTCCGTTCGCTGGTCGAGACGATCGGCATCGGCTCCCCGGGAGCACCACGATGAGCCTCCGCGACCACCCGGCACCGCCCACCGCGCACTGGCGGGACGACCCCGGGACCCCCTTCCGGCTCAGCCGGGCCGACGCCGGCGTCCAACTGGGCACCAGCCGCGACGGCCGGGTCGTCACGCTGCCCGCCGGCCCGGCGCCGACCCGCGTCGCGGTCCTCGGCGAGTCGCTGTTCGGCCGCCTCTTCGGCCTCCGGATGCTGGCCGTCGGCGCCCGGGTCACCGCGGCCACCCGGGTGCCCGACCAGTGGCGCCCCCTCGCGCGGGTCGCCGGCGACCGGCTGACGGTCGGTGACCGCGTGGCCGCCTGGGCCCCCCCCCCCCCCCCCCCCCCCCGCCCCG